>DBDW01000008.1 GCA_002293825.1 Candidatus Magasanikbacteria bacterium UBA922 | reverse complement strand
AGATGTGTATAAGAGACAGGAGGCTGTCGAACGTGAAGCAAATCGAATTTTTATTTTTTTTCAGTCATATAAATTAGGGTAAATTAGTATATGGATACTACTACACTGTGGGCTGTTATTGTCTTATTTTTTATTTTTATACTTGCGGTCGCCATAAAATTTAGAAATGTTAAAACTCTGAATCAGATAGTTTTGAACGAAGGTGAAAAAATATTATTTGAAGAACAGCCGGTGCGTATATGGCTTGATCGAGGACTGGGCCAGGGTGGACATAATAGAAAAACAACAGTCCTTATGCGACCAATCATTAAAATTACCAATACTCGAATTATCGTAGGGCAGCGTTTTTTGAAAAAACCTGATGCACGAGTCTATACCATTTTTTCTTTGAAACCTGTTGCGAATAGTGAAGGATCGTTTGAAAAAGCTCTGAGTGATGGATTTGTAACTACTGAAATAGATATAGAAACAGTGCGTGCACGTCACACCGATCAGGGAGACATGATCGTGAGTATTGTAGGTACGATACGTAATGTACCGATTATAGGGTCGGTTGCTTCTGTGGAAATTATGAGAGTGCGTACAAAAAATATTTCGGAATATGAACGTGCACTAGGGAAGCGTATAGAGGTGGCCTTATGATCGGCTATGGTCTTCTCGTAATACTATTTTTGATGAGATAGAGAACGAATGAAATAATGAGAAAAAGAGTGGAGATAAAAATTGCATAGACCAATACCCATGCAATGGTGTATAAGAGGGGTAATTGTGAGAGTAAGAATTTAGTATAGGGAATACCAGCAAATGTGAGCATGATATTTACTATACACATGAGGAGTGCAATATGGAAAAATCCTTTCCACATAGTTTTCTGATCATACGAGCTGGGTGCCATGTGTAAGGCAATTGAAAGTGAGAGAAATATGAATACCCAGAATTTCCATGAACCACTATCGATTTGTGCCCATGCTGCAAGAAATGATTGTTGCCACATATAGGTGAATTCAAAAAAAGAACGAGGAAATTCGGTGAGTGGATATACAATCGACTCTGGGTCAGGGAGGAATATGTAGACGAGAAGGACGAGAAGGGGTGAAGAAAATATAATGGGAGATGCACCAATAAAAAAATTACCCATAGTTTGGTATATGCTTCTGCGGTCGTAACTATGTTCGACATGTCCCAATTTGCCGCTCGTACGATCAGGATTGAACCAGCTCACCGAATGAATGTGATGGCGAAAAATTTTTGCCATGAGCCAGTGTGAAAACTCATGAATAGGAGTGCCGATAACACCGGTGACGATCATCCCTGTCCATCCAAATACACGGGAAAAATATCTACTGGTAAGACGATAGACGATTGAGTGGATAAAACCAAGACCAAAAAAAAGCCCGAATACGGCTGCGATTTGGATGATGGTGGTGATAAGAATAGTCTTCACTGCGTCTAGTAACATACAAAATGCATGGAATAATATGTAAAAATACAATAGCGAACTTTTTGTAACCTTATATATTTTTCCATGTATCCTAGATTTTGAAAGTATATCACACAATTTTTTCCAAACAAAAACTCCCGATTACGGGAGTAAGTGTTTATTTTTTCTTGGCAGTCTTTGCTTTTTTTGCAGGGACTGTTGCGGTGGTGCGTACATGCACATATTTTGCAGTTTTGAGCTTTCCATCAAATCGCTTGCGCTTTTTGGTCTGGAATTGTACTGAGCCGGATGCTACTGCGAAAAGTGTATCATCCACTGCGCGTCGGACATTCTGTCCAGGGTGAATACGGGTACCTCGTTGTCTCACGAGAATCATACCTGAGTGAACGCGTTGGCCATCGCCGACTTTCACTCCGAGGTATTGAGGGTTGGAATCGCGACCCAACCGCACCGCACCACCCGCCTTTTTGGTTGCCATAGGTCAAAAGTATAGGGGTGTTAACTAAATTTGTAAATTGCTACCAGCAAAAGTTAGTGTGGGATGAGTATACGCTATCGTAATGCGCTTGTCAAGTTGAGGTGGGACACGTATACTATGGAACATATGGAATATCATATATATCCACTCAAATTATACCTACGGAAGCTTCCGGTGGTGATTATGGTTTCGTGTGCGCTCATATTAAATATCTTTTCTTGGCTCTGGCTTGTACTTCAAATTCCCATGGATTTAGAGCAAGTGTTCCTTCATTATACGATACTGTTCGGCGTGGATCAGATAGGGAGACCGCAGGATATGTATATCACTCCTGCGATTGGGGCGAGTATTATAGTGGTGAATACGATAGTGGGGTGGATGATCTATCGGAAAGATTGGTTTTTTTCGTATAGTTTACTTGCAATCATGATCGCGGTGCAGGCGGCAGTTGCTGTGACAAGTGTACTTATTGTATTTTTAAACATTTAGCCTACCGACTCTATGCGTCGAGCTGTCACGACTGCAAATCAGGGTGCGGATTATGTCTTTATAGGCTACGCAAGTGCGATTATTTTGTTTGGGTTATTGATTTTGAGTTCTGCGGGTGTGGCAGTGGGATTGGATCGATTTTCAGATGCTTATTTTTTTATCAAACGACAAGTACTATTCGGTCTCATTCCTGGGGCAGTATTATTTTTGATTTTATCGAAAATCGATTTTCGACTATGGAGAAAAATATCACTTCCCATTTTTGTCTTTGCGGGAATTTTGTTGACGATGGTATTTGTACCAGGTATTGGTTCTGATAATAATACGTTTGCACGTAGCTGGATTGTGGTTGGTAATTTTTCTTTTCAGCCGATCGAGGGTGCAAAATTAGCACTTATAATCTATCTTTCCGCAGTGCTTGCGTCGCTTGGAAAGGGTGTGCGAGAAGTTCATGGGTTTGTGTCAGTGTTGATGATTTCGGTAATTCCACTTGTACTGATTGCATTGCAGCCAGATACTGGAGGTATGTTTATTATGGGAGCACTCATTGTGCTTATGTTGTATTTTGCTCGAGCAAAATTAACCCATTTGGGAATAGTGTGTTTGCTTGGAATTCTCGCGTTCGTGTTGATGATATTTTCTACTCCGTATCGAGCAGATCGTTTTATGACATTTCTACATCCTGAACTCGATCCCACTGGACAAGGGTATCAGATCAATCAGGCTTTTTTGGCGATTGGTACGGGTGGGTGGTTTGGATTAGGGCTTGGACATTCACGTCAAAAATTTCAATATTTACCCGAAGTACATGCGGATAGTATTTTTGCAGTTGCGGCAGAAGAACTTGGGTTTATTGTCGTATGTTTGTGCATTATACTGTATGTATTGTTCATCTATCGAGGGTTTGCTATTGCGGAGAAAACATCTGATGAGTTTGGGAAATTGCTGGTGTTTGGTATTATGAGCTGGATTGGAATACAGACGTTTATGAATATTGGAGCGATGGTCGGCTTACTCCCGTTGACTGGTGTACCGTTACCGTTTATGAGCCATGGAGGGACTGCACTCATGGTCGGAATGGCTGCATTGGGGATTGTGGTTAATGTCAGTAAAAATTAAGTTTGTTGTTGCGTAATACGCTAAGTAGGAACAGTACCTCTTTTGAGGTGTAGAAAATTTTATCTAAAATCAGATATCAATTATATGAAAGTGTTATTTTCAGGTGGTGGTACATTGGGTCCGGTGACCCCGCTTCTCGCGATCAAGGGTGTGTTACAGGAGCGTTATCCAGATTTACAATCTGTCTGGATTGGAACCATGCGAGGTCCCGAGCGTGAGATTGTGGAGCGTCAAGGAATTAGATTTGTGTCGATTCAGTCAGGAAAATTGAGACGATACATGTCTCCATTAAACATTCTTGATTTTTTTCGTATTATAGTTGGATTTTTTCAATCACTGAGGATATTGTGGAAAGAGTATCCAGATGTCTGTATTTCAGCAGGAGGGTTTGTATCGGTACCAGTCCATTTCGCAGCATGGCTACTCGGAATACCTACGTGGATACATCAGCAGGATGTAGAAGTAGGGTTTGCAAACAAGCTTATGGTTCCTGGTGCGCGGGTGATTACCACGTCGCTCAAAGAATTGGTATCAGAATTTCCAAAACGAAAAACGATGTGGCTCGGTAATCCTGTGCGTAGTGAAATTTTACAAGGAGATAAAAAGCGTGCGCAAAAAATATTTGGGCTTACCGGTACCGTGCCGGTAGTGCTTGCATTGGGCGGTGGGACAGGGTCTTTGAAGGTAAATCAATTAATTGTCGAAGCAATACCACATCTCAAAACACATGCCGAAGTGATCCATCTTTCTGGCCGTGAACGTCCACAAGAAATAGTCACTCGAGCGAGCGAATTGTTTTCTCATTACCATTTATATCAATTTTTGGACGCTGAAATGAAAGATGCATATGCGGTAGCTGATGTTATTGTATGTCGAGGAGGTTTTGGGACACTTACCGAAGGGGCTGCGCTGAAAAAACCCTGTATCATTATTCCAAAACCAGGACATCAGGTGGAAAATGTGCGTTTATTGGAGGACAAAGGTGCCGCGCTTGTGGTAAATGAACTCACTGCTGATGGCTTATATGTGGCAAAAAAAATACGTGAATTATTGGCAGATGAGCAGAGTAGACATTCGATTGCCCGACGGATGCATGAGACACTTAAAGTTGCGCAGAAAGAAGAAATACTGAAAGTTTTTGAATATATACGTACCTAGTTGTAGAGGAGAGTATGTGTAGTATGCTATACTAGTATTCTAGAAGAGGTGATAGTACCGGTTTTCACCACATATATTAATTTATTACCATGCCCAGTCCACAGCTCACGAGTAAAGGTCAGGCTCCAAAAGTTTCCCAAGATATCTGTGTTTTTGCACAGACCAATTTCCGTAATCAGGTACGGCGTTTTGGAATTAAAACAGATGACCGTAGACGTCACATGTACGTGATCGGGAAGACAGGAATGGGAAAAACCACTATCATGGAAAACATGGTGTTGTCGGATATTTATGCAGGACATGGAGTGGGGCTCGTCGATCCACATGGAGATTTTGCAGAAAAGATTATTGATCATATTCCGTCATGGCGTCTGAATGATGTGGTATATCTCAATCCTGCCGATGTGGAAAATCCGATTGGATTTAATATTCTTGAAGTAAAAACTGAAGAGCAGAAACATCTAGTCGCAGCCGGACTCATGGGAACGTTCAAGAAGATTTGGCCTGATGTGTGGAGTTCGCGTATGGAATATATATTGAATAATACACTTCTCGCACTTCTAGACTATCCAGGATCCACTTTGCTCGGTGTCAATCGTCTGCTTTCAGATAAGGAATATCGTAAGCGTGTCGTGCGCCACCTCAAAGATCCAGTAATTAAAGCCTTTTGGCGTGATGAATTTGCAAATTATGATGATCGCTATGCAAAAGAAGCAGTAGCCCCAATTCAGAATAAAATCGGACAATTTTTGTCGGCTTCAATTATCAGAAACATGGTGGCGCAGGTGAAATCTACGATCAATGTGCGTGAGATAATGGATACGAGAAAAATTTTTATCATGAATTTATCAAAAGGACGTATCGGGGAAGATAATAGTCGATTGCTTGGGGGAATGTTGATTACCAAATTACAACTTGCTGCAATGGAACGTGTCGATACGCCAGAAAACGATCGAAAAGATTTCTTCCTCTATGTTGATGAGTTTCAGAATTTTGCAACTCCGTCATTTGCAAATATTTTGTCTGAGGCTCGAAAATATCGGCTGAGTCTGATTATGGCTCATCAATATGTTGCACAGTTGGATGAAGTGGTTGCAAATGCAGTATTTGGAAACGTAGGAACGATTGTCACCTTCCGTGTTGGTGGTGCTGATGCTGAAATGCTTGTCAAAGAATTTACTCCTACATTTACCGAAGAAGATATTGTAAATCTGACAAAATATCAGATTATTTTGAAACTCATGATCGACGGTGTTGCGTCACAGCCGTTTAGCGCTGCGACACTACCACCACTCGCAAGCTCTACCAAATCATCGGAAAAAGTGGTGCGTGTGTCACAAGAACGATATGGACGAAAGAAAGAGGTTGTCGAGGAAAAAATTTCACGATGGAGCCAATCTACGAATGATGAGGAAGATCAGGGAATTGAAGGGGTACGTAGTACATCATCTGCACCAGTTCAAAATACTACTCAGCGTACGCAGATGAATAATGCTCCTGTGAGAAAAGAAGATCGTAGAGTGGTGTTTGATCAGAAGAAAAAGAATGATGAACCAAAATCACAAAATCAGAAACGGTTTGAGCAACATCAAAAAAATGTTGCTGAATCAGCTCAGCGTGTCGTCGAAAAAACAATGCCTGCGGGAGAACCAGCGGTGACATCGCGGAATCAAGACCAGCGTGCTGAGCAACCGCGGATGAATACGAGTACATCTCCACGTTCTAGCGTACCGCACGTCGTGAGTCAGAGTGTGCCTGCGGGGACGTCTGAATTATCATTGCCAGGTGAAGGAAAGCGCAAACGTAGACGAAAACGCAAGAAGAGAAATGGGGGTGGGGAAGGAGTGATTTCTCACACACCTGCTCAACCAGCGGGATCACAATCGCACCGTCCGTTTGCGACTGCGTTTGCAGATCTCCAGACACAAACACAGACACCTCCCGTTGTTGCAGAAAAAACAAACGATGCGCCGATAGTGACTCCACCGTCGACGAAGAGTGTTCCGCCTTCAATTGATCGAGCACCAAAAGATTTACTTGAAGATGAGGAAATTTCTTTTGACGATCTTACGTAATTTTTAATACTTGTATATGAAATCTGTAAATGTTTTGAGAGCATTTGCGTTTGCGGTCATCCTGTATATCGCTACATTTATATTGTTTGCTACAGTACTTTTTGCGTGTGGGGTAACAATTGGCACCGCACCTGATCAGATTCCTGTGTTTGTGCACGTTATATATTTAGTACTCACGATTCCGTTGATTTTAATGCTCTCAAAATGGTACTTCAGAAAATTTCAACCTTCGTTTAGTCGAGGAGTATTTTTGGGGATATACACCTTGGTAGTGTTTTATGTATTTGATATCGGAATGCTTTTTTTGGGACTTTCACTAGACGAAGTTGTCTCGTTGCTGTACGAAATGATTCGTGATTGGAAGTTTTATGCACTCACCGTGGTGGTACTCGGTACGACTGCCTATGCAGGATTTGAATACGATCGGACGTATACGTTTGGTGATGCAGGTCTGAAGAAAAAATAAAGTTTTATATAAAAAGAAAGACTCGTGGCCACATAGAGTAGACCACGAGTTTATTATCTCGCACGTGACAAAGTGCGAGTATATCCCAGTTCGATTGCAAAACTCACCATCTCCTCATCGGAGACAAAATCGAGGACAAGTCCCTCGATCGGAAGTTTTGCAAGTAGTTTTTTTGCTTCTGTGACAGAGTGAGAAAGTTCTGTCACATTGTTCACCTCCTTGTTGACAAGATGGGCAGAACCCCTCGCGTCCAGATGTGTAAGAATCGCTGCTATTGCATCCTCGAATTGTTCGAGGAGCGTGAACAGTGTATCTTTGTCTCTGGCGTGAAGGACTGCTTTTTGATAGGCTTCTAGCAAAGTCTTCATGTTCCCTTCTCCTTTTCGGGGAACGGCCTATTGTTACACATTTTTACTAATAAGTCAAGAATATGGGTAAATATACGGATCGTATACGTGAAATAAAGGACAAAGTGACTTCAGATCCTCAAGCATTAAAATTAATTGAAAATGTCCTTGTCAAAGCGACTGATTATATTCGTCAGATTGAGCGTACAGAAAGGATACTCGCAATTCATCAAGGATCGTATGATTTTCAAGATAAGTTTGCAAATGCTGATAAGCTTCGAACGATTAAACATAATGCACTTATTTCAGATCTTACAATTGCCAATCGATACTTATTCAAGGAGTATGGAACGGATGAAATTCCAGAAGGAGGATTGTTTGTGGGTCCAGTAGAACAATTTCACCAAAGAGAGGTTATTGGAGATTGGGCTGTAGAATTGGTAACCGAGATGCGAAGGGAGGAGCATGAACGTGAAATGGAACGACAGAGGGGAGAGGGACAAAATATGGGAGGTTCTGCACGATTATAATATGTGGTTTAGAAATACAACAAAATCCAAAATTCTCATGACTATGTCCGGCGGTGTCGACTCATCAGTTGCTGCCGCTCTTTTGGTACGTCAGGGATATGACGTTACAGGTGCGTTCATGATCAATTATGATACTGCAGATGAAGCAATCACGACTGATGGTGAATCGTGCTGGATTCCAGAATATCGTGATGCACTTCGGGTGGCAGCACGTTTAGATATTCCGCTATTACAATTAGATTTTAGAAAAGAGTATCAGGAAAAAGTATTGGAATATGTATATCGAGAATACGAAGCAGGACGCACACCAAATCCTGATATCTTGTGCAATAGTCTTATTAAATATGGTGCCTGGCTTGAGGTCGCAAAACAGAAAGGATTTGACATTCTCGCGACAGGACACTATGCACAGGTAGAGAAAAAAAGAGGCCTCTATCGTTTGCTTGAATCAGTTGATACTGACAAAGATCAGACTTATTTTTTGCACCAACTCAATCAAGAACAACTTTCTCATGCAATGTTTCCAATTGGAAAATATACAAAATCTGAAGTGAGAAAACTTGCAAAAAAATTTGACCTACCTACTGCCAATAAGGAAGAAAGTATGGGAATCTGTTTTATTGGTGAAGTACCGATAAAAAGTTTTTTGGAAAAACGTATTAGAGGAAGAAGGGGTATGGTAAAAAATTCAAAAGGGGAAAAAATTGGCGAGCATGAAGGATTGCCATTTTACACGATTGGTCAGCGCCATGGTTTTGAACAGACAGGAGGAAAACGTCCGCTCTATGTGGTGGGTAAAGATGTGGAGAAGAATGAGCTTGTCGTAGGATATGATACCGATCCGATGCTTTTTACTACAAGAATAGAAATTTGTGAAATGAATTGGATTGCTGGTCGACCATTGAAATCTTCATTTGATTGTCTGGTACGTTTTCGTCATCGTCAGAAACTTGAAACATGCACGATACAGGTGTCTGATCCTCGAAATATCACTATCATTTGTGAAAATCCTCAACGAGCGATTAGTCCGGGTCAGTTTGCGGTACTTTATAAAGATGGTGAATGTCTCGGTGGGGGAGTTATTGCGTAAAAATAAAAAAACACCTGTATAGGTGAATGTGTTTACTGATTCCCGTATTTACTTGCCCGAGGAGGGTTGCAAAAACGGGAATCAGTTGTGGTGTCCGTTATCTGATCACCGATCGTTATACCAGACCGTGATGACCAGTAGGCCTCCACTCGTGTGGACTGACCGATGGAGAACGTCGATGCTGTCGGCCTTCTGGGTAAGCCAGTCATTTGCCTGGGCAACGATTGCCAGGTTGGCTTCTTGACTGTGCATGTTTCGGATTTCTTGCTCAGTACCTTCCTTGGGGAAGGTGACGATTTTTTCTACCATGTCAGACTCCTGTTCGAGTGCACTTACATCAAAGATGGGTGGTCCAAAAGGACAAATCAAAATACCATGTTTTTATAATTTTGTCAATTGTATGGTGTTTTTTACATAATAAAAAACACCTGTATAGGTGAATGTGTTTGTGCTGCTCGTGTTCATCGAGACCTCGACATACGTCGGGGGACAAACACGGGACAGTGTCCGCTCAAACGAGTGTTCGAAGCTCTCTATTTCTTTTTGAGAATGAGAATTTAGACATTCTACCAACCCTTTTGCAGCTAGTTGTGTTGAGTGTTCTAATGCTGCATATCAGAACGGGTTTTTCAATAGAGCCTGTATTCTTCTTTAGAAAGTGTGGTATACTCTAAAAGCCCGATATATTAGGGCTAAAAACCCCAATTACTTCAAATTTTAATACCCTTAATCTATGGATGGTATCATCGGAATCTGGGACTTTTTCGCAGCTACCTGGCCGTACCTCATTTTGGTAGGAATTCTTCTTTTTGTTGCCCTCAAATACTTGCGTTAATCGTGAATTTCGTGTACGATTGCACAGGTATGTCTACATCAGAACTTAGAAAAAAATATCTCGAATTTTTTGCACAGAAGGGACACGTGGTAATCCCATCTTCTTCGCTTATTCCGGAGAATGATCCTACTACTCTGTTTACTGGCTCAGGAATGCAACCGATGGTTCCATATTTACTCGGACAGAAGCATCCTCAGGGAACCAGAATTACTGATTCGCAAAAATGTTTTCGATCACAAGATATCGAAGAAGTGGGTGATAATCGCCACACTACCTTTTTTGAAATGCTTGGTAACTGGTCCTTGGGTGATTATTTTAAGCAAGAGCAGATTCCCTGGATGTGGGAATTTTTGACCACAGAAGTCGGTCTCGATCCGAATCGGTTGTATTTCACGTGTTTCAAAGGAAATGAAGAGCTTGGTATTCCTCGTGATACCGAAGCTGCAGAATTGTGGCAGAAACTTTATAAAGAAAAAAATATCGATGCGGGTATCGGGGAAGATCCAGAAAAAGATGGGATGAAACCAGGTGAGCGAATTTTTTATTATTCAGAAAAGAAAAATTGGTGGAGCAGAAGTGGGGTGCCTGGCAACATGCCAGTCGGAGAGCCTGGTGGCCCAGACACTGAAATGTTTTGGGATTTTGGAGTAGAGCTCGGATTGCACGAAACATCAGAATGGAAAGATAGTCCGTGTCATGTGAATTGCGACTGTGGTCGATTCATGGAAATTGGAAACAATGTATTCATGGAATATCAGAAGACTGAGAATGGTTTTGAAAAATTACAGCAGCAGAATGTGGATTTTGGCGGAGGGCTCGAACGTATTGCAGCGGCACTGAATGGAAATCCTGATGTGTTTAGGATTGATGTATTTGAGGATGCAATATTTTTGCTTGAAGAAAAAACAAAACTTAGATATCAAAGTGAACCTTTCACCGCTGAATATGTTTTTAGTTCTGGAAATAAACTTGAGACAGAAAAAATCCAAGATGGAACTTATCCTATCAGTCAAAAAGAAATTACCTATGCGTTTAGAGTAATTCTTGATCATATTCGTGCTGCAACATTTTTGATTAGTGATGGGGTGTTACCTGGGAATAAAGATCAAGGATATTTTGTTAGAAGGCTTATTAGAAGAGCAGTGAGATTTGGTTTAAAGCTTAGAATAAAAGAGAACTTTACTTCATTTGTTGCTGATTGTTTTATTAATTATTATTCCAGCGCTTACGCTAATTTAAATGAAAAACGAATTGATATTTTGAATGAATTGGAAAAAGAGGAGAAGAAATTTAGAAATACCTTAGAACAAGGTCTTAAAAAATTTGAAAGTATTATAAAAGATAAAAATGCACTTGATGATAATGTGATTGATGGTGTTCAAGCTTTTGATTTGGTGCAATCATATGGTTTTCCAATTGAATTAACTCTAGAACTTGCAAATGAGAGGGCGTTAAAAGTTGATTTACAAGGGTTTGAGAATGAAAAAAATAGACATCAAGAACTTTCTCGTCAAGCATCTGAGCAGAAATTCAAAGGTGGGCTCGCGGATCATAGTGAGATGAGTCTGAAATATCATACCGCTACACATTTACTCCATGCTGCAGTACAAAAGGTGTTAGGTCCTCATGCGGTACAAAAAGGAAGTAATATCACGCCCGAGCGTTTGAGATTTGATTTTGCGCATGGAGAAAAAATGACACCCGAGCAGATTGCAGCCGTTGAAGAATTGGTAAATGCAGCAATTGAGCGAGATTATCCTGTAGGATTCGAGATATTACCTCTCGAAGAAGCGAGAAAACGCGGGGCAATGGGGCTATTTGGAGACAAATACGAAGATATGGTAAAAGTGTACAGTGTGGGTGATCCAAAAGAGTTGCCAGTCGCAGATCCGAAAGCTCCGACGTTTAGTAGAGAACTCTGTGGAGGACCACATGTGGAACACACGGGAGTGATCGGAAAATTCAAAATTGTAAAAGAAGAAGCGGTAAGTGCAGGGGTTCGCCGTATCAAAGCAGTCGTAGAATAAAAAGGGTTAGTCATAACCCTTTTTTTACGTGCAAAAATAATATATATCATAAGTTTTAACCATACATGTCTATGGAAAAAGCACTCGAATATTCACAGGTGTGGCTTGTGCCAAAACTCTGTGTCGTGAATTCTCGATCAGAGTGTAATACGTCGGTACAGTATGCTGGAAAACAGTGGAAGGTGCCGGTGATGCCTGCAAATATGAAATGCACCATTGATTTTACGCTTGCACGCTGGATGGCAGAACATCAATATTTTTATATTCTCCATAGATTTTATGCATACGAAGAGATTGTTGCGTGGATCGAGAAGAATCAAGATATTTTTATTTCAATTTCTCTCGGAGTAAAAGATGCTGATTACGCACTAATCGATACCTTGAAGTCAAAGAATCTTCGTGTTGATGCGGTAACAATCGATATTGCACATGGACATAGTCTGGCAGTCAAGAAAATTTTGGAACATACGAGAAAACATTTTCCTGAATGTTTTATTATTGCAGGAAATGTGGCAAGTGGAGACGCGTTGGTGGATTTGTCGGAATGGGGGGCTGATGCGGTAAAAATAGGAATTGGTGGCGGGTCTGCATGTTCGACCAAATTTAAGACAGGATTTACGTATCCGATGTATTCGTGTGTGAGTGCATGTGGGCAAGTGAAAAAAGAAAAAAAATTAAAAACCATACTTATCGCAGATGGAGGAATCAAGCATAATGGAGATATTGCAAAAGCGATTCATGCAGGAGCAGATATGGTGATGATTGGGGGTATGTTTAGTGCATGTGTCGATTCTCCTGGTGAGACGATCAGTGTTGATGGGGAAGTAAAGAAGATATATTTTGGCTCAGCATCAGAGCATAATAAAGGTACGCGCCATCATGTAGAAGGATTTTTACGTCACATCGAATGCAATACGATGACGTATGAGCAAAAGTTACAAGAGATTGAAGAAGATTTGCAAAGTGCAATTTCGTATAGTGGAGGAACGACACTCTATGATATTAGAAATGTCGAACATGTAATTACGTAAAGATTTTGTTCAAAATAAAAAAGCAGATAGTGTAGTATCAAATTAGTTTGCTACTTGCTATCTGCTTTTTCTTGTAGATAAGATTATCTTAGAATGAACAAGTTGAGTCCGGACGCCGTACCCAACTACGAGAAGTCGGTTGAATACAGCGCCGGTAACTACAGAGAGTGCTTCTTAGGCGACGTTTCCGTCACCTGTGTTGCCTGGCGTCTCCTCGCCGGTGAACTTCATGAGACCGTTGTCGGTCTGGATCCGGCGGTTGCCTCCTGCCCGTACTCGACGCGGGTGTAGCGGTCCCGTGGGGATCGAGTCGTCGGGGACGAGCGTGGTCGATCGGGCGCTTTCACTCTTGTCAGGGAGGGTGTCGTAGAAGAACGAGGAAAAACGAGGATCGTGCACGATTGCTCCAAAAGTGTATTGTTGTTACTCGTGTAGTTATGTAACCTGTTGTGTATCAGTGAATACTGGAACACAGGTAAAACAGGCCGTGAGATGGTACACAAATAACGAGAAATTGTCAATAGAAAACCAATAAAACGCCTTATAGGCGTTTTTGAGATAGATGATAATAGTAGTCTAGAGCCACACCATATCACTTGAGTTGTTGTTCGTGTGATAGGTGTGGCTCTAGGTGCGAGCACAGCTTTTTTCGTACCGCATCTGCGGTAGTAAGGTTGACTGTGGTCACGAAAGCCAAAGGTTGGAATCGCTAGAAGACTGCATACTTTTTCATTTCCTTTCCTTACGGTGGGGGGGTGCGGATCCTCGACCTCCGTGTCGTGGATCAGCGTGCCGCGGTCGTCGTGCGCGCCGTCTTGCCGATGCTGGACTTGTCCATCATGTTATCTTTTTTCACCAGGTTTTTCTTCGGCGGGTCCATATGTCCTCCTTGGTCGTCGCAAGGGTTGGTTGTTGGCTAGAGTCTAGACTGAGACAGTCCAAACTTGGAAAGAAGCTATCATAGTAGGGTTTTGTTGTCAATGTATCATGAGAGGAACACAGGCTTCTTGACGATATCAATAGGTCGTGGTATAGTATTGTTCGTATATACGAACAAATAGGATATATGAAAAAAATTACATCAACAAGAGAAGATTATGTGAGAGCAATTCATTGTCTTGGTGAACAAGGGGTACAGGTTCGTATTATCGATATTGCACGATATCTTTCGCTCGCTCGTTCTACGGTTTCCGAACGTGTGCATGATCTCGAGCGTGCACGATTGATCAAGACCAATCGAAGTGGAGGTATTACATTGACTACACGAGGGCATGGTCTTGCAGAAAAACTCACATACAAGCATCGTTTGATTGAAGTATTTCTTCATACAGTACTCGATATTCCGTCGTCGGATATTCATGCGGAAGCTCACAAACTGGAGCATGCGTTTTCAGACAAGGTGATCGAGCGTCTCGCGAAATTTCTCGGTAATCCAGATGTGGATCCTCATGGAAAGAAAATCAAAAAATAAAAACAAAAGAGGGATACACATAGAAAAATTTATGTGTACATCACGTATTTGAATCTAGAATAAAATTATGAATAAAAAAATTATTATATCTATTGTAGTAGTGGCCATCTCGATAATGTTGAGTTGGGTGTTTCTTGTATCTCGAGATGCAGATCGTGAAAAACAAAATACAGACACTCGACTCACGGTACTTTCTACGTTTACCGTAATTTCAGATATGGTGCGTGAAGTGGGGGGTGAGAAAGTGGAAGCAATTTCTTTGACCAAGCCCGGAGTAGAAATTCATGGATATGAACCGACTCCTGGAGATTTGGTTCGTGCGTCACGTGCTGATATTATTTTTGACAATGGTCTCAATCTCGAATTGTGGGCACAAAAATTGTATACAAGTATTTCTAATGTTCCACATGTGACCATTAGTGAAGGGATCGAGGTAGTGCCAATTGCTGAGGGTGCATACAAAGACAAACCAAATCCACACGCATGGATGTCGCCCAAACAGGCACTCGTGTATGTGGAAAATATTAGAAAAGCATTGACCGAGGTTTCCCCAGAAGATGAGGCGTATTTTGCTGAGCGGGCACGCATCTATTCGGAAAAAATCAAAGCACTTGATATTCAACTGAGAGAATCTATATCAAAAATTCCCGAAGCACAACGTTATCTTACTACTTGTGAAGGAGCATTTAGTTATCTCGCAAAGGATTATGGTATGAAAGAGTTATATCTCTGGGCTATCAATGATGAGTCACAAGGGAGTCCGCAACAAATTGCCTATGTAGTTGATCAAGTGAAAAAGAATACTATTCCGGCAATCTTTTGTGAGAGTACGGTAGAGCCAAAAATTCAAGAAGAAGTTGTGCGCGAATCGGGAAGCCGTATGGGGGGAGTATTATATGTAGATTCGTTGTCAGGTGCAGACGGTCCGGCACCAACGTATCTCGCATTACTCACACACACCGTAGAGACGATTGTGAATGGACTACGTGGTCTGTAATTGTATTATTCAACAAAAAAAATAGTATGTACGCGATAGAATTGCACAATGTATCAGTAGAATATCAAGATAGAATGGGATTAGAAAATGCATCTATTCAGATTCCAGAAGGAACATTTTCTGGAGTGATCGGTATGAACGGTGCAGGGAAATCTACTCTGTTCAAAGTCATTATGGGATTGGTGCGTCCGACGAGTGGGTCGGTACTGGTGGATCAGAAGACGCCATTGCAGGCACAAAAAGAAGGAGTCGTAGCCTATGTGCCACAGAATGAATTGGTAGACTGGGATTTTCCTGTCTCTGTATATGATGTGGTGATGATGGGAAGGTTTGGTTTGCAAAATATATTTCGCACACCAAGAGCAGAAGATCATGCGCAGGTCATGAATGCACTCGAAAAAGTAGGAATGAAAGAATACCGAGATCGACAGATCGGAGAGCTTTCGGGTGGGCAGAAAAAACGGGTCTTTGTGGCTCGTGCACTAGCACATGGTGCGGATATATTGTTACTCGACGAGCCGTTTGCAGGAGTAGATGCAAAAAGTGAACATGCATTGACCGAATTGTTGCTCACGTTGAAGCAAGCTGGAAAGACCATTATATTGTCTACTCACGAACTTACGTCGTTGTCCGAATATTGTGATCATGTGGCACTGATCAAAAAGACAGTGGTAGCATATGGACCGACGACAGAAGTCTTCACACGGGACAATGTGACGCAGACATTTGATGGAGCTATGCATCGTATCAAGTTTAGCGCATAGCTAATAGGAATACGAATGTGTTTTTTATATAAACTATGTGCTATAAACTCTAATATACCGTATGAATATCGTCGATTTAATTACCATTCCACTCCAGTACCCCTTTATGGTGAAGGCTATTGTAGTCTCATCTGTGGTGGGTGCGGTATGCGCACTCCTGTCATGCTTCCTTATTTTGAAAGGATGGTCACTCTTGGGTGATGCTATCTCTCACGCTGTGCTTCCAGGGGTAGTGCTCGCTTATATTATCGGTATCCCGTTTAGCGTTGGAGGATTTATCTTTGCACTTTTGGCAGTATTACTGATCGGGAGTATCAAGACGCATACGAAGATAAAAGAGGATGCTGTGATGGGAATCGTATTCACTACCTTGTTTGCGTTGGGACTCATTTTGATTTCTCGTACGGTGAGTTCTATCGATCTCATGCATGTACTTTTTGGCTATGTACTCGGAATTTCCGATGTAGCTGCATGGTATACCATCGGTGTCTCTGCGGTGGTTGCAGCTATTATTCTCACCTTTCGCCGTACACTGCTCTTGTTTTGTTTTGATCCCACACATATGCAATCGGTAGGGGTGAGTGCAAAATTCATTCACTACTTTCTATTGGTATTGCTCGCCGTGACGATCACTGCATCATTACAGACCGTAGGTATTATTCTCGTAATCGCTATGCTTATCACGCCTGGGTCTACTGCGTTTTTACTTACCAAGCGTTTTCCAGTGATGCTTGTAATTGCAAGTGTGGTCAGTGTGGTTTCTTCGGTTGTGGGCGCATATGCGAGTTATTATCTTGATGTTTCGACCGGGGGTGCGATTGTGTTCTTCCAGGGTTGTGTATTCTTGGGTGCGTTCGCGTTTTCGGTAATTCGATCTCATCGAAAAAAGAATACGAGTGTAGTGAGTGTATAAGTGTACGGTTTTCTAGCAATCTTGCCGTAGGTGGGGTATACTGTAGAATCTATGAAAGATTTTTTGATACCGTTCATACGACGCGCATGGAATGAGCGTGTTAAATTTGCAAAATACGTGATCGTGGGAGTTTCTAGTGTAGCGATCGATATCTCATTATTGATCGTATGTGCGGATATCCTTTCGATTAACCCTACCGTGTCAGTGGTCCTGAGTCAGGCGATTGTTCTTACATTTAATTTTACACTCAATAAAAAGTGGTCATTTGGAAGTGTAGGGAAAGCTCATCAGGAGCTTGTGCGATATTTGATACTTGCTACGTGGAATTATGTGTTTTCGGTGAGTGCGATGTACGTGGGAAATGAACAATGGGGAATTCATCATGTAGCTGTGCGGGTGTTATCAATTGCCTGCATGGTTTTGTGGAATTTTGCATTATTCAGATTCTGGGTGTATCGTGAGCGAGCAGGTGAGAAGGAGTAGTCAGTCATATAGATTTTTGAGCTTTATATAGCGCAAAAATAACGTAATTCTGTGCACATCGTGCTCGTATTGACAATTTTATTCATATACGCTACAATACCCGCGTTAAATATTTTTTTTACATGCCAAAAAACAATGATTTTTTGGAAGTCAGGGGAGTGATCGATGAACTTCTTCCTGGTGCCAAATTTCGTGTAAAACTTGAAAACGAACACGAAGTAATCGCTCATTTGGGTGGAAAAATGCGAATGTTCAATATTCGACTCAACGTCGGTGACGAGGTGAAAGTCGAAATGACGCCGTATGATCTCTCAAAAGGACGTATTACCTATCGGTTCTAATGATTAATTAGTTTAAAAGTCTCAACTAGAGCGGTGTAGCCTGTGACTCGTTCAGGGCGTCGATATCGCATAGTAGTTGATGATTTTTGTTTAAATCTGAGTGTTTTATGAAAGTACAGCCAGCAGTAAAGACACGATGCAAAGACTGCAAAATCGTGGTACGACGCGGAGTTCGATTCGTTATTTGCAAGAACCCACGTCACAAGCAACGTCAAGGACGTAAGTTGCGAACCAAGGCGGGTAGTTAATTTTAGAATATAATTGTAATAACGTATGCGAGTCTCAGGTGTAACCATTCCACGCGAAAAACGAATCGTAATTGCACTTACCTATATTTACGGTATCGGTAGTACGAAAGCAAAGAAAATTTTGGAAACAGCAAAGATCTCAGAAAGTGTTCGAGTAAAAGATCTTACTCAGGAAGAGGAAGATAAAATTCGCACTATCATTGAAAAAAATGAAACCACAGAAGGTAATCTTCGTCGTGAAGTGGTGGCAAATATTAAGCGTTTGAAAGATATCAAATCATACCGTGGTATTCGCCATGCACGTCGTCTACCTGCGCGAGGTCAGAGAACGAAGACCAACAGTCGCACCACTCGTGGCAATAAGCGTAATATCGCACCTAGTGGAAAGAAACCAGCAGCTCAGAAGACCTAAAACAGGTGAATGAGTAATTTTCTAAACTCTGTCTAAACATAACTATGGCACAAGCAACTAAAAAAGTTACGAAAAAGAAAAAGGCAATTCGCTCAGTTTCTCATGGACGAGCGTATGTTCAGGCTTCATTCAATAATACGATTGTTACGGTCACTGATCAGAATGGTGATGTACTTGGATGGGGTTCAGCCGGTGGAGCAGGTTTTAAAGGTCCTAAAAAAGCAACTCCGTATGCAGCAGGTATGGTGGTAAAGAATGTACTTGAAGCGATCAAAGCGTATGGAGTAAAAGAAGTAAATGTGTTTGTAAAAGGTGTGGGTGGTGGACGCGAAGCTGCAATTCGTGCGTTTAATACCAATGGAGTCAACGTACTTGCGGTAAAAGATATTACTCCAATTCCACACAACGGATGTCGTCCTCCAAAACGCCGTCGCGTTTAATACTAAACATAACGAATTTCAAATACTATGGGTAGAAATATTGGACCAAAAAATAAAATCGCACGACGTTTTCACGTGAATTTGGGTTTGAAAACAAATGCGACCAAAGTTGCGCGCCGATTGAATCAGTCTCCTGGGCAACATGGACCAAATAAGCGCAAAGGAGCAGGTTCATCATATGGACGTCAGCTTGATGAAAAACAGAAAGCAAAATTTGTGTATGGTCTTCGTGAACGCCAATTCCGACGCTATGTAGAAACTGCGAGTAATATGGCGGGGGATTCTGGAGTAAACTTGAATCAAATTCTTGAAATGCGCATGGATAATGTAGTATATCGTCTCGGATTTGCAGTTACTCGCGCACAAGCTCGACAATTGGTAAGTCATGGCATGTTTATGTTGAACGGAAAGAAGATGAACATTCCTTCTCATATTGTGAGTGTCGGAGATGAGATCGTACTCAAAGCAAACAAAGCAGGAAAGAAAATTTTTGAAGGAATTGAAGAAAAATTGAAAAAACAAGAACTTCCTTCATGGCTTCGAATTGAAAATGGTGCGGCTGGAAAAGTTACCGCGCGTCCATTGCCTACGGATTTCGAACGTGTATTCGATGTTAAGCTTATCGTTGAGTATTACTCAACTCGCTAATCAGAGGTAGGAGTGTGAGTTTATTCACGCCCTGTCAATAATCTACTTATCTATGGATTATATCTTACTTCCGTCATCAATCGAGTTTCGAGAAACCGGCGACAAAAATATCGGTGAATTGGTGGTAACCCCATGTCATCAGGGGTATGGTACGACGCTCGGTAATTCACTCCGACGAGTACTATTGTCTTCAATCGAAGGTTCTGCGGTTGAAGCAGTAAAAATTGATGGAGTACAACATGAATTTTCAGCAATCGAAGGTGTGCTTGAAGATGTTATTGAAGTAACCCTCAATTTGAAACAGCTTGCGGTAATTTCACACAGTGATGAGCCGGTAGTACTTACGCTGAAGAAAAAAGGCGTAGGAGATGTTACTGCTGCTGATTTTGCAAAAAATGCTGATATTGAAATTGTGAATCCTGAATTGAAAATTGCAACAATTACTTCAGACAAAAAGGAATTTTCACTTGAAGTAATTATTGGCAAGGGATTGGGATATGTTCCAGCTGCAGAAAAAGAGAGTAAACATTTAGATTTGGGAACAATTGTGATGGATTCATTCTACTCACCAATCAAAGATGTGGGATACTCAGTAGAAAATACCCGTGTTGGAGATGTGACTGATTACGAAAAATTGACGATCAGAATTGAAACGAATGGAACGATTTCGCCCAAAGTTGCAGTAGAACGGGCAACCAAAATCCTTATGGATCATTACAGTCTTGTGCTTGATGTCTCTGGTACAGCATCAAAATCGGGCAGTACTGAAGAGTAATTTTTGAGATTTTTTAAGTGTGATATGAGACATCAAAAAAAAGGAAAAAAATTCGGTCGAGAAAGTGGACAGCGCAAAGCATTGTTCCGCAGTCTTGCTGAAAGTTTAATTTTGCATGGTTCTATTGTAACAACCACTGCAAAAGCAAAAGAGTTGAAAAAAGTAATTGAGCCATTGATTACCAAGGCAAAGAAACATGGTCCAGTAGACATGGAGATCATCATGAAGACCTTGTACACTGGTAAGGCAGTGACCAAATTGGTCAAAGAAATTGCGCCTCGTTATGCTGAACGAAAAGGTGGATACACTCGTATCGTGAAGCTCGGATATCGCACCAATGACAGTGCTGAGACCGCAAAAATTGAATTTGTATAATATGAATGCTATGAATACGAGAAAACATATCGAAATTGACGCTACCGATCGAGCGGTAGGTCGAGTAGCAACAGAGGTCGCAATGGCGCTCATGGGAAAAGATGAGCCAACTTTTGAACGCCACATCGATCGAGGGGCAACGGTTGTAGTAGTGAATGCGAGTAAAGTGAAATTCACTGGAAAGAAGTTCGTACAGAAAGACTACAAGCGACACACCATGTTCCCAGGAGGATTGAAGACTACTTCACTCCAGACTATTTTTACCGAGGATCCTACCGAGGTACTCCGCCGCGCGGTCAATGGAATGCTTCCGAAGAATAAACACCGAGAAATCTTGATGAAGCGGTTAACTATTAAAGCATAAGCGCTGTATGGCTACCAAACGAATTACTAAAAACGATTCTACTACTCGAGCAGTCGGTCGCCGAAAAGAGGCTGCTGCACGCGTGAAACTCATGACAGGAAAAGGCACGATCACGGTAAATGGACGGGAGTATACTGAATATTTCCCAACTAAGATTCATCAGAACGTGGTAATGTCTCCATTGCGTGTAGTACAGAAAGACGGAAGTCTCGATGTGACGGTACGTGTGGTCGGTGGAGGAGTTGCCGGACAGGCATTTGCCGTACGACACGGTATTTCACGAGCATTGATTGCATGGAATCCAGAATTGAAGCCAGTACTCAAAGCAGAAGGTTTCTTGACTCGAGATTCACGAGCAAAAGAACGAAAAAAACCAGGTCTTACTCGAGCTCGTCGTGGACATCAGTGGAGAAAACGTTAACGAAACAATACAATTCCCGCCGAAGAGGCGGGTTTTTGTTTTCAACACATACGCTATATACATAAAAAAAGATACAAGATGTATTGTATGCTATGTATAGTATAAATTCCTCTTGGCTTTAGTGTATTTTTACGCTACACTACGGTTAGTATGAAATCTCTCTCTGTAGGTACAAGCACGTTATACATGACCATGGCCTCGGTCGGACAAAAGATTATTTCGTTTGTCTATTTTGCAATCATTGCTCGTTCTCTCGGGGCGGGTGATACGGGGAAATATTTTTTTGCGCTTTCATTCACTACAATTTTTGTAGTGTTTGTCGACATGGGGTTTACGAATGTGTTGGTTCGTGAAGGTGCTCGATTGAAACAGAAAATCTCCGATATTATTTCATCGGTATTGTATGTAAAAATATTTCTTTCATTGGGTTCCTATATTGTAATGGCTGGAGTGTTACTGATGTTGAATCATGAATTCGAGACACAAACTCTTGTGCTTATTTCAGGAATTACGATGCTTTTTGATTCGTTGCAAACGACACTCTATGGAGCATTACGTGCAGTGGGTAATGTGAAGTATGAGGCATTGGGGATTTTAGTGAGTCAATTGGTGACTCTGATTCTGGGTACTATATTTTTGTATTTCAAGTTGCCGTTGTATTTTCTCATGATTGCGTTTTTGATACCGAGTATATTGAGTTCTGTATTTGCAGGATATATCGCACATTCACGATATGCAATACGATTACGCCCACGATATGTACGCGAAATTGTACGGTATTTGATACCGATCACAATACCATTCGCACTTGCAACTATTTTTGGACGTATTTTGTCATATGCAGATTCGGTAATGTTGTCAAAAATGGCAGGCGATGTGGCGGTCGGGTGGTATAGCGTACCCTATAAAATTGCGTATGCATTTCAATTTATTCCATTTGCACTTATCGCAGGATTATATCCGAGATTGAGTGAATATTTTGTTGATGATACGAAGCGTTTTAGCGAAGTATTCAATCAAGGACTTCGATATTTATTACTGGTGTCGATTCCGCTTTCGGTAGGTATTGTCGTATTGAGCACTGATATCATTTATACATTTTTTGGTAATGAATATGAAGGGTCGATTGTGCCGTTGCAGATTCTCATGTTCGGCATCGTGCCGTCATTTATGAATATCTTATTAGGTGCATTATTGAATGCTGCCGGTCGTCAAAATATGCAGACGGCGATTATTGGAAGCATGATGTGTGTGAATATTGTGTTGAATGCGTTTTTGATTCCGAAGCTGGGTCCGGTCGGTGCTGCATTGTCTGCGACAATTGGTAACTGGTTAATTACAGGTATTTCTTGGGTGGTGGTTGTACGCACGGTTGTTCTTGAGCATGTCAAAAATGCTTGGCTTATAGGGAAGTTGCTCATATCGAGTGCGGTGATGAGTGCAGGTGTCATGTATATGGGTATATTTGATATCTCAGTTATGGTGCGGGCACTCGTAGGTGCGTGCATATTTGGGTGTGTGTTTATCCTGTGTCGAGGTGTGACACATGAGGATATTGCATATTTCAAATCATTGAAAACATAATACGTATATGAAAAAAATTTTACTTGCAACAATGGAATTTCCTCCGCAGCTCGGTGGCATTGCGACGTACACTGCGAATATGGCTCGAGCATTAGCCTCTCATAATGTAGTGGTGTATGCGCCTCAGGAGGCCGGTGCATCTGAATTTGATCAGCACGAAGAATATACAATTGTGCGAAAAAAGCAGTTGTATCGTGCAGTGTGGCCACGATGGATACGAGCGGTATTTCAAATGAGGGCAATCGTAAAAAAAGAACAAATTGAAATGATTATCGTACATCATGTACTCCCACTAGGATATGCTGCGTGGATAATAAAGAAGATACTAAAAGTTCCTTATCTGGTGATCTCTCATGGTACGGATGTGGTATATGGTACACAGACATCATGGAAGAAGCGATGGCTCAGAAAAATTATACGAGATTCAGAGCAGGTGGTATTCAACAGTGAATCATTACGTCGTCGTTTTCTCGAGCGATTACCTGAGTTTGAAAATCGCTCTATGGTGATGTATCCCTGTCCCGATGCATTATTTTCTCGTACACCTGTCAGAGAAGAGATTGATACGCTTAGACGCACTCTCGCTCTCGAAGGTAAGAAAGTGGTGTTGTCGGTGGGAAGACTCGATGATGGAAAAGGGTTTCCGCATCTCATCCGCGCGTTTAGTGATATTCTAAAAAAAGAAACTCATGCTGTGTGGGTAGTGATTGGTGATGGGCCGAAACGTGAAATGATTGTGTCTGAGATTCAAAAAAGACAACTTCAAAATGTGGTTCGGTATATTGGTGGGGTATCACATGAAAAATTGCCACAGTATTATTATCTTGCTGATTTATTTGTGTTATTAACTCATCCAGATGATGGGAGAGAAGAAGGATTGGGTCTCGTATTTCTCGAGGCTGCAGCAGCTGGGAAAGCAATTGTTGCAGGCAAAAGTGGTGGTGTGGAAGAAGCGGTGATTGATGGGGAGACAGGCCAGGTGCTCGATGTGTATCACGAGGCACAAAAAATTACCGATACAATTGTCGCACTGCTGGGTAATCATGATGAGAGGGATCGTATGGGACGTGCAGGAAGACAACGAATACTTGAGATATTTCAATGGGAAATTCAGCTCAAGAAATTGGAACCGTGGATTGGTCCGATTGATCACATAGTATCGTAATCGTATGTATGGTAAAAATTCCACTGATACAAGGTGAGCATATTATTGCAGAAATACGTCAGCGTGCATCGAGTTTTGTGTGGCAGTGGATCGGCTCATTTTTCCTATTACTCACGGCTTCAGTCGGTATGTTTTGGTTTTTTGCTCAGGGTACGTGGGGAATTATTGGATTTAGTGCGCTGTGTTTCGGTGGAGTGTGGGGAGTGGCGATGGTCTTGATTCGGTCAAGAGGTACAGTCCTTGTGCTCACGACCGAGCGTGTCATCGATATTGTCAAAGATGGGTTATTTGGAAAAACTATTTCAGAAGTTGATCTCTACAATATCGAAGATGTGGTAGTACGGCAACGAGGTCTATGGCGAATGTTGTGTAAGTATGGAACCATTGAAATCAGAATCAAAGATTCAAAAGTGAGAATTGTGGTGGATCATGTGTCTCGTCCGGTTGGAATTCAGCGGTTACTCAATGAATTGAGAAAGCAGAAAATTCGCACAGAGACATCAGAAAATCAGCATTCATTTGAGCAGATATATCGAATGATTAATACTCTCGAACAGCCAGAACTCCATCGTCTCAGGGAGTTGATTGAAACAAAATTGCGACAATTGAGGTAATATAAAGAGCGTGATATACTAGAGCGCATATGAGTCGTTCCACATCTTCACGTACACGTCTGTTTTTTAGTTCCAAGGTTTTTTTAGTAGTTACGTTTTTGTTGACATTATTATTTGCGATTGGGTTTGCTCGCGCGTATTTCAAGGACTATGCGTTTCGGGAGGAAGTAAAACGCCTTCAGGAAGAGATCGATCAATTAGAGAAGAAGAAAATTGAATCGATTGAACTTTTGAAATATGTGTCGAGTACAAGTTATCTCGAAGATACCGCTCGCCTGGATCTTAATATGAAAAAACCAGGAGAAAATGTGCTATTTATTAAAAATTTGGGTAAAGAATCAGCATCAGCGACACCTGATGATGGGCAGAGGGACATGGGTGGACAAGAGTCTCCAAATCCGTTAAAATGGTGGTATTATTTCATTCATCACTCGCCACCGAGCGAGGGTTAATTCTAAAGGTTATGGACGAAGAAAAGAAACACAGTGCTCATGAAGAGAGTATCGGTACTGTTCCTGAAAAGAAATCTGATTCAGGACGCAATACCGTATCATTGTTGTTGGCAGGACTTGGTGTAGCGGTAGTGGTGGGGTTGATCATATGGTATGTGGTGGGTATTCAGAGTGTCAAAGCACTGTCAGAATCAAAATTCGCACTTACTACTGCACAGATTTTTAGAATTCCTGTAGCTTCTATTGAAGGAAATAAAATTCCTTATGGGGAGTATGTCGACAATCTCAATGCAATGCGAAAATTTTATGACACTGATACGACCGGACTCACTCGTCCGAGCGACGCAGAAATGTCGGACTATGTATTGAGTAGATTATTGATCAATGAACTCACGAAAATTGTAGCAGGAGAATACAATGTTTCACTCACTCAAGAAGAAATCAATTCGGTGGTAGACACCAGACTGTTGCCTAGTTTTGAAAGTAGAGAAAAAGCGGATGAAGAAATCTCGGGTCGCTATGGATGGAATCTCGATCAATTTGTACAGAAAATTGTATATCCAGCTGAACTTGAGACCAAATTGTCAAATGCATATCTCGAGACTGTCCGTGATCCAAATGCAAAAGAAAAGGTAAAAACTACGGCACAGAGTGTGCTTGATCGGATCAAGGGAGGAGAATCATTTGAACAACTTGCGAGCGAATTTGGATCTGATAGTACCAAAGATCAGGGAGGAGATTTGGGCTGGTTTGGTGAAGGAGCGATGGTTCCACAATTCGAAGCAGCTGCGTTTGCATTGAAAAAAGGAGAACTTTCGAGTGAGTTGGTAGAAACTGATTTCGGGTATCATATCCTCCGTGTTGACGATATCCGTACGACCAAGGATCAGACCACAGGAGAAAATGTCAAAGAGGTAAAGGCGCGACATATTTTGTTTGCCACAAATGAGAATGATACTGCACCATTTGCAGATTTTATGAATAGTCGATTACTTTCTTCAGAAATCAGAGTGTCAAAAGGACTTCGAAATCCATTTGAAGAATTGACCACTGCACCGACCAGTACTCCAGAAGTACAAACAGTCGAAACGAATGAGGTCATGGAATAATGTGAGAAATGCTCGATAGAAAGTGTAGTGTATCGAGCATTCCGCGCGGGATTAGTATACTGGTATTATGCTGGCTTCCCAAGCCAGAGAAGCGAGTTCGATTCTCGTATCCCGCTCAATAATGAAAGAGTGTTTCATGTTTCATTGAAACACAAGCATTCACCTATCTCTTCTCTGTAGTGTATGAAGTATCGTCATGCTTTGGTACGATTTTTTTATGTACATATAGTAAAGAAGATATTTTTTCTTCAGGATCCTGAGCGTGTGCACGATCGCATGGTGCGCATGAGCGTGTACATTGGGAAGAATCAATTACTTCGAAAATTGAGTGCGTATTTTTTCTGTTATACGAATCCAATGCTTGGACAACAGATCAAAGGTATATATTTTTCGAATCCAGTTGGTCTTGCGGCTGGATTCGATAAGGATGGGTATGTGTACCCAGTACTCGAGTCAGTGGGATTTGGTTTTTCAGAAATTGGTACCATTACCCATAGTGCGTATGAAGGGAATCCTACGCCACGACTGTACCGTCTCCCTCGATCGAGAGCTATTGTGGTGAATTATGGTCTGAAGAATGAGGGGGCTACACGTATTATCGATCGTATAAAGACATATCGAAAGACAATTCCTTGTATCGTATCGATTGGAAAGACTAATTGCAGTAGTACTGTAGACGAGACCGCAGGAATCACAGACTATGTCCGAGGTCTGGAGGTGTGTAAAGGGGTGGCACACATCGATGCATATGAAATCAATATTTCTTGTCCAAATACATTTGGAGGTGAGCCATTTACGACATCTGAAAAATTGGAAAAATTATTGCAAGCCATAGTAAAGTCTCGTTCTGATAAGCCACTTATTTTGAAAATGCCGATCAATATCACGTGGGATATGCACAGAGAACTTCTTGATGTGGCACGGAAGTATAAAGTATGGGGAGTGAATATTGGTAATCTCAATAAAGATCGATCTGATCCTACTATACAAGAAAAAATTCCTGAAGATATTCGTGGGTCTGTTAGCGGTAAACCCACATGGGAGCGTTCAAATGAACTTATTTCTCGTACCTACGCATACTGTGGTTCAGAGATGGTAATTATTGGTACAGGCGGTATATTTTGCGCAGAAGATGCCTATGAAAAGATAAAACGTGGTGCATCATTGGTGCAGATGATTACAGGTATGATTTATGAAGGTCCGCAAGTGGTGGGTGAAATCAATTATGGTTTGGTACAGCTTCTGAAAGCTGATGGATACACGTCTGTACGGGATGCTATAGGTGCATATCATAGGTATTGACAAAAAACGCTTGTTGTGATATGGTGAGGCGTCTTAAGTGTGTGATGGTCGTCGGTTCGGATAAGTATCTTGTGGGATATTGATCCGAGCCCTGGCGGAAATACCGCGTATGAGGGCTTGAACGCGAGCATAATTTTTGACTCGCAAATCACCCGTACCGTACATAGGATGGTGAATGATGTATCACACATGAGCGCATATGACCCACAGCGCAATAACATAAAATGTGAGTCCGTAGTGTATGTTTTTCTACGTTATCAAAAAAACACGCAACCATGCGACAACTGGTACGCACCTATGCGTTTTATTAATAGGTACGGTAAGTCTCTGGAATGATCTATGTGGAGCCACCCTTGTGGGGCATACACTGGACGGCTGAGACGCTGGATACCGAGACGTCACACAAGTGCCGTACACGTCCTCGGACGTGCTACAACAATACTTGTCCGTGACAAAAATCCATCTCCGATTAAAGGGGGTTGAAAATTGGAGAATTTTCTCTGAGCGCCTGAGCCGTGGGCGCTACGACATATAAATTCATGGTTCATATGCCGCGTGTTTTGTCTGAAATGGCAGGATACGCGGCACCCTTACTCTGGTAGTCGATAGTGGTATCGAATATCGAAGTAAGGGTTTTTTGTTTTCAATTGACAGTTTACCTAAAATTGAGTACACTTCTCCCTGTAAAAAGCTGGAAAATTAGACTATTTTTTCAATTAGTACGTTCCATTTTCAATATAAAATATGTATGCCGACATAGCTCAGCTGGTAGAGCGACAGTATCGTAAACTGTAGGTCTCGGGTTCGATCCCCGATGTCGGCTCAGTATAATCACCTCATGTGGGGTGATTTTTTGTAGTTCTATATTATTTGGTATATCATTAAGAAGTAGTCTTTTTACATATGTATATGAAACATGTACTCGTTATTGGTGGAGGGAAGATAGGTTCTGCAGTTGGAGAAACGATTAGGAATGTCGGACATTCGGTAGAGTGGTGGGATCGTGATCCGAGTAGATGTACTGGTATGGGTTCGCTCGAAGAACGTGTCGCTGTGGCAGATATTATTTTTTTGTGCATTCATTCATGGGTGATACGAGAAACACTTGAGAGGATTAGACATGTTCTTCGCGTGGAAACACCCGTGGTTGTGGTGGCAAAAGGTTTTGAACAAGGTACGGGAAAAACAGTAGATCACGTGTTTAGCGAAGTATTACCAGATCACATGTTTGCATTTTTTGGCGGACCAATGGTAGCTCCCGAGATTGCACAGGGAAAATATGCATTTGGAGCAATCGCAACTTCGCATGATCATGTGTATCAGACGATGATGTCGCTTGTTGCAGGAAGTAGGGTGCGATTACAGCGAATAGATGATGTGCGAGGAGCAGTGCTTGCAGGTGTATTGAAAAATGTATATGCGATTGGTCTTGGTATGCTCGATGAGCTCGGTATGGGAAGCAATGCACGCGGATGGTATGCGACAAAAGTGGTCGAAGAAATGGGGCGAATTATCGAAGTGTGTGGAGGAGTGAGGGAGACTGCGTATTCAATTGCGGGTATGGGAGATTTTATTGCTACTGGTATGAGCGAGGATTCGAGACATAGAAATGAAGGGAGAAATATTGCAAAAGGCGAGAAGCCACTAGTGTGTGAAGGAGTGATTTCAGCTCCTGTTGTAGTGAGTTTGTTGGGCGAGACAGATTCATTTCCATTAGTCTATACGATTGCTCAGGTAGTGGAAGGTCGTCTTGATTCGATTGTTGATATACTTGCAACGTCATAAGTTGTATCAGTATATGGTGATGTGCTATACTCTACACATGTTTGTCGTGTAGTATCTATGATCACTCTAAAAAATGTTAGCAAATTTTATTCTCGTGATAGTGTAGGACTCAATGAGGTGAGTCTGCATATTGAATCAGGAGAATTCGTGTCGATTGTGGGGCAGAGCGGGACCGGCAAGACCACCTTGGTAAAAATGCTTATTGCAGAAGAACGCCCAAATGCGGGTTCTATTGAGATTGGCGGATGGGATATTACCAAGATCGGACCACAAGACGTTCCATTACTCCGACGACAAATCGGTGTAATATTTCAGGATTTCAAGTTACTTCCAAAGAAGACGGTGAAAGAAAATGTCTCATTTGCACTTGAGGTCGCAGGTGAGCGTCGTGCACGTATCACACAGGTGGTCCCACGTGTGCTCGATATCGTGGGTTTGTCACACAAATTTGATCGGTATCCACATCAACTCTCGGGTGGGGAACAGCAGCGTGTGGCAATCGCACGTTCACTCGTACATCGGCCGAAAATTCTCGTAGCAGATGAGCCTACGGGTAATCTTGATTCCATCAATACACAAGAAATTATTGAGATTTTGAAAAAAATAAATGAATTTGGTACCACAATCGTCTTGGTGACACATAATCGTGAGATTGTGAATCAGCTTCGTCGTAGAGTCGTCGTATTGCATGGTGGAAAAATAGCAAGCGATGAGCGTGAAGGTAAATATCGCATATAAATATTTTTGCTATGTCACTCGGACGAATTATCAAATTTTCTTTTCAGGATATTGTACGGAACATGAGTCTGTCATTCATGACAGTCTTGATTCTCGTACTCATGCTCCTCTCGATCAATACACTCATTATTGTACAAGTGCTTACAGATCGATCGATCACATCGGTGAAAGATCAGATTGATGTGAGTATTTATTTTGATCCAGCGGCACCTGAAGAAAAGATTCAGGAAGTGCGAGATTTTGTGGCAGGACTTCCAGAGGTGACCGAGGAGCGCTATCTTACTCGTGAAGAAGTACTCGAAGGATTCAAGCAGACGTATGCTGCAAATACCGAAATTATTGCATCTTTGGAAGAGCTAGGTACCAATCCGCTTGGTTCAACACTCATTGTGAAGACACGTGAACCGAGGGATTATGAGAAAATCATGACAGCACTTTCGGTCCCTGAGTATGATGAAATTATTGAGACAAAGACATTTGGAGACACAGAGACAGCGATCAATCGAATCGAGATGGTGACACAGCAGGTGGAGCGATTTACCTATGCGCTCACAGGATTATTTGCGATTATTGCATTTGTAATTATCTTCAATACGATTCGTGTAGCAATCTATACGCAACGCGTGGAGATCGGTATCAAGCGATTGGTAGGTGCTACGAATTGGTTTATTAGCGGACCATATATTATCGAATCACTCATTTTCAGTATCGTGAGTAGTGCGATTACGGTGGGGGTGGTATGGTTTGCTCTCGGGTTTATCGACCCTTATATGAGTGTAGTTTTCGAGACCCAGAATATCTTGACAAATTACTTCTCCTCACATATACTTTTCCTGCTTGGGATACAGTTCGGAGCAGTCTTTCTTCTCACGTTTATCTCGAGCATACTTGCAATGCGCAAGTATCTGCGAACCTAAGAGACTTCGCGTCATTCCTGTGAAAGTGGGAATCTGGTATTAAGTTTTTAAGATCCCCGTTCCCTGATCAAGTCGAGGAAAGGTTTCATGGGGATGACGAATGAAACATTCGAGGATCGTACGTCTGACTTGGTGCAACGAATCAAAGATCATAATGCAGGAAAAACAAGATCGACAAAGGGGTATCGGCCATTAAAAGTAATTCATACTGAAGAATATGCTTCTAGGGAAGAAGCTTATAAACGTGAATTATTTTTGAAGTCCGGTTATGGACGTGAAGAAAAGATGAGCATTCTTAAACATTCGGGGATCGTCTAATGGTAGGACTCTGGGTTTTGGTCCCAGCTATCGGGGTTCGAATCCCTGTCCCCGAGCACTATCGCAAAACCACCCTTCCGGGTGGTTTTTGTTTGACCATATCTCTCTAGTTACGTACAATAACTACAGTAGGAAATATTTATTTGCTATATCAAAAGAATTAAATACATGAGCTTTCTAAACGTAAAAGTAGGATATTTTCTAGCCTATCGGCAGATCAAGCGATCGAGTTATTGGATCACGGCTTTGATTATTTTCATCATGATGGTAACGTTTCTAAACCTTGTCGTGATTAGCGGAATTTTGGTCGGATTGATTTCTGGATCGAGCAATGATTTTAGGACACACTATTCAGGCGATGTCTTTATCAAGCCGAATACAGAATATAAATTTATTGATAATAGTAGATATATTTATCAGGTAGCTTCGAATTTGCCCGACGTAGATGCAGTGAGTGTACGCTACCTCGAGCCCGTACAGCTCGAGGCAAATTACAAGAGACTTATTACGGGGAACAAAGTGAGAGATGTTGCATCATCTCTCTTGACCGGGATTGACCCTGAGATAGAGAATGCGGTTACGAGTCTTTCAGAATTGGTAGTCGAGGGTACGTATCTCGAAGACACTGATACGAATGAAGTATTGATTGGGAGTGGATTATTGGAACAATATTCTATCGGATTGGGAGAGAGTACGCTTGAGGGGGTGCAGGTGGGAAGTAATATACGATTGAGTGTCGGAGATACAAGCCAGGAGGTGGTGGTGAAGGGAATCGTAGATACCAAGACAAGCGAAATTGCGCAGCGAGTATACATGACGCAAAAACAGATGAGGAATATACTCGGTCGCAATTCAGACCAGTCGAATGAAATTGCGATTTCACTCAAAGACCTCGAGCCACCGATCGACGCTGATCGTGTCAAAAATGACATCGTCAATAGCAATATTAGTAGCAGTGCACTTGTACAGAACTGGGAAGAAGCGCAGGGGAGTTTTTTCAAAGATCTTTCGTCTACCTTTGCGATACTGGGAAACATTATCGGTGCTACCGGCTTGGGAGTGGCATCAATTACGGTGTTTATCGTAATTTTTATCAATGCCATCAGTCGCAAAAAGTTTATTGGTATTATGAAAGGGATCGGAATCAGTGGTAGTGCAATACGATTCTCATATCTTTTTCAGTCAGTGTTTTATGCGTGTTTAGGTACGGCATTTGGATTGATGATTTTGTACGGTCTCTTGGTGCCGTATTTTGAGTTACACCCGATCGATTTTCCTTTTAGCGATGGAGTCTTGTTTGTCTCAACAGGGGGAACACTCTGGAGAGTGGGTATGTTATTTGTGACCACACTCATCGCAGGATTTGTTCCTGCTCAAATGATTATTAGAAAAAATACGCTCGATTCTATATTAGGTAGATAACTATGTTGAGTGCCAAACATATTGTAAAAAAATTTAATAACGGTGAATCAGAGATGGTAATTTTAAAGGGTATTGATTTTTCTGTTCAGACCGGAGAGTTTGTGTCGATCATTGGCAGATCAGGTGCGGGAAAGAGTACGTTGATGTATATTTTGAGTTTACTTGATCAGCCGAGCAGTGGCTCAATCGAAATTGATGGTACCGCGACGACCACGTTGAATGCACAAAAAACAGTAGATTTTAGACTCAATAATTTTGGTTTTATATTTCAAGAGTACGCACTACTTCCCGAATTAACTGCCGTAGAAAATGTGGTCTTACCACTCTTGATGCGGGGTGAGAAGGAAAAAATGGCGTATCGTATTTCTGCAAAAACGCTCGAAGAGGTGGGGCTCGGTCACAGATTGCACAATCTACCGAGTCAGCTCTCGGGTGGTGAGCAGCAGAGAGTAAGTATTGCACGAGCAATTGCACATAATCCCAAGATAATTTTTGCAGATGAACCTACGGCAAATCTAGATACGGCACGTTCTCGTGAGATTATGGATATCTTTATTCGCCTCAATCACGCAGGACAGACGATTATCATGGTGACGCATGAATTGGAATATGCCGAGCTCACGGATCGTATTGTAGAATTGCGTGATGGCGCGGTAATCAGAGACGAGAGCAGACGTGCTCAGAAAAAAAGGCGTAAACCCACGGAAGGCTGAGAGTGTGTGAAATATATTCACGTTTGATACTGCAGGCGATGGTGTGCTAGAATGCAGAGCCTTAATGCGTAATCCTACTATGCCTTCAATTTCAATTGAAATAATTCTAATACTGGTCTTGATTATCCTCAATGGCTATTTTTCGCTTTCTGAAATAGCACTATTGAGTGTGAAAAAAAGCAGATTGAAACATCTCGTGAAAGAGGGGAATTCGAAAGCTGAAAACGCATTGTTTCTTACGAGAAAATCCTCAGAAATGCTTTCCACGGTACAGATCGGAATTACGATGATTGGTATTTTTGCTGGAGCGTATGGTGGGGCTACCGTAGCAGAATATATGGAGGAATGGCTCATGAATATTCCGGTACTTGCTGCATATAGTGAGCCAGTGAGTGTGATCGTGGTCGTGATTGCGATTACCTTTTTGTCGCTCGTGGTGGGTGAATTGGTACCAAAACAAATCGCATTATCAAATCCAGAAAAAATTGCGCTACAAGTAGCAGGACCGATCAAGATGGTGATGAAGCTGGCGACACCATTGGTGGCAGTATTGAGTGCGTCTACGGCAGGTGTATTGAGAATATTGCGTATCCGACCCTCGGTCGAGCAGGTGGTAAGTGAAGAAGAGATCAAGTTGTTGATTGCCGAGGGAGCAGAGACAGGAGTATTCGAGCGGTCTGAGCAAAACATGGTTGAGAGTATTTTTCATCTCGGCAATAGACCAATCAAAGATTTTATGACACCAAGTACCGAGGTGGTATGGATCGATGTGCACGATACCGTAGAAGTAATTAAACAGAAGATAAAGAAGAGCGATCGATCAGTATTTCCAGTGTGTGAAGGAACGTTTGAGAGAAATTTGGGTGCAATTGAGGTAAAAGATGTATTACGACATATCTTTGATACAGGAGAAGGAGAATTCGATGTACGGTCATTATTGCAGCCGGTCATGCATATTCACGCAGACGTTCCGTCATTGGTAGCAATTGAGCGATTGAAACGTTCGTCAGTAAGTATTGTGTTGATTACAGAAAAAACATCAAATGCCTTTGTCGGTATTATCAGTTTTCATGACATACTCGAAGCAATCGTTGGAGAATTCAAGAATGAATAATGCGGAACACGTGATTTTTTTTGCATGAACGGTAATTTTTTTATATACTATCTATCACAATATAATTTAGAATCGTGTGGATAGTGTATTTATCCAAATCAGTGTGCTCTTGGCGATTACGACCGTAATCGCTTTTGTAGTTAGGCTATTTCGACAACCATTGATTATCGCGTATATTTTTGCAGGCATCGCAAGTGGGCCATTGTTATTGAATTTATTGGAAGGGGATCATCACATGTATCAGGCATTTGCACAATTTGGTGTGGTGTTGCTCTTGTTTATCATCGGACTCAATTTGAATTTTAGACATCTCAAATCTATTGGAAAAGTGTCAATGATTACAGGTGTGGGACAGGTCTTATTTACGGGAAGTATTGGAACCCTGATTTTATGGATATTGGGATTTGGCTGGCTTTCAGCACTGTATGTAGCAGTAGCGATCACCTTCTCGAGTACGATTATTATCATGAAATTGTTGAGTGACAAGAAAGATACTGAGACTACCTATGGACGATATACGATTGGGCTCATGCTCGTGCAAGATATTATCGCAGTCTTGATTATGATCGGGCTTGGGATGTTTGCAATACAGCATGCCGAGGGAGGCGGTGTTACGAATACGATTGTGTGGTTGGTAGCAAAAATCAGTGCGATTATTGTCTTGTTTGTGGGTCTGAGCAAATACGTACTTCCACGTGTATTAGATAGAATATCGAATTCTAGTGAATTGTTATTTATTTTTACACTCGCATGGTGTTTTGGTGCCGCCAGTCTATTGCGTTGGGCTGGATTTTCATTGGAAATCGGAGCGATTATCGCAGGTATTTCATTGAGTTCGTCTCCATATCAGCTCGAGATTGCGAGTAGGATCAAGCCGCTTCGCGATTTCTTTTTGGTCTTATTTTTTATTGTATTGGGAAGCGAGATGGGGCTTAGTAATTTTTCAGAGGTGTTCGTGCCGGGTATTATACTTTCATTATTTATATTGATTGGTAATCCGATTGTCTTATATATCTTGTTTAGATGGTGCAAATTTACACGGAGAAACAGTTTTCTGGCTGGGCTTACTGCAGCACAGGTGAGTGAATTTGGCTTTGTTATATTATTTACTGGGAGGCAAATTGGGCATATACAGGGTACTGAGATTCCGATTTTTACGGTCGTGGCGATTACGACAATTTTCTTGTCTTCATATCTTATTACCTATAGTGAGAGAATCTATGAATGGTTACTTCCTGTATTTCGATGGTTTGGTCCTGATAAATATAGACAAAGCACCAAGCCAGTAAAAAAATACGATGTCTGGGTGGTAGGGTATCACCGAATTGGTAGAAAAATAGTAGAGACATTGCGAGCGATGAAAACGAGACATGCGGTGATAGATTTTGATCCCCATGTCGTGAAAAAACTTCGAGCTGACAATACGCCATTTTATTTCGGAGATATTGCTGATATTGAATTTTTGGAAGGATTACCATTGGGATCGAGTACTATGATCGTCATGACGATTCCGTCAATCGATGATCAGATCAATCTCATCAAGCATGTGAAAAAAATAAACGCCAAGGTATTGATTATTGCGAATAGCTACCAAGCTCCTGATACACGATTATTGTATGAATATGGTGCTGATTTTGTGATGATGCCACATGCACTTGGTGGACATTGGATGGCAGCTATATTACGAGATCGTGCGTGGAATAAGCGCACACTTGCTTCATTGCGAGCAGAGCAGGAATTAGCTGGAAACGCATGAGTCTTTTGAATTTTGAGTAATGAATGATATACTATAAAAAATTTTTTTTACTTATGAAATCTTTCAGAAATCCGTATTATCTATTCAGTCTCATAATCGGGATTGCGTTTTTTGCAACACTGTTTAGTCAAGCTGCACCTGTGGACGCCAATGGGACTATTACCATAAATAATCCGGTCGGCGTGACGACGACGATGAGCACTGCAACTTTGATTAGTGATATACAATTGGTGGGCAATAGTGCATCAACTACACCGGTGAAATTATTGGTAAGTAATGGTACGCTCTCGTTTGGTTCGACCACAGGACTTACCTTTACTGGTGGGCAGTCTGGTTCCACACTCAATTTTAGTGGTACGGTGGCAGATATCAATGCTGCATTGCAGACGCTCATGTATACACGCAATAATGTAGGTACTGATACACTTGAAATTTCACTAGTACAACAAGGAGAAGTATTTTTTGCAGACAATGGCCATTTGTATAAATTTATTTCAGGAGCAATTTCGTGGAATAGTGCAGTGACAGCAGCTCAGAATCAGACCGCATATGGAGTGCCTGGATATTTGGCTACGATTATGTCTCAAGCAGAAAATGAATTTGTGGCAGATCGATTGCAGGGTGATGGGTGGATGGGTGCGAGTGATGCAGCGCAGGAAGGAGTGTGGCGATGGGTGAGTGGTCCTGAAAATGGAACTCTAATAGGAGGAAATTATGATAATTGGGCAGATTCAGAACCTAATGATTTTGGAACCGGAGAAGATTGTGGGCAGTTCTATGTGACCAATGGGACGTGGAATGATCTGCCGTGTGATTTTGTGCTTTCTGGATATGTAGTTGAATTTGGTACATCGGGAAATCTTCCAAGTATTTCTGCGGCAAATGTTTCAATTACTACGATACAGGCACCTGTATTGAACACGCGTACACCTGCAGATAATGCGACAGGTATTACTCTCGAGCCAAATTTGGTAATGACCTTTAGTAGTACCGTAGTTACGAGCACCGGATATATCGAAATTCGAAAAACATCAGATAATAGTCTCGTGGAGCAAATTTCAGTAACAAGTACACAAGTGTCTGGCAGTGGATCTAACACCATTACGATCAATCCATCTGTTATATTTGAAGAACAGACAGGGTACTATGTATTGGTTTCCTCAACAGCATTTCAAAATCTTTCGGCAGTGGCATATGCAGGTATTTCGAGTCCTACAGCATGGAATTTTACCACAGGAGATTTTACTGCTCCGGTGATTACCTCAGTCACATCGACTCCAGGACGAACTACGAGTACGATTTCTTGGGCTACCAATGAATTAGCGTCAAGTAGAGTGTGGTACGGAGTTTCTCAGAGTGCTTCGGTAAGTACGACCGAATTTGATATTGCTCCACGTGTCTTGTCTCACGAAGTGCAGGTATCATCACTACTACCATGTACGGTCTATTCGTATAGAGTAGAATCGAGCGATGCGTCGAGTAATATGTCTACTTCCTCACTGAGAAGTTTTATGACCAGTGGATGTGAAGGAACGCCGTCTGAGGCGAATACCACGTCTACGGTCGTAACAGTGGCTTCTGGTGGTACGTCAAGCTTGGTGGTAGATCAGACAGTTATCGAGGTACAAGTTCCGAGCAATGTGACATCGAGCGCCGATAGTCTTGTGGTGCAGATTAATACGATACAGAGTGACACGGTGTTGCCCAGTATTGGGATGCCAGATAGAACCAAAACATCGGTAGGGGTAAAAGTATTTGATGTAAAGGCGATTATCAATGATTCAATTATTTTGGATTCGTTTGATGTGCCGGTAACGATTGTATATACATATTCTGATGAAGATATCGCAAATTTGAATGAAAATTCACTCGTGCTCTATAACTATCATCATAGTGGGTGGCGAAAACTCGATAATTGTGTAGTTGCTCAGAATATCAATACGATTACATGTACCACGAACGGGTTTTCGATTTTTGCACTGTTTGGTAATGAGAAAAGTGGAGGAGGGTTTACTGCACCACGTGCTCCTCGGGTAAGTGAGTTTGTGATCAATAATGGTGCGTCTGAAACTATCGAAAGAAATGTTACGTTATATATTTCTGCAACTAATGCCACCCAGATGGCAGTGAGTGACAATCCTGAATTTGAGAACGCTACCTTTGTGTCATTTGCACCGACGTATCCGTACACGCTGAGTATGGGCACGGGTACAAAGACCGTGTATATCAAGCTCAGATCTGCAGAAGGTGGTACCAGTGTCAGCTCTGACACGATCATGCTCGTAGAGGGATCTGTGGCTACTCCACCACCAGCATTAGCATGTGAAGCTGTGGTATATTTGAATCGACCGGTGAAATTTGGTGCATCTAATAATGCGGATGATGTGAAATTACTTGAAAAATTTTTGAACACATATGAAAATGCAAATCTACCGATCAATGGCGTTTACGAAGAGCGTGATGTACAAGCGGTAATTCGTTGGCAAGAAAAACACGCTTCAGAAATATTGACTCCGTGGGGAATTACCAGTGGCACCGGATATGTCTATACTACGAGTCTCGCAAAGATTAAAAACATACACGAATCTGCGTGTGCACATAGCAAAGAGCAATCTGAATCTCATGTATCTTCTGAACAGACGCACACAGGGACATGTCTCAAGACTGAACAAACATTGTCCTATGGTATGAGTGGCGATGTGGTAAAAACTGCTCAGACAATGCTCGGAAAAGCATCATATCTTTCACATCCAGCAACTGGATTTTTCGGTCCGCTTACGAGAGACGCAGTACTTCGTTTTCAAAAAAATGCAGGAATAGAGCAGGTGGGTCATATCGGTCCGAAAACACGAGAAGCACTCAATACTGCGGTGTGTAATTAATTCAATACCCAGATTTCGTATGTGTTTTTCAGCTACCGCAAGCTTTGCGGCAAGTGCGGTGCTAGGAGCTACGGGTATTGCAACACTCGCAAAAACAAAAGATAGAAAAATGTTGCCACTTGCAACGATTCCACTTGTATTTGCGATTCAGCAGGCAATCGAAGGTGGGTTGTGGCTTACGATTGCTGATGGTGGAAGTGATGCAGTATTGTTGAGTGCATTGTTTTTATTCTTTGCATTATTTTGGTGGCCTACATTTGTACCTTTTGCTGTTCGAAGTATCGAACCTTTTGGATGGAGGAGAACAGTGCTCACGATTGCGTGTCTGATTGGTACAGCACTCGGTATGTATTTATATGTACATTTTCTCATGAATCCGGTGAGTGCGTCGGTCGTGAATCAGTGTATTTACTATGAATATCAGGCACCATATAGCATGGTAGCTGCAGTGATGTATATGTTTGTTACAGTAGGTGCGGGAGTGTTGTCGAGTAGATATATGGTAAAAGTGTTATTTTTTATTATGGCCATTTCAGCGTTTATCGCGTCATGGCTTTATTATGAAAATTTTACGTCGGTATGGTGCTTTTTTGCAGCAATTGTGAGTGTGATGATTTATATGATGGTAAGTGAGGGTAAAAAAAGAAAAACGTAATAGCTGTATAAAATGAATGATGCCTAAAAAATCTCTATAATAGAGATTTTTTTGTATGAATATCGGTTGACAAAAGGAGTGTGATATGATAGATAATCGTAGTACTTTTTCGACATAGGGTCGATGAAGTGGTACAGACAACATTCGATATGGGAGGGGGGAATCATGCTCAATTTTCCTGCGTTTATTCATCGGCAGGATAAAATCTACGACGAGATTCGGGCGGGGCACTGGAAAGCACGGAAAGAAGGAGTTCTGGAAGATCCGGTGTTCACACGACCTTCGCGTGGTGTTGGAATCGTCATGAGACCACACCAGAACATCAGGGAGGCGTTCGCACCGTGGCTCAAAAAGCTCAAAAAAGCAGTTCCGTCGGCACTGGTGTATGAGACTCGTGATCTACATACGGTGATCGGTCTCGTGGACTGCGTGCAGGAGTCCGAAGAAAAGGTGGTCCAGATCTTGGACGCCTGCTACGATGCTGTCGAGGAAACAATTCGCACGTGGGGCAATCGGGATCGGTCTCGTCTTGCGGCAAGAATCGATCGCCCGACATTCAATCAGGTGTCGGCAATCCTGAAGACGTATCCCACTGCAGAGCTGGTACACTCCATGTCCGAGATGCTCGGATCCTGTCATCGGAAAGGGGCCGAGCTTCCACTTCCCTGGGGTACGCACATGACGATCGCTCGGTTTACCGGAGCGATGTCCGCAGAAGCGATCGAAAAGAGCGGACTTCCGAAGGTGATGGAAGATTTTCCTGCGAGTGGGCGGGAGAATCTCTACGTGTCGGTCGATGTGGTGCAGTTCATGCTGGATAAGCGTGGAGTGCACTTCGAAGTTCGTCACCGTTTTCCGATCGAGTGAGTGTGGCACATGCCTATCGAGGTGTGTGTGCAGAAAAACCACCCACACTTCGATTGTGGTAAGTAGTCGATTATATCGAAGATACTTACTACATACGATGGGTGGTTTTTTTGATACACAACGCATGCACAGTACTATGGTTGTGTTTTTGTATCAAAAATAGTAGGATAATGTTCATGAAAAAGACTATTCTAATTATTCTTGGTGTGATGGTTGCAGGAGCCCTTGCCTGGTATGGGTATACGGCTTTGTTGTGGTTTAAGGCGGGTGATGATGGTCGAGCGGTGGTGCGTGCACAGGAAGAAGCGATCGAGCGGGTACTCTCGGCTCGTCGTGCAAAAATGGAAAAAGATGTGAATACGACAAGTGATCCGTTTGGAGAAGATGGGACTGTCCGTATATTACTTCTCGGATTGGATAAGCGTGTCGGGCAGACCAATGGTCATTGTGATGTGATTCAGATGGTATCTATTGATAAGGTTAAAGAACATGTCACCATTACGGCAGTACCGCGGGGTACGTATTCTCCGCTTCCTCCCGGGGCAGGGACGACTTCGAGTGATTACTATGTATCAAATGCCTGTGCGTTTGGTGGAATTGAGTATGGAATTACTCAGATTGAAAAAATTGTAGGATACACTGCAGATTATGTGGTGATTGTTGGTTTTTCAGAAACATTGGGTATTCTTCGAAGTCTCAGATTACCTACAACTGAAACATTGCAATGGTTGAGACAGCGACATGTATATCAGATTGGAGAACCGCAGCGTGCACACAATCATTCGACATTTATTAAAAAAATGCTTATTGATTATATTCCAGATGAGCCATCAAAAATAGATACCGTACTTCATTATATTATTTATAAAATTGTACAAACTGATCTTACGTTTGATGAGGCTGAAACCATTGTTCGGGAATTATCTCGTATACAACTCGCGCACCATCCAGATAATATTTCCCTTACCATGCGTCCAGCGCACACCGTCGCAGATATTCCATATATCCCAAGTGAATTGAACGAGTATCTTGAAAAAACAATGGATCCGATCAAGAACAGGCTTTCTCGTGATGATTATAGTGGAAATGATACTGAGGCAATTCAGGAACAACTCAGCACAATGATTATAGAAAAAAAGGATGATCCCGCATTTATTGCATGGGCATTCGAGAATAATTTGTGGTTGCAGATCGAGAATGAGACTGAGCGACTCTCATTTCAGTACGAGTGTATTGAGAGATATCTTGCGACTCGTCCAGAAATCGATTTTTCTCAGCGAAAGACACTGATTAGTGATTACATACTCGAAATGGAACATGGCGGGTTTACCGAATGGGTAGAGCGTGGTAAAAAACTTTTGGCACAGGAAATTGGACAATAATAAAAAGCGCTTATGGGCGCTTTTTTGATAATATGGTATACGTTACTGTCCGTTTCCCAATCGGAACAACAACAGTTTCACCGATTTTTTTTCCAAGTAGAGCTGTGCCGATTGGCGAATGCTGGGAAATGATTCCACGGACAGGATCAGTCTCAGAAGATCCGAGAATGGTGAGTGTTTTTGTGCTACCGTTGACCGAAACTTCAAGCGTGTCTCCGAGTTCTATAAAGGGGGAAGAGTGGTCAGTATGGATGATTTCTGCTTGTTTGAGCTGATTTTCAAGGACGAGTATCTGTTCGTTGATACGTCGCAAACGGCCTTTAGCGAGCTGATATTCTACGTTTTCTGAAAAATCACCCAATTCAGCGAGCCGTGCTACTTCTCGTGCAGCGTGTGGACGCTTGCGGAGGAGAGTCTCTAGTGTTTGCGTGAGCTCATCGTGTTTTTCTTGGGTAATATGAGGATCAAATAGTGGACGACTAAATTTTCCTGGTTTTCGGTAGGGGAGTTGCATAGAATACTATCATAGCATATCGAAAGATAATCACAAGATGACAAAATAGGGCTTTATTGACGTATGTAATGTTTGATTTTATAGTTAGTAGAGGTATTGTCCTATAGATGAAATAAATGAAGGGGTGAGGGTGTAGTACTAGAGAGGCATATCTGTAAGGTATGTTCAAAACGTATATGCAGACACACATGAGTGATGAGGAACTCGCACGGGCAGTGCAACAGGGTACTGACGATGCGTTTACGATATTGTTTCAGCGATATGAACAAAAAATGCTGCGTTACGGTCAGCGGTTTTTGTATTCATACGAAGATTTAGAAGATGCGGTTCAGGAAGTCTTTATCAAGACATATCGAAATATTAAAAGTTTTGATACTGATAAAAAATTTTCAACATGGATATATCGAATTGCTCATAATACGTTTATTAACGTAATCAAAAAGAATGGAAGGGAGCCGGTATCATTTTTTGACTTTGACACGTTTATCAGTCTACCGGTTCGTACCGAAGACACACTTGAAGGTTTGCTTGATACGAAAGAAAGTACGGAAAAAATTGTAGATAGAATGAAGCAGCTTTCTCCCAAATATCGTGAAGTATTGATATTATTCTATCTCGAAGAGTTGGGATACAAAGAGATCGCTGATGTATTGTCGATACCGATCTCTACAGTAGGAGTGCGAATCGCTCGAGCGAAAGCGCAGCTCAAAAAAATAGTTTCTCCGAAATAATTATATGGATGAACATACTCAAAAAATTCAGGCAAAGGTTCTCACTGCAATTAAACGGGGTGAGATTGTGATGCGTCCGCGCTGGCATTTTGTATTGAAAACAGTGCTAGCAACACTTGGATTTATAATTCTTTTTCTGGTATTGATTTATCTCATGAGTCTTATCATGTTTGGACTTCGAGAGACGGGAATTTTATTTGCACCAGGATTTGGGTGGTATGGAATGATTGTGTTTCTTAAATCATTGCCATGGATTTTAATTATATTGATTGGTGTGTTTTTGATCGTACTTGAGTTGTTGGTGCAGAAATATTCGTTTGCATATCGTAGGCCATTATTGTATTCAGCAGGTATCATGGTGGTGATTATATTGGGAACTGCATGGATGCTTGCGCGCACACCACTACATGTGGTGATGATGCATCGGATGGAGATGCGACCTCTTCCGGTGATGCATAATTTATATCGAGAAATACGCGAGCCTGTGTGGAATAATGCAGAAGTGGGAAAAATTATTTTCTTTACTAATAAGGGGTTTGATATGAAAAACCCGCGTCAAGAGGTGATTATCGTATCAATCCATCCAGGTACTCGCATAATTGCTCGTGAAGCACTTCAAGTAGGTGATCGAGTAATCGTGGTGGGCAAAAAGATTGGTTCGACTATTGAAGCTTTGGGTGTGCGACAGATTCCAGAAATGAAATAAAAATTTTTTGGATAGTGTAATAATAGTATAACCCGGGTGACAATATAGTATCTATTAATCTTATATGTATATGAAAAAAATTTTTACCTACGGAATAGTACCCGCGCTCGCAGTAGTATTTTTAGGAGCGGGGACAGTGTCTGCTGCACAAAACATGATCTCTGAAAATTTTACTGAAACGCATCGTGGTGGACGAGGGTTGGGGATGGGTGTAATAAAAACTCCTCAAGAGTTTGTAGAAAGACAGACTCAACTGTTTACACATCAGTCAGAAATAACAGGAATTCCAGTGGAAGAAATTGCTGGTGCGTGGGCGGAGGGTAAGAAATTAGAAACTCTTCTTGAAGAAAAGGGAATTGACCATACTGTGGTGCAAGAAAAAATGCGCACATATGGAGAGGCTCAGATGAAAGAGCGATTGCAGGCATTGGTAGATGCAGGTGTGATTACCCAGGCACAGGCTGAAACACGTCTCGAATTCATGAAAACACGTATAGATGAATTGCATGAAAAGAGATCTGATAGTGAAGGGAAATTCAAAAAACGATTCAACGTGCACATTGAAGAACGCAATTCGTAATGTGAAATAAAAAACATCCTGACTATACATCAGGATGTTTTTTATATTTTGAACGGGCAAATCGTAATCACCTAACATTACATTTCGTAAATGACGTCTTTTCGCTCGACTACTGTTTTCCATTGTTTCTCTTGTGCTACAGCAAAGAGCTCCTTGCTTGGGTTGAATGCAATAGGATGTTCCACCAGATCGAGGAATGCTACGTCTCCACTGGTGTCACCGATCCCTACGGATCCTTCAAGTGAGAGACCTGCTTCGGTGCAAAAATTTTTGAGAGTATGATCTTTGATTTCGTATGAAGGAAAAATAATATCGCTGGTGAAAATTCCGTTTTCAGATGCATACACGGTCCCATACGCACGATCGAATTTCCAATATTCGGTAAATGCAGTCACGATTTCATGAGGTGATCCTGAAATAGCTAGAAGGATGTGATCTTCTCTTAGTTTTTCGATCATGTCTCTGGTGTACACATAGACATGCTCCATTTTTTCTTGCACCACAATTCGGCTAACTTTTTCGATATCTTCGACCACTTTTCCTTTGAGACGGTTTTGATATGAGAGAATCAGTGATTTTTCAAAGTCACGATATTTTCCTCGTCGATTGATCCAGTCATCATGATATTCTTCGATTTCTTTGAGTACGATTGATGGGAAGATTCCATATTCTACGAGACCTTTGAAGAGTTCAAAATGAAGATTTGAGCGGAAAATAGTGCCGTCGATATCGAATACTGCTATTTTCTGTTTATTCTGTTCCATAGGAAGTAATTCAGGGAATGAGAATAAACAAGTATAGCTGAGAACGTAGAATTTGGCAAGTGTGTTACTTTTTCGGCGGTGTCACGTATTAAGAGATGTTGTAGGATCTGGTGTAAAGGTGCCCACACACATGTATACGAGGTACAATGGTGTGTGGGCAATAGAATTACTCCTCAGGGTGATCAGGCTTCAGCGTAGGACGCCTTGGCGAGAGAGGTGCATCGGATGGAACCGATCTTTTTATCCGTCTCGAGCTGTGCCACGTACGATGAGCTTGAGTCAGCAGTCACCCCTTTGATTTCTTGCCAGGAGCCTGTTTTTTCGAGCCATCGCAGTTCGCTCACCTTCACCTCGAGTTCGACATGAACACCCGAGTCAGTTTCTCCGTAGAACACGATCGTGTCTTTGAAGAATGAACGGTAGTTGTTGAACGCGTGTGAGATGCAGGGACCGCTCGGATTTCTTGGATCACCGGAGAGAGTAACATTCAGCACTTTGGCCATGTGGCCATTTCTCCTTTGGGCAGCATTTCTGTCGAACCCCGGCATGCTGCATGGCCAGGGGAACACATAGCATAACAATTTTACATAATAAGAACAATATACATACGGATAGATATCTGTGCATATGCATGTGATATACTGTACGTGCTGTATTAATTACCTGATGTTTATGTCAGAACATATCAATTATGATGAGTACATGCTTCGAGCTGCCAAGGGAGATCGAAATGCGTTTGGAGTGGTGTATGATGGATTTGTGAAAAAAATATACGACTACGCTTTTTTTAGAACACGAGATAAGCAGAGTGCTGAAGATATTGTGGCTGATACATTTACTAAAGCACTTGAACGTATCTCCAGTTTTGATCCAGGAAAGGGAACTACATCGTCGTGGCTGTATCGTATTGCACGAAACACGCTCGTCGATGAATATCGAAAAAAACAAAAATATGCATCAATGCCAGAAGCATACGATATACCAGATCATGTCGACCTCGGCTCCTCACTTGATACCAAGGAAATGCTCATGCGTGTCCAAGGTGCATTACAAAAACTTTCAGAAAAAGAACGCGAAATCATTATACTAAGAGTATGGGATGAATTATCGTATAAAGAGATTGCCGAAATCATGGGAAAAAGTGAGGCAAGTTTGAAAATGGCGACATCTCGAGCATTAAAATCTCTTCGGTCGCAGATACCGATGGGTATATACGTATGTATGTTTCTTGCAATGAGTGGCAAGGTATAAATACTTGTAGCAGATGTTACTATGTATTCCGAATAACGTAGTACAAGTATATGGATATCCACTACGTTGTACTAATAATATTATAATCAAACTATGGAAAAAAATATTCAGCATATACTCCAGGAATTATATGCAATTGACCCCGGATTGAAAAAACATGAAATAGAAATCGCACAAGTTATCGAGGCTATGACAAGACAAAAACCAGATACAAAGTATGATGAAAATTTTGCAAAAGAATTGAGAATGCGGGTACTTGAGAAATTTTCTACTCAACATGCCGTGGCAAAAAAGGAAACTTATTCATGGTTTAGATCACCATGGGTACACACGCTCGGCGGAGCAATTGCAACACTTGCAATCGCGGTCCCTGTGGTGTACTTTAGCTCCCCGCTTTCAGGAGGTGTCATTGAAAACAGTTTTAGTGGTGGTACGCGTATTGCGCGAGCAGAAGCAAATGCGTTTGGTCCATTGCAGCCTGTTTCAGTAAATACTCAACATGAGGGACGTGGAGGTGATGCACAGACTATGGAATTCGGAGGCGGTGTTGAAAAAATGAGCTCACTTTTATACGAACCAGTGTACACCAATTACAACTTTTCATTTGAGAGTACGATACCCTCATTATCTGAAACTGTTGAAGTATTGAAACGTGAGTCAAATAACGATGCAGGTTCACAGTATGCAGGTGTGTTACAAAGAATAAAAATGGGATTATTCGATCTTGGGAAAGTGAATAATGCGTATGTGCAGAGTTTTACGTTGGCAGAAGATCGAGATAGAGGATATGTAGTGACGGTCGACATGGTAGGTGGGTATGTTTCAATTTTTGAAAATTATTCAAAATGGCCGGTACGAACGTTTCAGCAACCCACAATCAGTGATGTGCTCGAAGATGAGGAATTAATATCAATTGCAGATTCATTTCTTGCTGAATACGGAATTGATATGCGTGCACACGCACCTGGAACAGTAGATAGTCGATGGAGAGTAGGGTACGAAACAGCGACTGATAAGAGTTTGTTTTATATTCCAAATGTTCAGACAGTAGTGTATCAATTGGTTATCAATGGGAAACCTGTATATGAAGAATATGGTGAGCCGATGGGTATTCGCGTGAATGTACATTCACAAGAAAAGAGGGTGACTAGTGTGGACGGTATTATGACAAAGACATTTAGCGCATCCTCATATGTAGGTGAGACAGATGAAAATCGTCTCCGTGCTATTCTTTCGAAGGGTCGTATGCCGGTATATGCAGAGCCGACCAAGACCGTTGATGTGGTACTTGAAAACGTGTCTGAGGGATATATGAGACGATGGCAGTTTGATGAAGCTACAGGCACCTCGAATGAAATTTTTGTTCCAGCACTTATAGCCCGGGTACAAGATTTTGAATCAGTACAAAAAGAAGGATTGTGGCAAGAGACCGTGGTGATTCCGTTGGCACGTGAAATGTTGGCAGAACTTGAAAAACAAAGTGAAGAGCCAATTACGATTATGCCATACGAACCCATGAGTGAGGAGGCAGAATACATGAAGGAACCTGCAATTGAACCACGAGGGTAATAATAAAAAACATCCTGACTATACATCAGGATGTTTTTTTGTAAACTATGATTTATGGTGAGCAAGTGCCTCGACTCTTTTCGATGCGCGGTGTCTACTCCACCATGTGAAAGTCTCGATTCCTCCCACAAGTATTCCAGTATAGAGAAAATCACTGAGAAGACTGTTGCGGAAGAATGGAAGTGCGAAATAGTAGCTTTCCATGAGTCCTGTGATGGTTTTTGGGTAGAGTGTACCAAAAGCCCATACCATACCATTGGTTACAAGATAAAACGCAAGTGAGCTTGTGAGAGTGATACCGAGAATAGAGAGGATGCGTTTTGAGGATCGGGTTTTTGTACCGAGATATGTAGCGAGGATAAGACATCCATACACTGAGAGCATGATGAGTGGGTGGTAAAAGCCAATAAACATGTCACTTACGAACATTGCAGATATAGGGACGATATATGCCCATTGGCGAGGGAGATAGAGCCCTCCAACAAGTGCAAGTGCTGTGAGAGGTACAAAATTAGGGTCGTGTGGTATAAGGCGGGCGAATACTCCATAGCTAGCAAGAGCGAGTACGACGAGTAGGTATGTTTTCATAGTTACAATGTGGTTAAGGTGTGCTAAGTATACGGTATCGTATTATTTTTTTGAAGTGGGGCGGATAAACCAGCTATATCCGAGTGCGAGTAGTAGTGCAGTAAATGAAGACCAGAAGATGTATCGGGTGATGGGAGTAGGTGTGTGTGATAGTGTTTGCGCACCATCTGCATCAGGCGCGAGTGTTGATTCAGGGGTGTTCGTAGGTGTTGATGAGGGTGTTGTAGATGGTTCTACATCCTCGATAATTCGTTCTCCTCGTACGATTGATGTCTGGCTTTCTACTTGTCGAGAGGTGATAATGGGGGTCGGCATTGAGGAAGATGTGTATGTGGAACCTTGTTCGAGCGTATCTACACTGTTTTCAGTAATAGTAATCTCTGGTGAAATGGGTGTCGAGGTGGTTGTGCTATCCACAGTGGTGGTAGGGGTAATGATGTCGAAGGTAGTAGTAGCGGTAGATGAGCCTTGTCCACTGGTTTCAGGTGTGGTGACTGGAGCCTCAAATGATGCAAGAATTTTATTCCAAGGGGTGCCAAGCAGTCCAGGAATTGCGTAGCTGGTAGACCAGATACGATTAGCTCGTACATCACTACTCAATAATCCTCCATCAGATGCTTGTGCGTTGGTAAGATATGATACTGGCGAGATGCCGTTGACTAGCCAGTCAGAGATGTGTTCACCAAGTGCGCTGATTGCTTGGAGAACCCATCCTGTCGCATATACATCGCCAAAACCAGCATCAATGCGTTGTGCATTTTTGAGATATGTTCGTGCGTGTGTGAGTGCGGTGCGCACATTGTCGTCAGATGAGAATGGAGAGAGTGCTTGGATTGCAGCCGCGGTCAGATCGATTGAGCCAAATGATCCGTTTGCTGATTGATTTTCAATGATAAATTTTGTGGTAGAAGCCACAATCGGATTATTGGAATACCCTGCGTGTACTAATGGGACGAGTGCGAATATATCATCATTTATGAGACCGGTATCTCCGAATTGAGTCCCGTCAAATCCTGAAATTATTTTTTCAATATAGTTGGTGGGTGTTCCAGAATAAGGATTGATACCGAGTGCCATGAGTGCCATACTACGGCGCGCGTAATTTGTGGTTGCGTTTGGACCATCTAGTGGGGTAGGGTCACTGATGAGGTAATTTTTGAGAGCGTTCAATCCTTGTGAAGAGTCTGTCCACGATCCATAGGCAAGTGCTGCCCAATCAGTCAGGAATGGAGTTGAACCAAATGATCCGTCGGCATTTTGTGTGCTATCGAGGAATTGGATCATACGCTGTACAGGATTGGTGATATTTCCCCCTGATGAGCTGCCATTGCCTCCTGTTCCTTCATTATTTTCAGTTGATTCACCGGTAGATTGGGTCGTGGTTGCCACCAAGGTTTTTTCAATCGTGATATATCCTTCTTTTTCTGCACGAATGAGATATGGAATCGTGGTCGTAGGGATAAATGTATAAGTGTGATCAGTGGTGGTTACAGGTGTGCCGTTTATTGTGAATAATGCCCCGGTCGCTGCTAGCCATGCAGGACTCCAAAACTCATCGAAACCAAATTCGTATAGAGATACGGTGACTGTGTCTCCGGTGGTAGGGGTAGTGGTCGAAAATGTGAGTTTGAGTGGGATAGTATTGTATGTAATCAATAGTTCATCTCCTTCAGTGAGAATATATTGATTGAGCGCAGTTGAAGCATATTCATGATTGATAAAATATCCCCAATACAGTCCGGTTTCGAAGTTGTTGTCTATACCATTGATTGAATCGAGAAAGGAATCAGTACCATAGGTGCTCCAGGTAGGTGTAATGCCGATTGCTTGATCAATTAAGCATCGTGCGTTTAATGTGTATCTATCAGTCTGTGTTTCGTTAGGTATGCATGCTGTCACCTCTATGGTGTCGTGGAAAAGAGTTTGTCCGTGTGCCACTACATGTAGTTGAGCTTTGGTTGTTGGCAATATGGGGTACACTTCAATACTATTGCTTGAGGCAAGTCCTGTCTTAATTGCTCGAAGTGTTTGTGTGTCGAGCGTATCAAATGTGAGAATTGCTTCTCCATTTTGAGAGACGGCAATCGAATTTTCATCCAGTAATAGAGTACTACTATTTGAAGGAAGCCATACAGGACTCCAAAACTCATCAAAACCAAATTCATATACACGTACCGTTGTTGTTGTGTAAAGGGTGGGTGAAAGAGTGTCTACTTCTATCTTAAGCGGGTTTACCCCGTACACAAGCAACACCTCATCTCCTTCATGTACCGGTAGATGATTCAACGCGACTGACCCATATTCGAGATTTGCAAAGTATGCCCAGTATAAGCCCGTTGAAAGGTCTGTGCCGTATTGGTTTATTCGATCAAGCCATGCGTCATCACCTGGAGTCCAAACTACGTCCAATCCGTCCGTTTGCTCAATGAGGCATTGTGCGTTGAGTGTATATTCTTCAGACGTCTCATATGGTTTGCATGCACTAAAGGTAACGGAATCTTCAAACAAGACCCCTTTAGATGTTTCAATTCTGAGCTTTGCTGTACGCGTAGGAAGATCTTCAGGTATTGTATCAGGAGTTGAGGTTGGTGATTCTACGGCTTCGTCTGGAGTATTTTCTTGGGGAATTTGTTCTGTGGTTTCGGCAGTCGTTTCTTCGATAGATTCTTCTGATGCGTATACAAACCCGATATTTGAGAAAAGAAGTGAAATGATTACGAGCAAGCTATAGAGTTTCTTTTTCATAGTTCCATGAGAGTATATCGTCTGGATTAAGTGTGAGTATTGATATTCCTTTGGGTGATGGGCTTCCGTTGAGATACAGGATCCAGCGCATTTTTTCTTGTGGATTTTCTTTCTTACCGTTGATCGCCGTCACGAATGTGCCGAGGTCCCCGCCATATTCGATTCCTTCATAGTGGAATGATTCAGGATACCGTTGTGCAACGTCCCGCATCGCACGTTCAGCGGTCATGCTATCGTGATAGGGGATATGAAGATTTTTTCCATCGATCGCGAGCGTCACTTTCGCTTCAAATATTTCGTAAGGATGAGTTTCTGTGTCTGGAGTAGTGGAAGTATTTATGATCTCGCTGTTCTCAATGTCTGATTCTGGCTCTTTTTTTTGAGTAGTTTCGGTATAGTGAATGGAATTTTTAATATCTGATTCAATGTTTTGTGTGTGTGCTGGAGTGTCAGTATTTAATTGTGTAGAAACTGTATTTTTTTCGACAGGTGATTTTTGATCTCTGATTACTGAATATCCACTTACCAGTGTTGCAGTGGTAAAAAGCGTGATAAGGAAGTATAAAAGCTTTTGGTGCATAATTGAGATAAAAAAATTCCCCTGAACGGAGGAATGTGTATATATAATACACCGATACCACAAAGATAGGGTGTATTAGTTCCTGCTCGGGAGAATGCATATTCTACAAGATCGGACTTTTACCGTTGCGGCACAGTCGGGGAATTTCACCCCAGTTCCAGTAGAATATGGTTTGTTTGTAAATGATGCGTGAATTGTATCAAGCAGTGTGTACTTGTCAACTTTTGCTCAACCTTGCAAAAAAGATTGTTTTTTGGTATTATCCTGTGGGCAATGTTCGGACTTGCAAAAGTTCAAGGAGTGTGCTAGGGTCACGTGTCCTTTTGGACAAAACACTTAACAAGGAGAGGGAGTGATATGACTCGTGAAGTGGCCGAGAATTTTCTGGCGGAAATTTCGAAACTCTTCGACCTGCGTGAAGGGTGTGGTCCGATCAATCCTCGTGGGGTGCAGACGCACGTCTGTTTTTCGCAGGGTGTGAGGTACACGGTCTCTGTCATCTACCAGAGCTACACCGGTGGCTTCGTGGTCATGGTGAAGAAGACTGGTGCGACCATCCTCGTCGTCCAGGACGACGAGATCTCTGAGCGTGTCAAAGATGTCGAGGTGCTCGTCAGGTCCGGCGGTACGATTCTTCGTACACCTCCTCGCGTGTCTCCGACCCGGTACTGGCCGGTGAACGAGGTTGCGCTTGCCTAAAGGGTGGGGTTCAGGGTACGTTTTCTATTTGAGACGCACCCTGAACCTATGTTTATCAGTACCTGGAATTATTTTCGGGTAGTGATAAGCCAAGCAAGAAATAAGTCTTGGTGAAAAGGGGTGTGCATGATGATTGGCGGACTTCCACGTTTCGAAGAGTTCATGAAAGAGTGGGGTAGGAATGTCTTCATGGGGATCGCTGAATTTTTCGAGGAATTGTCCTTTGCGTTCAAGAGGACTGTGAACTCGATCAGCTTCATCTTCTTCGGTCAGGTGTGGTTCGAGGGGGACGAGTGATGCGAGTGACCACTTCGTTTCGTCGTGCAGAGAAGAAACTCTGGAAAGGAAAAGTCGGGCAGATGGCTCGGCACCTCATCAAGCACGGGCTCTCACGCCCGTACGGCAGACTTCCGCCACTGGTAGTGGGGACCCTCTTCCTTATCGGCTGCCTTGCAGTCGTCTCAGACGATGGCACAGATGACGAAGAAGTGGAGACAAAGGGGCATACCTGAAACACACTGCAGGGCAGGGGAAATCCTCTGTCCTGCAGTTTCTAAAATTGAATTTATGTGGATCAATGATATTTTGACTAAAAACAAAAAAATTCTTGCACTTTCACCAATGGCTGATATGACAGATTCGGCTTTTTGTCAAATGGTACGAATGATCGGAGGTGCTGATGTGGTGTTTCGTGAGATGGTTTCAGCCGAAGCTATTGTGCGTGATAACGAAAAAACACTTGGAATGACTGATTTTGTAGAAGCTGAACGACCAATTGTACAGCAAATTTTTGGCTCAGACCCGCTCACGATGGCTCGTGCAGCTGCTATTGTGATGGAGCATGCAGGGCCTGAAGGAATTGATATCAACATGGGTTGCCCTGTATACAAAATTACGAGTAATTTCAATGGATGTGCGCTGATGAAAGATCCTGCACTTGCTCAGAATATTATTCGTGAAATAAAACGAGCAATCGGTGACACTCCGTTGTCGATAAAAATCAGATTAGGGTGGAGTAGTCCTGATGATTTTAGATATTTTATTCCGGCGATCGAAGAGGCTGGTGCTCAATTGATTACGATTCATGGACGTACCAAAGAGCAGGGGTACAGTGGAGTATCAGATTGGAAACGAATTGGTGAAGCAAAAAAAATTGCCACTGTACCATTACTTGCTAATGGAGATATACATCAGCCGCATCAGGTAGATGAAGCTTTGAAAATTACAGGCGCTGATGGAGTATTGATTGCACGTGGAGCATTGGGTAATCCGTGGTTTTTCAAAGAATATCTTGATCCTACGTATAAAGTTTCTTTTGCTGAACGTGTAGATACGGTGCTCGCACATGCTCGGCTCCATATCGAATATCAATCACGAGTACGTGCACTCGGTAAAAAGAATCAGGAGGTAGGTATTGATGCTGAAATGATTAAAACACGTGCAATTACAACGTTTAGAAAACATTTGGCATGGTATTTCAAAAACGAACGTGTTCATGAGAAAATAGAAGGTATGAAAGAATTGCGCATGAAATTGATGGCAGTAGAGAGTATGTCAGAGCTCGAGCAGATTCTTCATGAGTTTCAGTCGACAGCTGTATAAGCTTGAAATATCGTATAAAAAACTATCCCTTTAATGGGATAGTTTTTTTGCGTTTGTAATGGTGTTTTTTAGTAATAGTGCGACGGTAATGGGACCGACTCCTCCGGGCGTAGGGGTGAGTGCTCCGGCTTTTCGTGCCACTGGTGCAAAATCTACATCCCCATACATTTTCCCATGATCAAAGGAGATTCCGGTATCGATTACAATCGAACCTTTTTTGATGTGAGATTTGGTTATTAAATTTTTTTTACCCACTGCACTGATGACGATATCTGCGCGTTTGGTTATTTTTTTGAGTCTGGGTGTGTGTGCATTGCAGACAGTCACAGTGGCTTCTTTGTTGAGTAGCATAATTGCAAGTGGTTTTCCGACAAGCGGTCCTGCTCCTACAATTACGACATGTGTACCTTTGAGTTCTATGTTGAGCGATGATAATATTTCGAGCACTGCACTTGGTGTAGGTGGTGCAATGGTGTTTGTATTCATTACCAGTGTTCCGAGCTGTGTATGAGTAAGACAATCGACGTCGAGCTCTGGATCGAGCGCATTGAGTACGTCTGCTGTAAACAGTGGTTCTGGTAATGGAAGCTGGACGATAAGTCCTGAAAGTGTTTTGTCTGTTTGTATTTTTTTGATTTCTGAAATAATGGTTTCTTTTGAAGTCGTGTCTGGGTATTGGTGTAGATCACATGCGATACCGACTGTTTCTGCAGCTTCTCTCTTTCTTTTGATATACGTTTTTGATGGTTTATCGTTTCCGACGTAAATAATTCCTAATTTGGGAATAATGTGTTGTTTTTTGAGGACATCGACTTCACTCTTGAGTGTATGAAGGATAGTCCGAGAGAGTTGTTTTCCGTCGATAATAATTGACATGTGAGTAATGTGTAGTGTTTTTATTATGTTATGTTGTGGATATGTTACCAGAAAACAGTAAAAAAATAAAGTAGTTAGCGATTTTTGACTGAGTGTTTTTATACATGGTACACTTCTCTCAGTTCATTATATGCAAAATCTATGAATATACTCTGGAAGTGAGGTATTCCTGTTTCAGGTAGCCTCCGCTGTGCCGCAACGGTATCCAAGCCCGGTCAAGAGTGTTCGTATCATCAGTTTTCACGTCCCGAGCAGGAACGGAGAAATGTTTTTTCGATATCCTATTACGTATCGCAATTCCGTGCTTGTTATTGTGATCCGTATCGGATGTCTAAACGAACAAAATCCGTCAGAAATCCTGGCGGGTTTTTGTTTCAGTGTTGAATTAGGAGGTTCAACGTGAGTTTGAGTGATCGGCGTAGATTTTTGAGAGATGTGTGCGTTGCTGCCACTTCACTCACGAGTCTTAATTTCATGAGTAGCGGGTGTGATGTCGATCTGGGTAGTCGTGAGACGGTGCTCGATCGACTGCTCAAGCATGAAGATCGTGTGAGTTATGAGGTACGATACGTAGGTGGTCAGCGCCGTGTCTATGTGACTGAGATCAGAGGGTTTCGTGAAGATCCTACGCAAGACCTCTTCTGGATCTTCACGGTCGATGGTGTGGTCAGTTCACAGGCTGCCGATGTCTGCCTGGTGTCTCCTCATCAAGAGGTGCGGTGGCAACGCATGCGTTCAAGAGAGCTGTAATACAGGTGGGTGAGGAGTGTCTGCTCGTGGGATTCCCCGAGTAGGCACTCCTAGATAAGACGTGGCGGAAGGAGCATTCCTTGAAGAAGTGCAAAGATTAAGAAAATGATAATAAGTACGATACCCTCAGGCCTGCTGAGGTTTTTATTACTTTTATAAAAGTAGAGAAGTGTGATCGAGAGGATGAGAAGGAAATAGAAAATGAGTGCGTATGATCGATCGATGGCCATAGGAACGGGGGCAAAGAACGTCATGATAGCAAAAATGAGAGGGTTCACGATTGCTGATCCGAGCATGTGACTAAACGAAATTTCTTTGAGTTTTTTTCTCCATGAGGTGATAATGACCGTAAGTTCGGGAAGATTGGTTCCAAGTGAAAACACCATGAGTCCGACCATAAATCCTGAAATATTGAACACTTCGAGTAAGCTTACGGTTAATTGTACGATAAAATTTGAACTAATAATTACCACAAGGGTTCCGATGAGCACAAGAAATAATTCTTTGGCAAGAGCACTTTTTTGTATAATCATGATTCCCACAGTGTCTACTTCTCGTGTTCTAAAATAGAAATGAGTGAGGACGACCAGGTATCCAAGAGAGATAATAATACCGTCTATCAGGCTGAGCATGCCATCGAATCCGAGTATGAGTGGAAAAAACAAAAAAGCAAACGCTGGTAATGGGGTGGTAATTTTTCCATCGGTTTTTATTTTACGATTGAGGATGAGTCCGAGTCCGAGAGTGATACAGAATACGACAAAAATACCTCCAAATAAATTTCCAACTGAAACATCTTGAATACCTTTGATTGATGTATTGATAGCAATTGAGAGTTCGGGAAATGAGGTAAGAATACCGAGCATGAGTCCAAGCAAAAAAGTTGGAATGCGAAGTTTTTTTCCTATTTTTTTAATATTGTCGACAACAATATTTGCTGATGTGCCGAGGAGTAAAAACAATCCGGCAAGTATAAAAAAAGAGAGATAGACAGGCATAGAATACTACAAAAATAGAGAGAATAGTGTGAATGAGTACGTCCGAATGCACATTATACCATAGTATGTGATCGGGTGGTGTATATAAATGGAATTATGGAGAGAAGCCAGATGAGACCAATCGGATGATTCAGGTAAGGGGAAAAAATGTGTGTTACAAATAGAGTAAGCGTAGTACCTACGAACCCAAGTATGATCCAGTGAGGTGTGTGATTCCACATAGTGACACTTGCACGAAAAAGCATGTACAGATAGGAGCCATACGCTACGAGTCCGATTAGCCCCATTTTGATCCATATATCGTGATACCCCCATTCAAATCGATAGGTAGTGAGCGCAGTGCTGCCTGTCTCATCATATATACGCGGATCATCGCTTTTGTAGGTCAATACGGTCCCAAATCCAGAGCCTAGAATCGGACGGTTATCGATAGCTATCATCATGGGTGAGAGTAGTGACCAGCGACTAGATACTGCCGCGTATCGATCAGTATCAATTGAAGTATTACTGAATAATACCGTATCGACCGATGGCTTCGTCGGAATAGGAAGTGTGATAGATATCCAGACGAGCAAAAGTGCGATACTGCTCATGCCAATGAGATAGATGTACTGTTTTATCAGTGTTATAAATTCTTTTCGTTTGAGGTAGAATATAAATCCACTTATCACCGTGAGTGCGATACATAATCCTACAAAGAAACTGCGTGATTGTGATAGAAAGATTGTGGCTATTGAAAAAATAATGAGTAGTGAAGTCGAGCTTAGTATTCGAATTTTTTCAGTATGTAGTACTGTGTATGTGATAAGGAAAAAAGTGAGTGCTATGACAAAAAATTGTGACTGCATAAAGATGCGGTACCAGTATCCTGATTCACCCAAAATATACGCTGCAAATGGGTGTGTAACAATTCCCTCAGAGTTTGATACGGATTGCAGTGTTATTTCTGCCAGACGGGTATCTCTGATAAATGTGTAGAGTGGCCGTGCATATGATTCAATCGAGTGTGTGAATATATATGACAAGATGAGTGTGCCTACACTTACCCAGAGTGCAGCCGCGGTGAGTATGCGGAGAAGTGTGGCTCGGCGTGCCTCGGTCCATTCGATACTGATGAATGGGAGTGCATATCCGAGAATGAGATATCCATTTGCATCATCGAAAATAAAAAGAGGGTTATTTCCATATGCGAGCCCGGTAATTCCTCCGAGTATAAGTGCAAGTATGAGGAGTATCCATGGATATAAAGGAAGGTGCTTGTATGAGAGATGCATTTTTTTGCGCAGAATGTGTATCATCCATACTACCATGATTGCAAGAAAAATAGTGATACGGAGAGAAAGAGGGAATCCGAGAATGGGTGCACTGATGAGATGGCCATGTCCTCCGATAAAGATTTCAGCACATGCAATAAGAAGTCCGGTAAAGAGTGATTTGTGGGCGATCCACATAGTCGACACAAAGACACTCGCAAGTGTGATCATGCGTAAAACGGCGGAGTCGTATATGATAAATGCAAGTACATGCAGTATGATAAATACCATCAGTATCTGTACGATTTCTGGAAATTTGAGAAAAGGTTGTTTCATATACGCAGAATTGTAGCATAGGCACATAAAACGTGATACATAACAATTAAATTTTTTGATATGGTTTTTTGGTGTATTGTGGATAAAGTAGCTTTACTCTTACGCTACGTAATAGTTTAGTATAGATAGTGTAGGATCCTAAAATGTATGCCATATACCGTTCAGGCACTCGCACAATTAGCTGGTATTAGTGTTCGCACCCTTCATTATTATGATGAGATTGGGCTACTTAAACCCGCATATAGTGCGAAAAACGGGTATCGTTATTATGAAGAAAGAGAGCTTCTGCGTTTGCAACAGATACTCTTTTTTCGTGAACTTGAATTTTCGCTTGAAGATATCAAGCGAATGCTCAATCGACCGAGCTTCAGTGTAATTGAGGCCCTTCGTGAACAGAAGAAACTCATACGACTGAAACAGGCACGACTTGAAAAATTAATTCACGCAATTGACACAACCATAACCGCTATGAATTCGAATCAAAAAATCAATGAGAAAGAACTATATGATGTTTTTAAAGATAAGGATGTCACACAATACCAAGATGAAGTAAAAGAACGATGGGGGAATACCGATGCGTACAAACAAAGTATGAAAAAAGTCAGTAAAATGACTAAAGCTGACATGCAGAAATTAAAAGAAGATGGGGAGAAACATACGACTGCAATTGCTGATTCGATGGACAAAGGAATTAATCATCCAGATGTACAGGAACTTATCAAGAAAAGTCATGACGGAATAAACTTTTTCTACGAGTGCAGTTACGAAATGTTTCGAAACCTCGGCACGATGTATGTCGAAGACCCAAGATTCACAGCATATTATGAAAAGTTTCGACCCGGACTTGCGGTATTCATGCGAGATGCGATTACATACTATTGCGATCAGTATGAGAAGAAATCATAAATGTGAAATAAAAACATCCCTGCGAAAGGGATGTTTTTTGTATACAGTGAAACTATTTCTTCTTTTTAGCAGTAGTTTTCTTTGCTTTTGCTTTTTTCGTCTTAGGTTCAGTTTTCTTTTCGGGAGCTGATTCCGTAGTTGGTGGCGTCTGCATTACAAGACTCAAGATTCTTTCTATTTTATTGTTCATGAGTTCGAGTTGTTGCTTGATGTCAGTGAATGCTTTGGTATCTTGTGCAGGAGTAGCAGGTCTGAAATCAGGTCGTTTGTTTTCGAATCGTGGTCGATCAAACTTTTTTTCACGTGGACTACTGCCTCTACCTTCTTGTTTACCAAAACAGTCGCTACAGAAAATCGGTCGGTCGCCGGTAGGTCGGAATGGTACTTCACATGGCTTTCCACATTCAGCACAGGTAGCCTTGTGCATCCCAGGTCTAGAAGTGTCACCGTCTCGGCGATCTCTATTGCCACCACCGTATCCTCCACGGTTTCCTCCAAAATTTCGTTTCCCAAATCTACCACCTCCGCCACCTCGATTGTCTCTAAAATTACGCATAGTATATAGTTTTTATTAGCACTATTCGTGAATAAGCGGGGAGTATAGCACTTTTTGCTAAAATAAGCAATAGTTCAGGGTTTTTGGTTTTTTTAGGACTCGATAATCTCGACACTGTGTACTACTGCAGGTGTCACAGGCTGTGAAAGCTCTCCTGTGGGACTATACTGTACTTCATCGGTGGCAATCGAATCGACCACGTCCATTCCTTTGGTTACTCTACCAAAAATTGTATAATTTTTGGGTAATGGATAATCAGCATGCATGATGAAGAATTGACTTCCGTTGGTGTTTGGTCCGGCATTCGCCATTGCTACAGCACCTCGTGTATATTCTCCGGTAAATGGCTCATCATGGAATCGGTATCCTGGTCCACCAGTACCATTTCCATTGGGGTCACCCCCTTGAATCATAAATCCCTCGATCACTCGGTGAAAGATGGTGTTGATATAGAAACCTTTACGCGATAAATCGACAAAATTTTTTACGGTATTTGGAGTTTGGCCGAAATTGAGTGCGATTTCAATGTTACCTTTATTGGTATTGAGGATTGCGGTATAACGTTTTGAGACATCGAATTCCATAGAAGGTGTAGTAGTTAGTTGTGAGGGCGATAATGATATATTTTTTGATCCGGCTGAATTCTGTGCTGGCTGAGTACCAAAGAGATCTTCGGCTGATAGGCCAGTGCTCGTAGTGTCGGGACGCGGCGTAGGTACCTCTCCGCATCCAGTGAGTAAAAATGTGCTTGTGAGAATAACAAGAGCAAGCTTGAGATTCATACAGAAAATTTATTTTTTGTGCGTGCATACTGTACCATATGATGGTGGATGTCTACAATACCATTCTTGACTTTTTTGATTATTTTGGTACACTATATCCATCAAATCTATTCGGGGATCGCCCGCCTGCAACGCTTTGCGTAGCAATGCGGGCAGGTCGAATGGTTTTAAAGGGAGGTGGCTATGTTTTATACATATGTTTTGCAAAGTATAAAAGATGGTAATCTATACATAGGTTGGACGCAGGATTTGCGAGAAAGGATAACTAAACACAATAAAGGTTTAGTTGAATCAACAAAAAATCGCAGACCTCTCAAGCTTGTGTATTATGAAGCTTGTTTGGTAAAAGAGGATGCAATTAAGCGTGAAAAAAGTCTAAAGACAGGATATGGTAGATCATGTCTCAGTCGAAGGTTAACAGGTATAACACATTCGGGGATCGTCTAATGGTAGGACTACAGGTTCTGGTCCTGTGTATCGGGGTTCGAGTCCCTGTCCCCGAGCAAAAACACGGCCAAATGGTCGTGTTTTTTAAAAGACAGTTTTTTTATGTTAGTTTCTAGTTTTATAAAAGGTCCTTTGATTGAAGAAATTAAAAAAATGACAATTAATGATAATGGTGAGGCGGAGCATGCTTATCTAGGTTTTATACTCATTGCTTCATCAATTGAATTTTTAGGGGCATGTCTAGATGCTTATGATTGGGATGATAGTGGATTATCAGAAAAAAGATTTCGTTTGGCTATTAGAGAATTGTTTCCTCAAAACTATCATATTTATAATAAAAAAGGACATAAATTTGATTTATATTCAAATTTGAGATGTTCAATGGTTCACAGTTCTCGACCCGGTAATTGTATTGGCCTTTCACAAAAGAAACATGGATGTAATAAGTCTTTGTTAGAGGATGAAAAAGGAAAACGTCTTATAATTTGTTTTGAGTATTTTTTTGAAGATTTTATTGAAGCATGTAAATTGCTACTTAAAAAAATTAAAAATAAAGAAATAAATTATCAAAAAGTTTATCAAAATATTTTAAGTGTACCTGAAGACAAAAATATTTTTTAACATCATTACTATATGTTCAAAGAAATAACGACTACAGAATTGCATAAGTTGCTCGGTGAGAAAAAAGCAGGATCAGTAATTGTCGATGTGCGATTTCCGTTTGAGGTGAAGAGTGGAAAAATACCTGGAGCAATCAATATACCGATGAACGATATTCCTGCACGTGCCGAGGAGCTGAGGTCGTATGACACTATTTATCTCGTATGTCAATCAGGTGGACGTAGTATGCTCACCGCTACACAGCTCGATATGATGGGATTCGGATCCGTATACAATATGACGGGTGGTATGAGATTGTGGAGAGAGCAAGGATATCCGATTGAATAATATAAAAAACGAGTGTGCTACACTCGTTTTTTGTTTCTAGACCACGCTTCCGCCAAATGCCGCAGCAAGGTCATTGAGATCTGCCGCAGCATCTCTCGGTTGTTTGCTCGGGTCGACGCTTACGTCGAGCGTAAGACGAAATCCGAGATGGTGTGTAAGCCCTTCTTCTATCTTTTTCTTATTTGCAGTTTGGTTGAGTTTATCTTGGTGAAAACTATAAGCTACATCTACAGGAAGAACACCATTATTCACGGGTCGGAGTGTTGCATTTTTTAGGATAAAGATGAGAGAAGGGGTGCTTTTCTCCATATCTTTGATAACCGCGTTCCATGCTTTAGATACCGTAGAGGCATCGACTGATGCGGGAATTTGTTGGGTTTCTGGTGACGCGGTGGTGTGTGAAGGAGAGGTGGGTGCTACTTCTGCAGGTGTTACGATTACAGTTTCAGGTGCTGGAATTGAGGGCGGCGTAGTGGTCTTTGTTGTCGGTGGTGGCGTGGATGGTGAAATTGGTGGTGTGATTCGCGAAGTGTTCACGGGTGTAGTAGGAACTGAATGGTCTCCTGATCCACTCCATTCGACGACAAGTAGTTCAAGTGGTAGATAGGGAAGTGGAGAAGATTTTATTTCATACATACGACTAATGGTGCGATCGAGTAATCGTACAATATCTCCACGAGAAATTTGTTTCGTCAGTGCTTCGAGTGTAGCAAAATCACTATCGGGAAGATATGCCTCCTTTTTTGCGAGATTGGAATCTACCGAAGCGATGAGGAATATTCGCATAAGTCCTACTAATTCCTCTGCGAAAATATAGGGGTATATTCCATGTTCACTTAGTGTACGAATGCTCTCAAGAGCGGCTGCGGAATTTTTTTGTACGATATGTGTGAGAAAGGAGAGTTGTGATTCGTTTGAAGTGGTCGGCATCACAAAAGAAGCGTTTTCTTTGGTAATGTGTGTCTCGCCAAGCGCGATCAATTGATCGAGAATACTTACAGCATCACGTGCTCCACCGCGCGCTTTGCGTACCACCGCATGTAGAATGTCGTCATCAATAGTAACACCTTCTTCCTGTGCAATATGTGATAAATGTTTTTTCATGGTTTCATCAGGAACTTTGCCAAAGGTGAAACGTTGGCAACGAGAAACTACTGTTGCAGGAAGTTTTTGTGCATCAGTGGTAGCCAGAATGAATACTACATGAGAGGGTGGCTCTTCGAGTGTTTTTAGAAGCGCATTGAAGGCAGCTGTGGACAACATATGTACTTCGTCCACGATAAAAATTTTGTAGGTTCCACGAGTGGGTTTGAATTGCGCATTTTCAATAATATTTTCTCGTACATTGTCTACACCGGTCTGGCTTGCTGCATCAATCTCAATCACATCAATAGACCGTGATTGAGAGATATCTTTACATGAATCGCAGGTATCGCAAGGGTTTGGGTCATCTTTTTTTCGTCCGGTACAATTCAAAGATTTGGCTAAAATACGGGCTGTAGTAGTCTTACCGACACCATGTGGACCTGAAAAGAGATAGGCATGCGCTATCTTACCGCTGGTCAATTCGTTTTTGAGTGTGGTGACAATGTGTTCCTGATGGATCACAGTATCGAAGGTCTGTGGTCGGTGTTTGTGATAGAGTGCCATAGGGTATACTAATGAGACTGGGTGAACAAAATAGAATCGTAGTATATCGTAGTTTTTTGGACCGTACAAATCGGTAAAAAGGTATAAGCTCTTGCGAGGGAATACCCTCAGTGATATACTAGGCACTGCATAGTACTTGCGAGGCCACTCCTGTCATTGGAACTCGCGGTAACACATTTAATAATTTAATCATATTTCTATGCCACGCAAAGCAAATCCAGCACTTCTCAGACCATACAAGGTGTCTGCGGAGCTCGCAGCAGTAGTAGGAGCAGGTCCAATGCCTCGCTCACAGGTAGTAAAGAAAATCTGGGAATACATCAAGAAGAATGATCTTCAGAATCCAAAGAACAAACGAAACATTTTGGCTGATGACAAGCTTAAAGCAATCTTTGGTGGTAAGAGTGAAGTGACCATGTTTGAAATGGCGAAGCTCGTAAACAATCACTTGACTGCTGCCTAAGGCACGATTGAGTCGAAAAATTTTAAACCCCGGTTAGTCCGGGGTTTTTTGTTCTTTAATTAATTTTTTCAAGCGATGCAGGTCTCGTCTTCTTGTATTATGAAGCAATAATATTTTCTACTGCTCCCCAACTACATGGAATATCTTTGGGAACAAGTATGACCACATGATCTCCTGGTTTTCCGTGATAGAACGTCGCAGAAGCAGTAAGGATGTGATACATTCTTCCTTCGTGTATCACACTCCACAATTGAGTGCTTTCATCGAATTGCAATATTCCGATAATGCGTTTTCGTTCAATTGGTCCGATTTGTTTGTAGATGAATTTTCCGTGAGTGGTAATGGTCAATTTCATTCGGTCGCCTTCGACTAGTTTTGATTTACTCGCATAATTTGGAGGAACTGCATATTCTTGTCCATCGGGGCCACGCATTTTTTCTCCAGTGAAGGTTCCTTCAATAATTTTTTCTCCAGATGATATAGTGATATGCGTTTCTTCTGTCGATGGTGTACGGCCGCGTGGCATGGTTTGGGTTCCGCTAGTGTATTCGGGTAATGCACCGCCTATTTCAAGTGTGCGAATGATTGATGCTATTTCATCTTTGAGTAGATAGAGACGTTTTTTTATATCAGCAATATCAAGTGCCGGTGTATCAGTACTGACAGTTTTTGTTGTTTCTGTCGTAGATGGAGAAGAGGAAGGGCTATTGGTGTTAGTAATAGGGGATAGGACCGGCTCAGGTGTGGGTTCTAGTGGAGTGTCATCAAACGTAGGTATTCCTCGACTAATGTTCATGTCATTCGGAGAAGGGGTGTTGTGTAAGAGACTTGAGATGTGATCCATAGAGTGTGTGTTAGTGTGTGAACAAGTGTGACGTGTGTATATTTTAGAGACTTGCCTCAATCATGTCTGTTTTGCTGTGTTCATTACTTTCTCCCAGCTTGGTACGTTCGAGTATCTCGGTTTCTACGATTCGTCGATCGCGTCCATATTTGAGACGTGAGAGCTCTCGTATGGCATTGCCAAGATCTTTGTTTCCTCTGGTGGGAGGATAGGTTGCCATGTTGAATGGTTTTGTTGGTTCGTTGTCTATGAGAAGTTTGATATTTGCAGTGAATTTTTCTACATTCATGAGGTCATACGGGCCGAATACAGGCGCAAATTCTTTTGCTAATATTTCGGAATCTTCAGGGCCAATACGGAAGGCAGCCATGGTACCCGCATTACCGAGTACTGCATCTTTGATATCAGATTTTCCTTTATCATCAGTCAATTGTCCGAGGTATTGGTGAGCGATAATGAGATCCAGGCGATATTTTCGAGCTTCAGAGAGAATGGTCGCGATTGAGTCGGTGATAAAGTTTTGGAACTCATCGATATAGAGATAAAAATCTTTTCGTTCATCTTCAGGTAGATCAGCACGCCCGAGTGCAGCCATCTGAAGTTTTGCTACAATGATGAGACCGATTAGTTTTGCATTTACTTCTCCTGTTTTTCCTTTTGCAAGATTCACGATAAGAATTTTTTGATTATCCATGATATCTCGGAAATCAAATCCTGATTTCTGTTGACCCATGATGTTTCGCATCATTTCATTTTCGACGAATCGACCCACTTTTGAGATCAGATATCCAAGCATCTCTGATTTATGGAAGTCGCTTGTCTTTGCCATTTCTTTTTCCCAGAATGCTCTGACTACCGGATCTTTTAGTTTTACCAAATATTTTTTTACGTATGCATCGTCGGTAAACATGCGGGGGATGTCGATAATAGTTCCTGGATTCTCGAGATCTGCCATGAGTGTCAGCATCACGTTTCGCATGTTGTGTTCGAACATGGGTCCGATCATCTCAGGTGGAAAGAGCTTGTAGAAAATGGCAATCATTTCTTGCACGGCAAAGTCTTTTTCATCTTCACTCTTTGCTTCAAGCATGTTGAGCCCAATTGGACGTTCGAAATCAGAAGGGTTGAAGATGATGACATCATCAGCGCGTTCTTTTGGAATATGTTCGAGTACGTATTCTGCAAAATCTCCGTGTGGGTCAATTACCGCAAGTCCTTTTCCATTGATTACGTCTTGTACGGCGAGATTTTCGATAAAGACAGATTTTCCACTTCCTGATTTACCAATTACATAGAGATGTCGACGTCGATCCTCATCTTTCATTTTTACAGGATATTCTTGTCCGCGATAGAGAACTCTACCGAGATCGATACCTGCTGAAGGGAGATTGGGAGGAGGAGGTGCTTTGCGTGCGAGGAGCCATTTGATATTAGGCGCTTCTGTAGAATGAAGAGGGAGATGCCATAATCCTGCCATTTCTTCAGTATTGAATATACTGTGTCTTTTTTCATGAAATGATCGATAGATGAACGCACGAATAATGCTTTGAGGATTTTTTGGTACAATCGCTTCGAGTGAGTTACCATAGCGATATAAATTGTATGGACTAAACGCATTGACAATATTGTCGAGATTGAGTCTGGCGAGTTCGGGATTATCCGATGCTGAGACGATGCGTATGGTAGCATCAAGCCCTCCTTTTGAAAGTTTTTCTTCAATTCCTTTGAGCATCTCTTCTTCGAGGGCCGAGAGCTGATACGATTCTTTAGTTTTTTCTTTTGAATTGAGATCCAGTACTTGTCGCTTTGCTTCAGCACCAAATGAATTGAGGAATCCGCCAAATACACGTTTATTTCCAATCACTTCTTCAAAACGTTTTCCTTTGCGCACCTCGCGTACGATACGCACCCCTTCTCGCCTCCATTTTTTATGCGCAGGACGGATAACGAATTGGATTGCAGCGGAACTTTCAGATTCATGAATACGTGCAATGGTGTTTAGAATACCTGATAAGGGATCTGAATCCATTTTTTTGTATGTTTTGAAAGGGAGCGCTGCAGCATCTTTTGCTTTGAGGTACGCACCCACAATCGAGCTATGTTCGGTGAAGATATTGTAATCAGTTATTTCTTCGATATGTGCATAGGGGTACTGAGCATTGATTTGTTGTTCGATAAAAGGTTTCAGCTTATAGGGTGTCGCGATGTAGAAGTTTATCAGTCCGTTATCAATCACGAGTTCACATGAAATATGATCATTTCGTCCAGTAAACCATTTTTTGAATCCATGCTCAGGTTTGAGTCCTGCGATCGTGGAAAAAAAAGTCTCAGTAATAGCGATTTCTTCTTTCACATGATCGAGTCGATCTTCTTGTGAAGTGCTTCCAGAGCCTTCTGATTTACGTTCTTTGGGAACAAGAATATGGAGCACTGTTCGATCGAAGGCTTTTCTCACTTCGTGCACTGAATGCATGATGCTTCGTATGATGAATATGAGAGCTACGAGAGCACAGATGGATGTGATAAATATTGCGAGTGCAAAAAAAGAAACAGGAATTCCTGTAGGTGCGACAGTAGTAGTTTCGGGGAATCCTGTAGTGAATTGGAGGAGGGGCACCATAGGTTATTCGAAGCGATGATGTTTACCAATAGACAAAATTTTATCTGCTTTAATTTTTGCCTCTTGTTCGATAAAAAACTTGTTGATGCCAGGTAGAAGTCTCAGCCACTCGACCAATAGTCTGAAAATTTCTTTTATTTTCACGTGTCCACGTTTTAGAAGTTGGCGAATTTTTTGTGCAGTTTCTTCTCCTTTTAGCTTGAATTCTTGTTGCTGCACTACGGTGAGTTCTTTGTATGCATCACCAAGCCCCTCTTCCATGACTTGTTCTACACGTCGAGTAATTTCGTCTTTTACGAGAGGAATAGTGGTTTTCTTTTTTTTGGATCCACGTAGTTTTACTGTCAACGATTGAATTGCTGATTCTACATTTTCGGATTGTGATGCGGGTATTGATTCCTGTTCAGATGATGATTCTGTCTCAGGAGAAGGTGGAAGTGGTTCTGGTTGTTCGGTACGAAAAGTTTCACCTGCGTGTGGAGATGTCTCAGAAGACGGTATTTTATGTGGAATCAAATTATCTGGTGTTGCCATAGTATGAAAAACGCACACAGATTCCTGTGCGCGTATAGTATACCAAAAAATAAATCACTGTACTAGAAATAGGAAACAAGTTATACACGGGGGACGAGACGCTGACCATCGCTGGTATCATCGATATCGAATCCGAGTCGATTGATTTCATCGCGCAAGCGGTCGCTTTCTCCCCAGTTTTTTTCTTTTCGTGCAGAGAGACGTTTTTGTGCAAGCTGCTCTACTTCTGATGGGATTTCGACTGATTCTAATTTTACATTTTTTAGGCCCAATCCAAGAATTTCGTCGAACTCGAGTACTGTTTGATAGATGAGATCGGGTAGAATTTTTTTATTTGTTAATAAATCCCATAAAAGAGCTAATGCTGCAGGTGTATTTAAGTCGTGGTAAATCACTTCAAAAAAATTTTGTCTATAATAGATTTCAATTTCATTTTTATCATTCTCCAGTTTATTATTCCCTAATTTGTTATTTTGTATCCAGTCAATATAAATTTTATCCTTTTTTTGCTCTTCGATTAAATTTTTAATTGATTTAACTTTTGAGTATGCATTTTTCAATCCATTTTCTGCAGCCTCGAGCGCTTCCCATGTGAAATTGAGCTGTTTTCGGTAATGTGCCTGTAATAAGAAGTAGCGGTAGGCAAGCGGAGAATAGCCTTTTTCAAGTATCGTATCGAGTGTGATAAAGTTTTCTTCTGATTTTGACATTTTCCCATCATTGATCAGTAAAAATTCTCCATGAAGCCAATAGTTGACCCATGGATGATGTGCTCCGGCACATTCTGCTTGAGCAATTTCATTGGTGTGGTGAACGGGAATGTGGTCGATACCACCGCAGTGGATATCAAAATGAGTTCCGAGATATTTCATACTCATTGCGGAACATTCGATATGCCAGCCAGGGAATCCCATTCGTCCAAATGCTTCCCACTCCATTTGACGCGTTTCTTCAGGTTGTGAAAATTTCCACAACGCAAAATCATGGTGGTTTTTTTTCTCACCCAGATCTACACGAGCACCTGCTTTCAATTCCTGGTTATCCAATCGTGCAAATTCTCCGTACCGAGGGAATGTGGTGGTATTAAAGTAAATACCATCAGTAGTTTCGTACGCATGCCCTCCGTCAATAAGAGTTTGAACTTGAGCGATTTGTTCTTTGATGTGATCGGTCGCCTTGCACCAGACATTTGGAGGGGTAATATTCAACAGGGAGATATGCTTTTTGAAAATATTTGTATAAAATTCAGCAATTTCCCATGCAGTTTTTCCTTCGCGTTTTGCTCCTTTTTCTATTTTATCTTCACCAGTATCATCGTCACCAGATAGATGTCCAACGTCCGTGATATTCATCACATGGGTTACCTCATATCCTGCTGATACTAGTGTGCGTTTGAGAATGTCTTCAAATACATAAGTGCGCAAATTGCCGATATGTGCATAATTGTATACCGTCGGCCCACATGTATAGAGTCCTACGTTCTTGTCCGTAATTGGTGTGAATACTTCGATTTTTCGGGTACGTGTATTATAGAGCTTCATAGGGGTGTGTACGTGTAGAATAAGGAATGGCATGTTACATACCGATTTCTGTATCATCATATCCCAATTGTCCGTATTGTTCAAATGAGATTTTGTGCTATACTGTATCAAACCTATTTATTACATATAATCACGTATGCTTTTTATCCTTCGGTTGGTACTCAATGCAGGTGTCTTGATCCTTATTTCTAATATTGTACAGGGGATTAGGCTCGGAGGCTGGTATTCTGCAATTATTACCGTTATCGTGCTTGGAATCGTGAATGCATTGATACGTCCATTGATTCTCATCCTTACATTACCAGTAAATATTCTTACGCTTGGGTTATTTACATTAGTGATTAATGCACTCATGTTCTGGTTTGCATCGTCTATTGTAAAAGGATTTGAAGTAAGTGGGTTCTGGGGTGCGTTTTGGGGAGCATTGCTGTTTAGTATTGGTAGCTGGATTATTTCGAGTATCGTTACCAAAGAATAAAAAAATATATGAAAAAATACAGTTCGAATCGTGCGGGTAAAGGCAAAACTGCCTATCGCACCTCGAGCGGTTTTAAGGTACGTGCTAGTCAATTTAATCATTATCGTCTATGGCGAAACGACAAACCAAAATTCTCTCAATCGGTGGATCGATTATTATCCCGTCGACCGGATTCAACATCGAATTTCTCAAAAAATTCAAACACTTGATTATTTCGGAGGTAAAAAAAGGAACCTCTTTTATTTTGGTTATCGGTGGCGGGTCGACAGCGCGTACCTATCAAGCAGGGTTGAGCAGTGTGATCAAGGCAGATGCGCGCATGCTTGATTTGATTGGTATCGAAACTACGAGGCTCAATGCGAATTTTATTCGATTATTTTTTGGTGAATATGCGCACAAAGAGGTTATCGCAGATCCTACACAACCAGTAAAAACACAGAAGCCGATTATCGTCGCATGTGGGTGGAAACCAGGCTGTAGTACAGACACGGATGCAGTACTTTTGGCACGTACATATGGGGCAAAAGAACTAATCAATGTGTCAAATATCGAATATGTGTATACCAAGGACCCAAACATGTTTCCTGATGCTGAAAAATTAGAAGTGATCGATTGGGAAACGTATCGAAAGGAAATCGTAGGAAATGAGTGGAAACCAGGAAAAAACTCACCATTTGACCCTGTGGCGAGTAAATATGCTGAAAAATATGGTATGACCATCTCAATTGTTCGCGGGAGTGATTTGAATGAAGTGAAAAAAGCTGTCCAGGGCAAAAAATTCAAAGGAACCGTAATTCGACCATTTATCAAACTGTGATATTTGGTGTAAAAAATACAGGTGAAATAATACACGTCTTTTTTTGTATACGTTAGTAGCATCGTGTGAGCTTGAAAAGCCATGGGTAATAGGGTATTCTCGATAGTATATGAATGATGATATTGCTAAAATCAAAGAAAAAATAGACGTGGTAGACCTGATTTCTGAATATATACAGTTAAAACCTGCAGGAATCAATCACAAGGGTTTGTGTCCGATACATCACGAAAAAAGCCCGTCGTTTATGGTGAATAGAGAACGGCAGAGTTGGCATTGTTTTGGGTGTAGTAGAGGGGGAGACATTTTTTCATTTATTCAAGAAATCGAAGGAATGGAATTTCGTGACGCGCTCACTTTTCTTGCTGATAAAGCGGGGGTGCAATTATCACGTACGGGGAGCTCAGTCGAGACCAGTCAGAAAAACAGAGTGAAAGCGATCAATCATGAGGCAGCAAAATTTTTTCATTATATCCTCACCAAATTATCTCAATCAAAGCCTGCAGAAGAATATTTGATTGGTCGAGGCTTGCGTAGGGATACGATTGAGGCGTGGCAGATCGGATTCGTGCCCGATCAGTGGGATTTGTTGACAAAGTATTTATTGAAAAAAGGACATGCGATTGATGATATTCTTGCAAGTGGATTGGCAATCAAAAAAGAAGGTGCTGATACACGGGGTATGCGTGGATTTTATGATAGATTCCGTGGGAGAATTATGTTTCCTATCTGGGATGCACATGATACTGTTGTCGGGTTTACGGGGAGGGTATTGGTCGAGACCGAGCATTCAGGAGGGAAGTATGTGAATACGCCACAGACGATGCTGTATGACAAATCACGAGTATTGTTCGGACTGAATAAAGCAAAGCGTGAAATCAAAAAACAAGATTTGATTGTCATGGTCGAAGGACAGATGGATGTGATCGCATGTCATCAGGCAGGTATGACGAATGTAGTTGCGACGAGTGGTACTGCTTTGACCGAACATCAATGCGTGTTGCTGAAACGATATTCGAATAATATTGCATTGTCATTTGATGGGGATGCTGCTGGAATTGCTGCTGCAAAACGCGGTATCGATCTTTTGGTTGAAATGGGTATGAATGTGAAGGTAATTGAAATTCCAGAAGGGGAGGGAAAAGATCCAGATGAATGTGTCAAAAAAAATAAAGATGTGTGGTTTGCTGCTGTTGCGAACGCAAAAGATATTATGAATTGGTATTTTGATCGAAGTTTTGCGCATGCACATATTGCTGATCCAAAAATAAAACAACGTATCGCAAATGAATTATTGCAAGAAATTTCTCGCATTCCATATGCAGTTGAGCGGGATCATTGGTTGACTCAATTGTCACATCGATTGCAGGTAGATATGTCTGCTCTGAGAGAGGATATGGTGCGAATACTGAGACAGGGTCAAAAAAAAGTTGCTGAAGGGGTGCATCGTACAAGTGAAGTAGAAAATATTCAGGCACTATCAGTCAAAAAAGGACGACTTGAATTACTGCTGGAACGGTTGTTTGGTCTTATATTGGCATACCCTGATACACTTACAACAATTCCCGCACAATTCTTCTCAATTGAAGGTTTTTCCGTACCACTCTATACCGATCTTTACGAAACTATAAAATTAGGCTATACTCAGGCTATTCCAGTGGTATATACTGAAATTCGAGAAAAATACGCATCGTCTGCATCAGAAAATCCCATTGATATCCTCTTGTTTAAGGGCGAGAGTGATTTTTCAGAATTAAGTCAGACCCAGCGCATAGAAGAGGCACATGCACTTGCAGTTCAGATTAAATTGGAGTGGACTCGAGAAAAAAGGGCGTCGATTCAATCAGCGCTTTCCCAGGCAGAGTCAGTAGGGAATCGTGTAGAGGTGGACCGATTGATGCAAGAATTACGTAAGTTTGTATAAATTACAAGGTACATGGAAGAAGATGTTTCAATGTCTTATTTCCTGTGTCTTGTATCCTAATTTAATTGTGTTCGCATGGCCAAGAAACCATCGACAACCAAATCTTTGCTGAATAAAGCAAAGAAAAAATTTACCACCGCTTCAAAAAAAGCGGTATCACCACGGGCACGTAGTGCCAAGAGTCCTGCTACTATTGCAAAGGCTCAAAACAAAAAAGCTCCTCGCTTTTTTCGAGGAAAAAAGGATGAGAAAAAATTAAGTCGCCCGAACAAGCCACAGTTCAAGCGACGACCGGAACCGCACGATGCGATATTACCACCGACATCGACGGATATTCAGGATTTTGTAAACAAAGGGCGTAATCGAGGATTTCTTACAGAAAAAGAAGTCATTTTGAAATTTCCTCGTGTAGAACACTATCTCGATTTGTACGAGTATTTTTTGAACTTACTCGATAAGAGTAGTGTATCGTTAGTCGAGGGACAAGAAGGACTACTTGGTGGAAATCATTCGGTCGAAAAAAAGAAAGAAATGTTGCGAAGTTTCCAGGGTGATCAGCCAGATCGTGACGGAGGATCATATTTTGATCTTGGAAGTATTTCACAGGATTCGATTCAGATGTATTTGCGAGAAATTGGAAAAGTTCCCTTGCTCAATGCTGAGGAGGAAATGTCATTGGCGAAGCGCAAGGAACGTGGAGACAAAGAAGCTGAGCGTCGAATGATTGAAGCGAATTTACGCTTGGTTGTATCGATTGCAAAGAAATTTGTCGGAAAACAATTATCATTACTCGATTTAATTCAGGAGGGAAATATTGGTCTATTTCGAGCAGTGAAAAAATTTGATTATCGCAAAGGATTCAAATTTTCTACGTATGCAACATGGTGGATTCGTCAGGCAATCACTCGTGCACTTGCCGATCATTCACGTACGATTCGTATTCCAGTGCACATGGTAGAGACCATCAATCGATTGCAGCAGGTTTCACGACGATTATTGCAAGATTTGGGTCGTGATGGAACTCCTGAAGAAATAGCTGCAGAAATGGGTGAAGATGTAGAAAAGGTAAAACATATTATCAAGATTTCGCAGGATACTGTATCTCTCGAAACTTCGGTTGGAGATGATGACGACGATGATACGTCACTTTCTGACTTTATTGAAGATGTGAAGAATATTAGTCCATCAGCAGCAGCAGGATCTGAATTGCTCAAAGATTATATTCGCGAAGCGATTCAAGATTTATCTCCACGTGAGAAAAAAATTCTAGAAATGCGATTTGGGCTCGAAGATGGGGTTACTCATACATTGGAAGAAGTGGGTAAAGAATTTGGTGTTACTCGAGAACGTATTCGACAAATCGAAGCAAAAGCAATTGAAAAAATTAAAAGTTTCGAAGTAATTGACAAATTGAGTGATTACTAGTGCAAATTAGTATAAAACAAAAAACCCTGTACCGTTCTGGTATAGGGTTTTTTACTATCCTATATTCTTTTTTGAGGTAATCAAAAGTTCATAGGGCAGAGAGACATTCGTGCGTGCGGAGGAGAAGAGTGATTAAAAACCCCGCATCGACGTGTCTCATAATCTTGGTACCAGCGTGGAGGTACACTGGTTCGCACTGGCATGCCGGAGAGTCAAAATTCACGACTCGAGCTGTTCGTAATGCTACGCCGCTTCTAGAGTCTAGAATTCGATACTACAGTGACAGCACTGAACACGTTAGCCCGGTGCGCGCCAAGATTTCTCTGGAGGGGGTGAAGCAGGCCCCTCGAGAGATGCCCTCTGGAGGAGACGTGTTCTTTGCCCCTATACCAGACCATAAGACTATACGTATATTTTTGTATAGTGCTACGGTCTATGAGAAATTGTGCGTACGCTAGCACAATTATTGCATTGTGTCAATAGGTAAGAGAGCAGTAGATACGTATTTTATAGAAGTGTTACTACTTCCCACCATGCGGTGATATAGTCAGCTCGTTTGTTTTGGTATTTGAGATAATAGGCGTGCTCCCACACGTCGAGTCCGAGTATAGGTGTATGATTTTTCAGATAGGGAGAATCTTGATTGGGAAGTGAATAGACCATGAGTTCATTCTGTTCGTTTCGTGCGAGCCATGCCCATCCACTACCAAAGTGTTTGAGTGCACACTCACTAAATGTTTGTTTGAATGAATCCAGTGAACCAAATGTTTTTTCAATCTCGAGGACGAGAGATGTGTCAATTTTTTTATTAGGACCCATAGTAGACCAGTATAAATTGTGATTTACTAGTCCGCCACCGTGATTGTGCATAATTTTTCGATCGGATTCTTCCACGGTGAGTGAAGATAGTGATCGCAGTATGTCTTCTGCTGATTTTTCTTGGAGTTCAGGATATTTTTCAATTACGCTTACAAAATTATCAAGATATGTTTTATGATGTTTGGTGTAATGTATTTCCATGGTCTTGGCATCGATATGAGGTTCGAGCGCATTGAAATCATACGCGAGAGGAATGAGTGCGTGGTTCATAGAATAAGTGTGATGGTATGTATATACTGTAAATTATAGATGTACTATAGCAAGAGCTGATTTGTTTGGTCAAACAATGATAGGTGAAATAAATCGTTATCCACAATTGTATACAGATACAACCCATGCTATACTTGTTCACACAAGTTTAGCCTTATATCTAATTTTTTCGTATGGAAGAGAAAAAGAGTGTATTCGATGCGCTGTCTCCGAAGCAAATGTTTGTTACTGGTCTTGTAGGTGGAATTATGGTGTTGTGTACGATTGGATTTTTTATTCTACTTGGCATTATGCTTGGTGGAGGATCAGGAACTAGTACCAAGAAATCTGGAAACCCGACAGTGGTCACTGATGCAAGTGGTAATGTAGAAGGACCAGAAGAATTCAGTCAGTGTCTTGATTCAGGTAAGACCGCAAGTGCGGTACAGGCAGATCTTCAGCTCGGATCATCGATTGGAGTAAATGGAACACCTGCAACATTTGTAAATGGAGTATTGGTCAGCGGTGCTTTTCCGTATGATGCATTGAAACAAGTGATCGACACTGCGCTCGCAGGAGGATCATTCGATAGTCTAGAGTTTCTCAAAGATCAGAATACGGGGAAAATTGTAAAAGTAGACATACCAGAGCTTCCTAATGCAATATGGCTGGGCAATGAAAAAGCAAAAGTAACGGTGGTAGAATTTTCTGATTTCGAATGCCCATTCTGTCTCAGATTTGAGCCTGCAGTGAAGCAGATGCTTCAGGAATATGGAGATAAGATTCGATTTACCTATCGACATTTCCCACTCTCATTCCACCCTCAGGCACAGAAAGCTGCAGAAGCATTTGAGTGTGCAAAAGAACAGGGTAGTGAACAGGCATGGGCGATGCATGCAAAATTGTTTGAACTTCAGTCATCACAACAACTTGGAATTAATGGATACAAGCGAGCAGCGACTGAGATCGGATTGGACTAAGTGAAGGTAATTACTACAGTAATCCCAGGTGTATCTCGACATAGTCGAGAAAAAACAATTCACCGCAAAACTGCCGGGCCAAACGCGGCAGTTTTTGTTTTAAGAAACCGATTGACTTCACTGAATGTACAGATTTTAATGCCTTGTTTTTTGTGGTAGATAAGTTATACTAAGCTGTATAGAGTATGCGTTTTTTATGAAAAAATATATTATTTTTGATTTACTACGTTCTTTACCTGTCTCTTATACACATCT
>DBDW01000010.1 GCA_002293825.1 Candidatus Magasanikbacteria bacterium UBA922 | reverse complement strand
GAGTTACTTTCACTCCACATTTGTCCCAAACAACTCCCTTATATCGAATTCTCTTGTTTTTTCCACAATAACATTCCCAATCTTTGGTAGGTCCAAAAATTTCTTCAGCAAACAAACCACCCTTTTCTGGTTTTTGAGTTCGATAGTTGATTGTTTCTGGTTTATACACTTCGCCATGCGACCATTTGCGAATAACTTCTGGTGATGCGATCTTCAAACGCAATGTATCGAAGTTGATAGTATGTAGTGAATCACGTGCCATAATAAGTATGTTTAGCAGAGATGAATAGAGAGGATATTATTCTTCAGTTTCTGCTGTCTTCTTGGGCGCAGATTCCTCGACTGCGTCACCATAATCATTTCTTCGCATCTCTCGACCCTGAGATACCACTTCTTCTGCAACGGTATAATTTCCTTGTTCATCTTTCTTCAAGAGCTCCACATCAAGTGCCAATCCTTTCATTTCACGTACCAACACATTAAACGATTCTGGTAAATTGATTTTTGTAATCGGCTCACCCTTGATAATAGCTTCATATGCTTTTGCACGTCCTGGCACATCATCAGATTTAATTGTCAAAATTTCTTGCAATGTGTGTGCAGCACCATATGCTTCGAGTGCCCACACTTCCATTTCTCCGAATCGCTGTCCTCCAAACTGTGCTTTACCACCGAGCGGCTGCTGAGTGATAAGACTGTATGGACCAATAGAACGCTGATGGATCTTATCTTCAACCATGTGATTCAATTTCAACATATAATTGTATCCAACCGTCGTCTTATGATCATATGGTTCTCCGGTGCGTCCATCAAACAATTGCAACTTTCCATCAGTTGGGAAACCTGCTTTCTTCAATTCTTCTACAATCTGTTCTTCAGTAATTCCATTCAATACCGGTGTCGCTGCTTTGTATCCCAGTGCATTTGCAGCAAGTCCAAGGTGGGTCTCAAGCAACTGACCCAAATTCATACGTGAAATTACACCAAGTGGTGACAAAATAATATCAACCGGTGTTCCATCTTCGAGGAATGGCATGTCTTCTGCAGGAACCACGCGTGAAATGACACCTTTGTTTCCATGACGACCTGCCATCTTGTCTCCGACCTGAATTTTTCGCATGTCAGCAACGGTAACTTGTACCTGCTTGATAACTCCAGGCTGTAATTTGTCACCTGCCTCTGCTGAAAAAATCTTCACATCAATAACTTTTCCCTGTTCACCATGTTCCAGATAGAGCGATGAATCACGTACATCACGAGCTTTTTCTCCGAAAATCGCTCGAAGCAATCGCTCTTCAGGAGTCAATTCAGTTTCTCCTTTCGGAGTAATTTTTCCAACCAAAATATCTCCTGAATGAACTTCAGCACCAATACGCACAATACCTTCTGAATCAAGATTTCGAAGTTTTTCTTCACTAACGTTTGGAATATCATTCGTAATCACTTCTTCACCAAGCTTGGTTTCACGTACATCAATTGTATAATCTTCAATATGAATCGAGGTATAGCGATCATCTTTTACCAATCGATTTGAAATAATAATCGCATCTTCGTAATTAAACCCATCCCACACCATGTAGGCGACTAACACATTCTGACCAAGTCCCAATTCCCCATCTTTAATACTTGGACCATCTGACAGAGGCTGACCCTTCTTCACCTTCTGTCCGAGAGTTACAGTAGGTTTCTGATTAATACAACTTGATGCATTTGAACGAAGGAATTTGCCAAGATTCCATCGATACACTTTTCCTTTTTTATCAGTCAATTCAATCGTATCTCCATCAACAAACGTAATTTCACCATCCGCTGGAGACTTGATTACATATCCACTGTTTTCTGCAGCTGCTTTTTCTACACCTGTACCTACCAACGGAGGTTCTGGTTTGATACAAGGCACTGCTTGACGCTGCATGTTCGTTCCCATGAGCGCACGAGTTGCGTCATCGTGTTCGAGGAATGGAATAATACTTGTAGCGAGTGACAAAATTTGATTTGACGCTACATCCACATATTGCACCTGTGAAACATCTGTTACCAATGGTTCACCATGTACACGAGCTGGAGTTTTTTCTTCCAAAAAATAACCTGCATCATCAATTTTTGTAGTTGCACTTGCAGTAATCGCACGCTCTTCTTGAAATGAATTGAGGTATACAATCTCATCAGTCACTCGAGGTTTCACTTTGATAGTAGATACATCTTTCTGTCCTTCGAGCTTGCGAGCAATCACTGCAGTAATTTCCTCACCCGCGTTGACGATTCCCGAAATTGATTCACCAGCAATTTCTCCTTCAGTCAAAGCTGCCTGATTTGCTACCTCACGCAATACTTTTCGATATGGAGTTTCAAGAAAACCAAAACTGTTCACCTTTGCATACGTTGATAAGTGCCCTACCAAACCGATGTTTGGACCTTCAGGAGTAGCAATCGGACAAATACGTCCATAGTGAGTACGATGTACGTCTCGCACTTCGAATCCTGCACGATCTCGAGACAGACCTCCAGGACCCAACGCTGATACACGACGCTTATGTTCAAGCTCTGCAAGTGGATTCACCTGATCCATGAACTGAGAAAGCTGAGAACTCATGAAAAATTCACGAATAACCGAAATCACTGGTCGTGCATTGATCAATTTATTTGGAGCAATTGAGTCAACTTCCATCGTACTCATACGATCTTTTGCAATACGCTCCATACGAGCAAGACCGATACGGAAACGATTTTGTACCAATTCTCCCACCCCTCGTACGCGACGATTTCCCAAATGATCGATATCATCAGCCTCTTCCTGAGTCACATTGAGACGGATCACTTCTTTCAATACACGAATTAATTTTTCAGGAGAAAGCACACGCTCTTCTTTTGAGTCATAGGCTTCTTCTGATAATCCCAAATCAAATTTGGTATCAAATTTATATACACCAACCTTGCCCAAATCGTAACGATCGAAATTGAAAAACATTGCATGAATCAAACTCTTTGCATTTTCAGCAGTAGCCAAATCTCCTGGTCGAATACGTCGGTACACTTCGATCAATCCATCTTCTTCGGTCTTTGCAACATCTTTCTTAAGCGTAGCATCAACATAATCAATATTAGGATGAGTATTTACATCCTTAAATACTTCACGAATTTTTTCATCATCTGCATATCCAAATGCTCGAAGAAGTGAAGTTGCAGCTACTTTTCGTTTACGATCTACTTTAATCCAAAGCACATTATTCTGATCAGTTTCAATCTCAATCCACGCACCACGATTTGGAATAATTTTTGCACCATAATATCGTCGTCCACGTACAGCCTCTGCCGTAAAGAATGCCCCTGCACTACGGATAAGCTGCGAAACAATCACACGCTCAATACCATTGACCATAAATGTTCCTCGATCGGTCATCAATGGTACGTCACCCAAATAGATTTCCTGCTTTTCTGATTTTCCCGTACGTTTATTCGTCATGCGTACATTCACTCGAAGCGGAGCTTCATAGGTAATATTTTTATTTCGGCAGGTAACCTCATCAAATTTCGGCTCATCCAGATAATAATCTTCAAAATATAATTCAAGATCACGACCAGTAAAGTCGGTAATTGGAGAAAGTTCATCAAACAATTCACGTAATCCTTCTGTAAAGAACCACTCATATGAATTTTTCTGAACCTCAATCAGGTCTGGAGCCGTGATTGCATCCCGTAATTTGGTAAAAAAGACTCGGTCAGTTGACTTCAGCGGCTGTCTTCGATAATGGGGCATACTCACAATGGTTTAAATATCTTCTATTTCGGGGGCAGAAATAGATAGAATAGTATACAAATAAGACAACAAAAAAATTCCTATAGGTATAGGGATATTCGTTGTACGTTTAATTGTGGAAATGGAATCGAGGCATGGGATATCCGGATAATTCGCCTGAGAGTTGCTCCAGCACGAGAAGACCAGAATTGTTTCTGTCTATTCCTTGTCCTTACGTAATGGCTGTAGAATACTCTGATTAAAGAAAAATGTCAAATGAGAACGTGCACCCAGCTTTTTGTCAAGAAATGTTATAATGTAGCTAAAAAATAACCTTTTTATCGGCTGTTTATCCCCCATCTACTACCATCTATCCACAAACTTATCCACAATTTGCTTAATGTAGCAAAATTTATACACACACCCTCTTCGAAAACACAAAAATATGATACACTATATTCACTCGAACCTATCTTAAGCTCTTAAGCTCATATTTTTTATGCCTCGTCGCGGCAAAAAGCCTGAACGATCTCTTGATCCTACCCTCTCAGATGGTGTTATCGCCGTACTCCTCCTTATTCTCTCTCTGATTGTAACTCTCAGCTTCTTTTCCAAAGCTGGTGTGGTTGGAACCATTCTCAATGACTATATCCTCAGTTTTTTATTTGGCGAACTGAGATTTATTACCCCGATTATCCTCATCATGGGTGCATGGAATCTTATTAGGGAAAAACAAGAGGATGAACATGGATATGGATTCAAAATCTTTGGGTCTATATTATTTTTTGTTTCAGTAGCAAGCCTCATTCATCTCAGTTTCCCTCCTGAAAACATGTGGAATCAGACAGTGCTTGGAAATGGTGGTGGCGCTATCGGCATGCTCGCATACCCGGTATCTGCATATCTCGGACTTATTGCAAGCTATCTTATTCTTGCAGGACTTACCATAATTTCTATATTCTTTATTTTTGAATCAGCACTACATGCGTTTATTAGTACATTTCGTCGAATGTTTTCACGTTCAGGATCAGCATTCTCCCGCATGAAAGCTCACACTTCTTCAGTAAAAATTCACGGAACATACCAAGAAACCGAGGACGAAGAAGAAATAGAAGAAGAAACATCTGAAAAAGATACTGAAGTAGAAACTTCCAGTCGAGCATTCAATGCACGCACACTCGCACACGAAAAAATTGAAAAAGATGAAGAAGATGAGGATGATATGTCAATCGACGAAAATGAAGATACTGAGGAAGCAGATGAAGAAGAACAAAAATCAGGCGACGTATGGAGTAAACGCGTAATTATCAAAAACTTACCCCCACTTGATATTCTTGTAGATAAAAAAAGTAAACCTACCAGTGGAGACGTAAAAGGAAACGCAGAAGTAATCAAAAACACACTTGAAGAATTTGGCATTGATGTCGACATGGGCGAAATACGTGTAGGTCCAACTGTAACTCAATACTCTTTCAAACCCTCAAAAGGAGTAAAACTCTCACGTATTACGGCATTATCAAATGACCTTGCGCTCGCACTCGCTGCACACCCAATTCGAATTGAAGCACCAATTCCTGGAAAAGCACTGGTAGGCGTCGAGGTACCCAACCAAAAAACTGCAATGGTCTCTTTCCGTGAACTACTCGAATCAAAAGAATTCAAAAATCGCCCACACAACATGGCAATTGCACTCGGTAAAGACGTGGGAGGTAAAGTGTGGTTTGCAGATCTTCCTCGCATGCCCCATCTACTCATTGCAGGTACGACAGGTTCTGGAAAAACAGTCTGTGTAAACACTATTATCATGAGCCTCCTTTTTGAAAACACCGCAGAGACACTTCGTATGATTATGGTCGATCCAAAACGTGTGGAGCTAACCCTCTACAATGGAATCCCCCACCTCCTTACTCCCGTGATCACCAATACCCAACAAACAATCAACGCGCTCAAATGGGCAATCGGTGAAATGGAACGCCGATTCGAGCTGCTTGCCAGTGTCGGTTCACGAGATATTGCCTCATACAATTCCAAACATCCTGATACCAAAATTCCACACATTGTATTCATTATTGATGAATTGGCAGATCTCATGGCAACTGCCGCAAATGAAATCGAAGCAGGAATTATTCGACTTGCGCAAATGGCTCGTGCCGTTGGTATTCATCTCATTGTCGCCACCCAACGACCAAGTGTTGACGTAATCACCGGTCTCATGAAAGCAAATATTCCTGGACGTATTGCTTTTTCTGTAGCATCTCTCATTGATTCACGCACCATTCTCGATGCACCAGGTGCTGAAAAACTTCTCGGACGCGGAGACATGTTATTCCAGACAGCTGAGCTAGGTAAGCCGGTACGTATTCAGGGTGCGTTCATCTCCGAAGATGAGATGAAAGGTGTGGTCGAGTATCTCCGTGGAGATGAAGAACCTGAATACGATGAAAGTATTATTTCCCAACAAAAAGGTGGTACGATGAATATGTTTGGAGGTGCAAGTGATGATCATGACCCACTATTTGAAGACGCAAAGAAAGAAGTAATCACCAGTGGAAAAGCATCTACTTCTCTACTACAAAGACGACTAAAAGTGGGATATTCTCGTGCCGCACGATTGATTGATGAACTCGAAGAAGCTGGTGTTATCGGACCAGGACAAGGAGCAAAACCACGAGAAATTCTCATGACAAAAGACGAGCTACATGGTACGATTACGAGCACTGCAAAACATAACGTATTTACCCCGCCCAAAAAAGTAGACGAAGTGATAGATGAAGACACGATCCATGAAGAGAACGAAGACGATACTTTATTTGAAGATGAGGCTGAGAGCGACGAACCAGTAGAAGAAGAATTGAGCGAGTATAATGATTCAATATATCCCGCAGAGACAGAAGACAATGAGCGTGAAAAAAATCCATTTTAATTTTTGGATAATACTATGGGTTTTAGTAAAAAAGAAGTTACACCAGCGCCGCGTGTATGTACACGCCTCAAAACGCTCCGCGAACACGCTGGTATGTCTCTTGAAGAACTTGCTCTCAAAACCAAGATAAACAAAAATTATTTACTCGCACTTGAGGAATGTAATTTTTCACACCTCAACATCTCATCAATCTATCTCAAAAATTTTGTAAAAAAATACGTCCAGACATTGGGAGGAGACCCTCGACCCTATCTCGACCAATTTCTTGACGAAGAACTCACCGAAAAAGAAAAAGTGAAAGTCACCGCACCCACACATCAGCACCATCGTTTTCAATTTAGTGATATTCCAGGAATCGTACGCTTCGGCACACTCATTTTGGTAGTGGTCGGTGTACTCTCGTACCTTGGCTTCCATGTTCACAATATCTTAAAACCCCCCACCCTTCTTGTCTCAAATCCTACTGATGGTTTTATTACCAAAGAAAATTCAATTGCAATTAATGGAAATACCGATCCTGAAACAAAAATCATGGTGAATGATGTGTTAATAAAAAACGATGAATATGGTAATTTTGCAGAGACAATCACACTCACCCCTGGAATCAACACCCTTACAATCAAAGCAGAAAATAAGCACGGAAGAATCTCAAAAGATATACGGCACGTAATCTATAAAAACATTGATATATTATCTAAAAATTAACGGTCTATCCCCCTGTTTGACAGGGCATACTGGAAAAGCTACACTTGACTGGAGAGTAACACTCTCCTTTTAAAATAGACTAGAACACATATGCCAAAACGAACCGACATCAACCCAAAACTCGAAGCAGCTTCGAGCGCGATTGACCTGATCAAACAAAAATATGGAGACAACTCAATCATGCGTTTTGGCGAAGCACGAGCCACTGCTGTTGATGCAGTATCGACTGGATCAATTTCACTTGATCTTGCGCTTGGAGTAAAAGGTGTACCACGCGGACGTATTGTTGAAGTATTTGGACCAGAATCAAGTGGAAAAACTACTCTTGCTCAACACGTTATTGCTGAAGTCCAGAAACAAGGAGGAATCGCAGCATTCATTGATGCAGAACACGCACTCGACCCTGATTATGCAAAAAAAATCGGTGTAGATGTAAACAATCTCTTCATTTCCCAACCAGACACTGGGGAACAAGCACTCGAAATACTTGAAACCCTTGTACGCTCAAACGCAGTAGATATTGTTGTTGTAGACTCAGTAGCAGCTCTGGTACCAAAAGCAGAAATTGAAGGTGAAATGGGAGAATCGCACATGGGTCTCCAAGCACGTCTCATGAGTCAAGCGCTCAGAAAACTCACGGGTATTGTAAGCAAATCAAGAACAATCGTAATATTCATCAATCAGACACGCCAAAAAATCGGTATCGTATTTGGAAACCCTGAAACCACGACAGGTGGAAATGCCCTCAAATTCTATTCTTCAGTACGTGTAGAAGTTCGTCGAGCAGCACAAATCAAGCAAGGTGACAAAGTGATTGGTAATCGAGTAAAAGTAAAAGTAGTAAAAAACAAAGTTGCAGCACCATTTCGAACAACTGAATTTGATATCATGTACAATGAAGGAATTTCTCTCTCTGGCGACCTTGTCGACACCGGAGTACTACACAAAGTAATCCACAAATCAGGAAACAGTTATAGTTATGGGGATCTCAAATTTGGTGTGGGAAGAGAAAAAGCAAAACAATTCCTACGTGAAAATCCAAAACTCATGACTGAAATTAAAAATAAAATATGGGAAGTGGTCGAACGAGGAGGAGTACCTGATGAAGTTCCTCCACTACCAGGAGAACCCGAAGATGTGGATGGAATGACTGAAATGTAATCTAAAAACACCCATAATAAAAAACCGACTCCACAGTCGGTTTTTTCTTTTGTTTACTTGTACATTTTTTCGAGAATAGCACCTGTATAATAATACTGTAACAGCTGTTCAAAATTCTCACCCTTTTCCCCAGCTCGAAGCGATGCGTCGCGAGCACTCATACCGACCCCATGACCATACAACTTTTTCTTATCTCGCTGATCATATACGGTAGGAACTGAAATAAGCCACGGTTTACTACCTCCTCCCCACACTTCATTCCAATTACGTGTCCGCGTATCAGCATTAGCAAAATATGGTGTAATTACAATTTCAGACAACGTATCTGGATTACTATCGACATCATACGTCACCATGACACCTCGTGTCGAGCGTGCAGCCTCAGCAACACGTGGCATAAGTTTTTCACTCTCATACCCAAGATACAATTGATCCGCAGTCGTTGCTAATACATCAAAAAAACGAGTATCATGTTTGGTCGTATGATTTTGAATATAATAAGCATAAGTACGCGCTGCCGTGAGGAGTGCTTTGATATACTCCACATGAGCCTCATTCGAAGTTTCAGCTATCCCTGCAACATAGTCTTCAAAAAGCACATCATTGATAACATAAATACCTTCCCCACTTTTAGTAGCACGGTACTCTACTGCCCCACGATATGCATTAAAACTTAATTTACCTCGATACGAAAGCAATCGCTCATAATTAGGAAGACGAAAAACTGCACGAGGATTTATCTCTGGAGCTAGTCGAATATAATTCGTGGTACTAAAACTCAATTCTCCACCTTGAAAATAATACATTCCGCTACTCTGCCACATAGACACTCTCACACCAGGAAGAATAGTTCCGACACGAGTCTCACCATCATACACATCATAAGAATCTTCATCGGACACAAATTCCACACCTTTTGGAGGATCTTTCCAAATACCTACCCGAATTCGAGGCTCCTCAGCCATCCGAGTAAGTGGTTCTGCCTGAACAGCATATTCTGATTCTGTAATGATCGATGCGTCCTCAATCACATTCACCGTAACAGTACCCACACTAAGAGGAGTGGTAGCACCATCAGTCGTAATCACAAAACGCATAACATACACCCCTCGACGTTGTGGAGCAGTAATTTCAAATTCTTCACGTACCACACTCTCAGGTGCAATCACATTAGTTTTTTCTGACACAAACTGTGTCACCCCCGCTTTATTCTCTGCATTGACTGGTGTCACAGAGAGTGTGTATCCATTCCATGGCTGTGAGCCGATATTTTGGATACCCATAATAAGAGGAATTGATGAACCTCCAGATACCTCTACCTGTTTTTTATTTACAAACATTCGCTGTGCATGATATGCCCCAATCGATGCAGTCTCGACCGAAGTTTTTTCAGAATTATGTGAGGTAGTTTGTTGAGCTTCAGTCGTAGTGGTTGCTATCGATGGAGATGTTACTGAAATTTTTACATAAAAATATCCACCTTTTACCCATGTCGTATTTTCTGAAGCCAAATAAAATTCTTCGATGTATTCTCCTGGTTTTTCTGGTGCCGTGAGTTCTACCACCAAATCCACAGTCTGCCCCGGACTCACTATTCCTGGCAATTTAGCCGTCTGACGAGCTGAGGTCCAATTAGTTCCCCTAAATAAAGAATCTCGATAGCGTGGTTCTACGGTGTACGCCGAAAGATAATTTTTCAAGCCAGCATTCCACGTAGCCGTACCTACATTTTTAAATGTAAATATTAGTGTTTTAGTGCTCCCTGCCTCCATGCGTACAGGATCAGGAATTGATTGTTTTACTAGTCGTGCAGCAAAAGCAGGATTACTAATCGTGTGTTTTGGATCAGCCGCATATGTAGGAACAGTATACGCGAGAAATCCGAGCACACATACCGTAATAAGAAAAAAAGTTCGAATAATAAAAAACATAAATACAATTGTAAGTTATAGTATTTTTTAGTATAGCATGTTTCAAAAGCTGTGTCTTCGTTGAATTTGGGGAAAAAATATGATAGCCTGTAACTATTCCTATGTCTCTCAAAAAACAACTCGCACATAATACCGCAGCTCAAGTGGGTGGAAAAATCATTTCAACCCTACTAGGACTCATTGCCATTGGTATTTTGACCCGCTACCTCGGTACCGAACAATTCGGGTGGTATATTACAACACTTGCATTTTTGCAATTTTTTGCAATTTTAATTGACTTCGGCCTGATTCCAGTTACAGCTCAAATGATGAGCGAGGTCCCCAAAGAAATCCCTGATGACCCGCACGCACTTTCCTCCTATCGCGCACGACTCATGAAAAACCTGCTCGGATTTCGGTTTGCTACCGCAATTGTAGGATTAGGAATCGCTCCGATAATTGCCATATTCTTCCCATATCCAATCGAGGTAAAAATAGCCATTTTATTTACAACGATCAACATGCTTTCGGTTTCCATGAATCAAATTTTTATTGGCTATTACCAATCAAAACTATCCACCTACATACAAGCCTTGGGTGAGGTGGTAGGTAGAATAGCGCTCATCATAGGATTAGTGCTGTGCCTATATTTCCAATGGCCGTTTATACCTGTCATGTGGGCAATCACACTTTCAAGCGTTGTCTACACCACTGTCATGTGGCTGTATGCAAAAAAAACCACTTCAGTAACACTTGCATACGATCCTGTACTGTGGAAAAAAATAGCAATCAAAATGTGGCCAATTGCTATTTCAATTATGTTTAATGTGATCTATCTCAAAGGAGACACGATTATTCTATCCCTCTTTCAAAACCAACACGAAGTGGGGCTCTATGGCGCAGCATATCGTGTAATTGATATTGTGGCCCAAATCGCCATGATGATCATGGGACTTATCCTACCACTACTTGCCTATGCATGGTCAAAAAAAGACATAGCCACATTCAAATCACACCTCCAGCTTTCGTTTAACATCATGATGCTCCTTGCAATCCCGATGGTCGCTATATTAATCACACTCTCAGAACGAATCATGGTATTTGTTGCAGGCGAACCATTCAGAGATGCCGCATTTCCACTTATTCTCCTTTCGATTTCAGTTGTTGGAATTTTTATTGGAGGTATATTCGGACACGTAGCAGTCGCGATCAATCGACAGAAGGAAACCATTTGGGTATACGCCTTGACCGCTCTCATGACCACCATACTATATATAGTATTCATACCCATATTTGGAATAACAGGCGCAGCATGGGGACTGTCTCTTATACACATCT
>DBDW01000005.1 GCA_002293825.1 Candidatus Magasanikbacteria bacterium UBA922 | reverse complement strand
CCTCACCCCTCTCACTCATGATCTGTGTATACACTTTTTCAGAGACACATCCATCAAGTGTATGAATAAAAAAATATTCACCCATTTCGTCAGTGGTAACAAGAAAAATTTTTGTACCATCAGGAGAAAAAGTCATGGTAGTGATCTGCTGTCCTGCAATTGTTAGGGTGTGAAATTTTTTAGCATACAAATCTACAATCAAAAATTTATCCCCCACATTCACCACCACTCTACGCTTGTCTGGACTCAGAGTAGTATTTCTGATCTCACCCATGTCTCCCAGTGACACAATTTCTTCGGGCATATCTTGCCCTACTCTACGCATAAGCACTGTGGTCGAAGCGGTGGTGGAATATACATCCTCGCGTATATATATCTCTACCGGACGCATCGTGGTTCCTACCGAAGCTGGTATATAGTGCCGATATACTGGGCACCCAATCACCTCACGTTTTTCCATCGTGAATACTGCTTTTCTCGTCATGCGTTCTTCCATTCGATACGTATCGAGCAATCCGAGAACGCTCGAATCCAGTGTCTCTACAATCTTCACATACTGCACACATAAATACCACAACACACCTATCACTCCTACTATGGTACATACTGACAATATGCTCACCAGAATCTTCTCACGACGAATATTTTGAAACTGTATCGTATGCTGTTCCTGAATCAACATAAAAATAATTATTCTCCCCTCTCATAATACCAAAATTCAGTATAAAAAAGAACACCACCTTTGATATCAAAGGTGGTGGACACACATCGTGGCAGTTCAGGTCCTCATCGCGAGAACCCTCTCCAGCGCTTCTTGTCGACCCAGCACATCGAACGTCACTCCCTGGTAGGTGTACGGTATGCCGACCGATACACTCTCGATACGGAATTGGTTGCTCTGAGTCACCATGTAGGTGGCGCACTGAACGATCGATTCGATCGACCCTTCTTTCACACACTCTCCGAGCACCCATTCATGGCCCACGAGGATCACGAACTCGTCCGACTCGAGACCGACCCTCAGAGACACGAGCTCTCTCAGCCCCAGATCCCGATCCATGATGTAGGATCCGAACTGGTCGTACCACACCATGTTCCGAGCAAACATGTCGTGAGACACTTCACCCGGATGAAAGCCGAATCTCTGGCACATGATCTCCTTATTCAATCTACCCATACCCCCTCCTCATGCGGGTTTTACGTGGCCGAATGTACACTATTTTAACCAATTTGTCAATACAAAAACCCTTGCGTACAAGGGTTTTGCAAAATACAACATACACTCTACATCCATCTCGCATCTTTTTCTTTCACTTCTCTCACACGTACCCGTGCAATCTTCCGAATAAGCGATACTGGCAACGGCTTGTCGTGTGGAAACTGAATCGATCCTTTGCCTACCACATATCCTTCTAATTCTTTTGTACACGTTCTCAAAACAGAAGGAGTGGGCATAAAATTGAGATGATTCCGATATGCTGCGTACGCAAACAATATCCGACCATCTTCGAATACCGGCGCACCCCACTTGATCGCTTCACTCGCTCGTGGTGCAACTTTTTTCAAAATCCTACGCAACTCTCGCGTATTCTTCTGTGCATTTTTTGGAAGATGTGCAATGTACTCATACACTGTTTTTGGTTTTACAGATCCCATATTGATTTAGATACATAAAAAAATTATATATAATTCTATATTATACCATCCCAACCATCTCACCCATTCGAATTCATTATATTGAAAAAGAGCCGGCAGTATTTTCCCCAATGGGATTTCCTGCCGACTCTACACCGTTGCTCTCGCTACAGTACTACAGCACCACAGCGAGGAGCTGAGCGATGGCGGACCGTGCGAGACCGTCCGAACTGCGACCGATGGCATCACGCCACGGGAGCAGACGGACATCTCCAGCTTTCTTGAACCCAGGAAGAAGTGCGGCTTCCTTGAGCTTGTAGCTCCCGTCATCCACCTCTTCGACCCACCCGAACGGGAGCATCAGACTGTACGCCCGCACACCCTCGCCAGACTGGGCATCAGCGACGAAGAACATCCGGTTGGCATTCGTCGCCATGCCCGTGAGCTCTTCGGCCTTTGCTGTACTGAGCCCACTCTCTTCGAGAGCTTCACGCTCCTGCGCCTGCCGATGCGTCTCGCCGGGTTCCACGAACCCACCGATCACGCACCACACCGGCTCGTCGCCCATGTTTGCCCGCTTCTCAGCGATGAGACCCACGAGAAGTTCGCCGTTTGGCGTGCGCACGTACGGTACCGTCACAGCACCACCACCCCCCTGTTCACGGAAGACCCAACTGTCGTAGCCTTCGGGACGGAGTCCGTACGTAAGCCTCCCGAACTTCGACACGAGCTCGATCTTGCCGACCTTCGCCTCGACACTGTCGATGAGCACGGTCCAGCCACGCTCCTTTTTCTCTGGAATATCACTCATCACGAAACTCATCATCTCACCTCTGTATTCTATGAGAATGCCCAAGCACTATGCATTGGACGACACATCATATCATATTTAGACAAAATGTCAAGATACACGACATGCAACTCATGTCTATTAAAAAATAAAAAAGATATAATCTATCTTTTTTTACGATATACATTAACTAGAAAAAAGTAATATTTCGTCTAACTCATTTTTTACGATATATTTTCATATTCTCTTAAAATCGACAGACGGGCTCGTGCAAAAATGAGCCCTCAAAGACATTTCTCAGCTGGCGGAAGATGAGGGATTCGAACCCTCGATACCCTTTCGGATATACCGCCTTTCCAAGGCGGCGCACTCGACCACTATGCGAATCTTCCATTTTTAAACGAATCGATTATGTCACGATATTGTTGTTTCAGTAATCTGCGTCCTTCAGTTGTTTTCAGAAAATTCTCCCTTCTACGAGCATCAGATTCATATAGATACGCCTCGTAACCAATCAATTTCTTTCTTATATATCTTTTTGTAGAAGACACATGACTATTCTGTTATGCGAATCTTCCATTATAAGATACGATCCCCATCCTAACAAAAAAGCCCTCTATTGTACAGGGCTTTTCATATCTCAGACAGCGTGTTTTTTCACATGTACCTTTCTAAATTCTCCGATAATATCGATCACCGCGTCTACGGTATCGACAATTTGATATAGCTCATCATCTTCATTTGAGATTGTCTCATAGGTGCGTACGAGACTCTTCTTGATAAATACATGTAGTGGTTCCCAGAAATCATGCCCTACGAGAATTACAGGAACTTTTTCCATCTTGCCTGTCTGTATCAATGTGAGAATTTCAAACAATTGATGGAGCGTACCAAATCCTCCAGGGAAAAAGACAAACGCTTTTGCAGGAGCGGTGATAATCAATTTTCGAGTAAATGGAAATTGAAACCCGATGGAGCGTTTCACATATGGATTGATACGTTCTCGGGTACCAAAACGCATATTGATACCAATCGACTCTCCTCCACGCTCATAACATCCTTTATTCGCGGCTTCCATGATACCAGGACCTCCACCAGTCATGACCGAAAATTTCTTGTCTGCAAGCCTACCGCCCAGATCATGCGCCATGTGATAAAATTCTGAATCAGCACCCACTTTGTGACTACCAAATATCGTAACATTTTCGATAACTCCGGTAAGAAAATCAAATCCCTCGACCAATTCTGCCATGATACGGAAAATCTTCCAGTCGACCGCAGGACCACACTGAAAACTATCTGGAGACAATTCGCAGACTGGTCTACCATCAGCAGTCTTCTCGATCGCTTTATAAGCATCACGTGCGGTATCTACCACTGTCCAGCGTTCGATATCTCCGAGATCGACTACACCCAGTGCTGCAGATTTTTGTTTCAAAAAATCAAGTAATGGAGTCCAGAATGGACTATCTACCAGCACAATCGGAGATTGTGCCATTTTTCCCATTTCCATGAGATCGACGATTTCAAAAAATTCATCCATGGTTCCAAATCCACCCGGAAATAATACAAATGCATTTGCAGGACTCGTAAGCATCACCTTGCGAGTGAAGAAATAATAAAACGCTGTCGATTCTGTAACATATGGATTGATACGCTGTTCGAACGGAAGCTGAATATTCAATCCGACTGATTTTCCTCCTGCTTCATGAGCTCCACGATTCGCAGCTTCCATAATACCCGGCCCCCCACCCGTAATCGTGGTAAATCCTCCACCGGCGAGATATCCGCCAAGTTCACGTGCTGTTTTGTAATAAGAATTGTCTTCAGCAAATCGTGCTGACCCGAGAATCGTTACTTCTTTTCCCATTTTCGAAAGGAATTGATATCCTTCGACAAATTCTGCCATGATACGAAAAATTCGCCATGACTCTCGGAAATCACCCGACTCATTTATTTCATGACTATAATCTTTTGCGGTTATTTTTGACATACACTGCAATAAAAAATCAGAAGTAAGAAACCTAAAAAACAGTGAGTAGTAATATGTTATCTTGAGCGATCGAGTACGTGTCCGAGTGTGAGGACGGTAGCTTCATCTAGTCTTCTCCCGATCAATTGTACTCCCACAGGCAATCCCGCAGTGGTCATACCACCATGCACACTCAATGCGGGCAATCCTGCGACCGATGCAGGACTCACAAACACATCTGCAAGATACATCGCCAACACATCACCTTTCTTCTCCCCAATACCAAACGCAGGAAAGGGTGACGTGGGTGTAATCAATGCGTCCACGACACCGTACGTAGCTTCAAATTCTTCTATAATACGTGTACGGACTTTCTGAGCTTTGCGATAATATGCATCGTAATATCCACTCGAAAGCGCATAGGTACCAATCATAATACGACGCTTCACTTCTTCTGGGAAACCCTGTGCACGTGAGACACTATACATCTCATATAGATTGGCACTGTCTCCTGACTGTACTCCATATCGAACACCATCAATTCTACCCAAATTCGAACTATCTTCACTCGGAACAATAATATAATAGACAGGAACCGCATATTTGGTATGCGGCAGTGAGACGTCTACGATTTCACATCCTGCATCCTGAAGACGCGCAATGTTTTCTTCGGTAATTTTTCTCACCTCAGAATCCATTCCTTCAAGTTCCATATATTCTTTCGGAACTCCAATTCTCATACCTTTTACCGAACGTGTAATATACTCACTATATCGTGGCACTGGATCACTCACCGTAGTCGCATCACGCCCATCTTCCCCTGCCATCACTTCCATGAGAAAAGCAATATCTTCTGCTGTACGTGCCATCGGACCCACCACATCAAGTGAGCTTGCCATCGGCATAATACCGTATCGAGAATTGCGTCCATAGCTCGGACGAAATCCTGCCACCCCACAGAGGCTTGCAGGCTGTCTGATCGATCCACCAGTATCTTCACCAATTGAAAAAAAGCACTGACCATCAGCAATCGCAGCTGCTGAACCACCCGAAGACCCGCCCGCCACTTTCGATGTGTCAAATGGATTTCGAACAGGGCCGTACATAGACTGCTCATTACTTGCTCCGTGACCAAATGCATCACAATTCTGTTTTCCAACCAATACTGCACCTGCAGATTTCACCCTGTGCACTACTGTGGCGTCATACGGTGAAATATAGTTATCGAGAATAGTAGCAGACGCAGTAGACCGAACATCAAGTGTACAAATCGCATCTTTCACCCCAAATGGTATTCCGGTAAGCATGGTCGCCTCACCACGAGCAATCATCTGGTCAGCACGATCAGCAGCTTCACGTGCAGCATCTTCTGTAATAGTAACAAACGCATTGATTGTCTCATTGCGTGTTTCAATTCTTTCAAGCGCCACTTCGGTAAGTTCACGAGCAGAAAATTCTTTAGTAACTAATCCTTCGTGTACCGACTTGAGTGACTGTTTCATGATATCGTTCGACATAGCAGATTACTGATCTTCAAATACACGCGGCACTGACAGCATGTTTTTTTCTGATTTTGGAAATAGTGAAATAATCTTTGTTCGCACATTCTCGTCTGAAAGAATTGCTGTATCCTCACGCACCACATTTGTGAGACCCATAACCTGGGTCGTAGGCTCTACTCCATCAGTATTCACTTCATTGAGCATGTCAATGTACGACAATACTCCCGAAAGCTGTTCGGCATAACGGATTTCTTCTTCAGGTGTGAGAGAAAGACGCGCAAGCGTAGCAATCCCTTTAATATCTTCTCGTGTTAATGACATATGATACCAAGTGTACCAAATCGTTCCACTCTCGGCAACTAGTTCAGTTTTGAGAAAATCCGGCCAATAACTCAAGACGGTGAGTGTATTAATTTCTGAAATTGATCTTCATCGAGTATCGTCACACCGAGTGACTGTGCTTTTTCCAATTTACTACCCGCTCCTTCCCCTGCAATCACGTAATCAGTTTTCTTACTTACTGATCCAGCTACATGCCCACCAGCTTTTCGTATCATATCCGTAGCCTCGTCTCGTGTCAGTGTAGGAAGTGTACCCGTAAGCACTAGTGTTTTCCCTACCAATACACCTGTTTTTGCATTCGTGTGTTTTGGATAGATAATTGTCACACCTCGTTTTAATAATTCTTCTACATGTTTTATTTCTTTTGTATCCCCAAAAAATTCTATAATCGATTCTGCTACCCGCGGACCAACATCTTCGACCTGCTCCAGATCATCCTTCGACGCATGCATCAATGTTTCTAGTGAAGAAAATTTTTCTGCAAGACGAATTGCGGTCTCCTCTCCCACATGACGAATACCTAATCCGATAATAAACCGATCAAATGGCACGTGTTTTGATTTTTCGATTGCCTGAATCAAATTTGCAGCTGACTTTTCTCCAAATTTTTCGAGACGTGCTAATTCATCTTTTTCAAGTGTAAAAATATCTGCAGCCTCGGCAATCAATTTTTCATCCATTAATTTTTCTACAATCTTATCACCCAAACCTTCAATATCAAATGCATGTTTACTTGCAAAATGAATAATTCGCTCTTTTTCTTGCGCAAAACAACGTCGATTTGTACAAAATAATCCTGCAGAGGCTCCTTGTTTTTTATCAATCACTTCCCGACGTTCCACAGGGGACGCGCAAATCGGACAATGTGTCGGCACCGCCACCCTTGTCTCATCCCCAGTGCGGAGCTTGTCGAGCACTCGAATCACTTTTGGAATAATATCTCCAGCTTTTTCTACGACTACTGTATCACCGACCTTCACCCCTAGACGCTCAATTTCATCAAAATTATGCAATGTAGCATGTGTTACAGTAGTTCCTGCGAGCTGTACTGGCTCCATCAAAGCGACCGGTGTAAGTGCTCCGGTACGACCCACTTGCACGTAAATATCTTTAATCACGGTCGTCCCTTGTTCTGCTGGAAATTTCACTGCGACTGCCCATCGAGGCGCTTTTCCCGTATACCCCAATGCTTCCTGATATTTTTTCTCATTCACCTTCACGACAACCCCATCAATCCAGTACGGCACTTCTTTTTTCTTTCCTTGCCAATATTTCCAAAACGCAATAATTTCTTCATGTGTTTGTACTTTTTTCCAATGAGCGTCGGTCGTAAATCCCAAGCGCTTCAACTCAACCAACTCTTCTCCCTGAGTAGTAGGTGCATCACCCTGTGAAATATCATACGCGGTAAACGATAATTTGCGTTGTTCAACTACTCGAGGATCGAGCTGACGAATCGTCCCTGCCGTAGCATTTCTCGGATTAGCAAATAAAAGTTCGTTGTTTTTTTCTCGTTCACGATTCAATTTTTCAAACTGATTTGTATTCATCCACACTTCTCCCTCGACTACCATGTCGACTGGACTATTCAATCTCAATGGCACCGTGTGAATGGTCTTGATATTCTGTGTCACATCCTCACCCACGACTCCATTCCCTCGCGTTGCCGCTGTCACAAGTACACCCTGTTCGTACGTCAATACCATATGCAAGCCATCTATCTTCAGCTCACACACATATGAAATATCGACTGAAGGGACTCCTAATTCTTTAGTAAGCATTTTTTCGATACGAATTTGCCAATTTTGTACATCATCTTCGGTGAACGCATCATTAAACGACCACTGCATCACTCGGTGAGTTATTTTTTCGAATTTTTCAAGCACCGTTCCTGCGACACGTTGCGTCGGTGAGTCAGGTGTAACATATTCTGGATGTTCGTGCTCCAGTTGCTTGAGCTCTCGCACCAAAGGATCATACATTGCATCAGTAACCTCAGGATCATTCAAGACATGGTAGCGATGACGCAACTCATTAATCTGTTCTCTCAATTTTATTATTCGTTTTTTGATGTCCATATTTTTAAAAGACATATATTACACACATTTCATCGAAACCACATCACAACATGGCACGGTACCAACCTATGATGGTACCACCCCAAAACAATGCAATCACCGTTCCAATCGCTAAAAATGTACCAAATGCAATTTCATCTTTCCGCCCTTTCTTTTTTGTGACAAGTAGTGCGCTACCATATGAAGCACCTACCACATAGGCAATACCGAGTGCCACTACGGTCTTCCAAAGTCCTAATGTTGCACCCATCAAAAACCCAATCATGATATCTCCCCCACCAATCCACCGCCCTTTCGAAAGTATAAACTGTATGAGAAACCAAGAAACTCCAAGTATGATTCCACCCACGATACTACCCCAATCATAGGGAGCATTCAACCATGACAATAAACCTGCTAACACACCAGCCCCTATCGTAATACCTGGATGCACCTCCATATACATGGCATCATAAGAAAATATAAAAACTAACGCTGATACCACTATCGCATCTCGAATCACGATCAGTATCGACATATCAGGCAGTGACACAAACCGATGCCACACCAACAGAAACAACACGACCATTGCCGTCTCAATCAATACGTATCGCACAGGAATTTTTGCTCTACACGCACCACATGCTCCACGAAGTAATACAAAACTGATAATCGGAATGAGTTCAAACCATCGCAACTGATGACCACACGCTGTGCATTTCGATCTACCATACACAATAGAATCTCCCGTACGGAGACGATGTGTGAGCATGGTGATCACACTTCCTATAATCGCCCCTACACATCCAGCACCGATGTAATAAAAAATAGTATTCATACTTACCGTAGTTTAGCGCAAAATTGGTTCGGAGCCAAGAGGAAACATACAAAAACATAAGATATTATATGACATACCAAAAATCCAGTCCTTTTCAAGACTGGATTTTGTGGTATTTTGAAAGCCTAGAACTATGGAGTTGCTGGCTGTGTCATACCTGATGGAGTCGCAACGATCGTACCATCGGTGAAGCCGCCTGCTCCACTCTGGAGATCTGCAGTGATCGTGTACGAAGTTCCACTTGGTGAAGTGTACTGATAGAATTCACCAGAAACCGGTCCAGCTGGGATGAGACCCATATATGGAGTGGTACCACAGTTTGCTGCAGTAACAAATCCGGTATCGTTCAAACATACGGTCGAATCACTTTCATTACCCAAATCTACTGCTGAAGCAGCAACTGGATAGGTATTGTTGTCCGTATAGTAGAGCTCAAGCGCAGTCTGAATCTGTTTGATATCAGACAGACGTTTTGCGTCATTTGCTTTCTGTCGAGCTGAACCAAGCGCCACCACCGCAAGCGTGGATAATAAACCAATGATTGCGATAACAACGAGCAATTCAATCAACGTAAAACCTTTTCTATTGTTCATAATGTCTCACCCCCTTCCCTAGTATGATAAATCATAACTATGTAAAATTAGTTATTTCTTCTTTAAAACCGACTTAATCTTCGCAACTGTCTCAGAGGGTTTCGTATGTGCTTTGATCATGTAATCAGCGGCACCCATCTCAAGACCACGTTCAACATCATCTTTTTGTCCCAAATTGGTCAAGAGAATTACCGGTATTTTTTGTGTTTTAGAATCTTTTTTCAATTCTTCTAATACAGCAAATCCATCCATCTTTGGCATGAGGATATCAAGCAATATAATATCAGGATTTTTTTTCTGCGCAGCGTCCAATCCATCTTCGCCATTCTCAGCTGTCGTGACTTTGAATTTTTCCATCTCAAGTTTGGTCTTGTAGATATTTGCCAAAAACGTATCATCCTCCACTAAAAGTACATGTATCTGCGTGTCAGCCATAAGCGTAGACTAGATAGATAAACTGAACATCATAAGTATATCAGAAAGGGTCTTGTTACTAAAAGCGAGGGTGTGGATAATATCTACTTAAAAGTGTCTCAATGCCAATCCAATCGACACTGCCATTCGCGAACCAATGTCACGTAACACCGGCTTTAATCCTGCCTGATAAATCGTGCGCGCCCACGGATCACCGATGAATATTTTCATTTTGAACATCGTACTGAGATGAGTAGCAAGCACAGGAAATACTGATGCTCCACCGGTCAAAATGATTTTCTCTGGAATTTTTCCTTCATTGCCCGTCTGTCTCAAATACAAATCAAAACTATATTGAATTTCTTTTGCCAATGGATCGAGAAAAGACATAAATAATTCAGGAGAAATACCTGCCCCTACATATGATACATCTTTTTTCACCTGAGAAACAATCGATGATTCTATTCCCAATTGTTCTGAAAGTATTCGATCAATCGTATTCCCCCCTAGATTAAGACTGCGATGGGTCATGGGTAATCCATTATCAACAATAAAAAAATTTGTCCGCTCAGCACCCACATCGACAATCATAGAAACAGTCGCATCTTTACCCACCAATGAGCGCGCGAGTGCAAATGCCTCGGTCTCAAGTTCTTGTAATTCAAGTCCGGCTGCAGTGAAGATTGAAGTATAAAATGCTACCAATACCTTTGGAGCTGCAGTAACAAGAAGTGTGGTATATTTTTTTTGTTTTTCATCTTTTGGAGGTACTTTTTGAAAAACAATCTGCATCTCGTCCGCGGGACGAGAAATCATTTTTGCCACCTCAGCTTCTACGATCTTTGGTAATTGTTTTTCTTCAACGTGTGGCAAATTGAGTACGGCGTGAAAGACATATGAGACTGGCAAACTTGAGGTAACACGTTTTCCAGAAACCCGTGCTTCTTTGATAAGTTTTTTCAATAAATTCGCATATACATTTACTCGAGATTCATTGAGGATGAAATCACGAATTGATGTGGGTGCAATCGCTCCTGATCGATCATCCATCGGACGAGGAGCTGACGCACTCTGTGATACCGAAATAGGAGTAGTAGGTATATGAATATCCAATTCTTTGTCGAGAATTCCATAGGTCCACAATTGCGGACGCCCTTTGGTCTTCTTTAATTCTACCAATTTGATACCGTGTGCACCGATATCAACTCCGATATATGATTCTTGTCTATTGAATAATGACATAGTACACATAGTATACCATACAAAACTCAAAATTTAAAAGTCGAAATTATAAACTGAAACGCACCTTTCAAAATTTTCACGTTTTTAATTATCATGTTGCGTTGTAACATCTCAGTGTTTGGTTGTACCAATTTCATATCCATTCTGATCAATCATTACCACCACATCTCCGTCCATATCAGTCCGCCACACCTTACTCCCGACACGTTCCAATCGTTTTAATACTCGACGTGACGGATGTCCATATTTATTTTCTTTCCCTACAGAAGCCACGGAATCGACAGGAGACACTGTTTCCAAAAAATCTTGTCCTGAAGAACTATCACTTCCATGATGACCTAATTTGAGCACATCTACATCCAATTCATTTCCATATTCTTCTAGTATAAATTGCTCCAATTCATTCTCAGCATCCCCCATCAGCAATATCGATGTGCGCCCATGTAGCACTTTTGCAATAATTGAAGTATTGTTTGACCCCGTATCTTTGGAGTGTCCTGGAATTTTTGAATTTTCTGCAATTGAATGTACAGGATACAAAAATTCAATTGTTGTTGATGCAATACTCATGCGTTCAGGCGCTGTAATTTCACGATAGTTTAGACCTTCGGCATGTGTAGCTTCCCAAAATGATTGCCAGAGTTTACTGTCTTCTTTTCTGAGCCCATTATAAATCACATTCTTGACTTCAAATTTTCTCAAAACTTCTTCACACCCTCCATAATGATCGAGATCTGGATGAGTGACTACCAAATAATCAATTACCATATCTCTCCATTTCATCGTACGTCCAAGCGCTTCGAGAATACGCCCATCGATGGCACAATCGATAAGCATGTCTTCACCATTACCAAAATCAAGATAGGTCGCGTCCCCCTGCCCGATATCGAGAAATGTAATTCTCAGTTCCTGAGTATCCAATTCTTTTACCCCTTGTATTTCGTTTTCAGGAACATGTAGGTACTGCTCATACCACACACTCACTCCCAAAATTATAATGATCAAATACCATACATGTTTCATACGGCACGTGTGTTCAAATGTTTTCGAATATAAATAGTCAATAGTAAATATGCACCAAGCATACTATACCATGAAATTCGTATATCAAATGATGCATATGGCATTCCCGCAAAAAACCGCACTACTTGAATAATATACTCCATTCCAATATAAGCACCAAGACCAATACTTCTTCCTACGGGGAGCGCAATATACGCGCTCACGACAGATACCGCACCTACAATCATGATCCATGGTATAAGCCACAAAATAAGCATATTAACCACCACTGCCACGACAGATAATCTTCCAAATTGAAACAATATTAATGGAAGCGTGGCAATAATTGCCGAGAATGTTGCACTGAGAGTTTCTTTGAGCCCATACATAGCAGGAATTTTTACAAACCACTGATTCACAATAGGAGAAAGATATACCAATCCTGCAGTAGCAAGAAACGAAAGCTGGAATCCTGCATCCCAGATAAGTACAAATGGATTCTGAATTGCCATAACAACCGCTGTTATCACGAGAACATTTCCGATTCCACTTTTTCTACCACTCTGACGAGCTATAAGCACCATGATTCCCATAATTCCTGCGCGCACCACCGACGCACTTGCTCCGGTAAATATTACAAACAATGTGATTCCGCTGACCACAATCCAAAATGCTTTTTTTCTCGGAATATACACCGCCTTACACAGGGTAATAAAAATCGTAGAAATAATCGTAATATTATAACCAGAAATTGCAACAATATGTGTAACTCCGGTAATCGCAAACAACTCATTTAAAGAACCCAACCCTCCTCGATATCCATATAACAATCCCGCAACAAAACTTGCATACGGTTCGTGCCAAATCTGAGAAATTTTTTCGGCAAGTGATGATTTGAACGAAAAAATAATTCGATACAATACATTTCCAACTATATTTCCTGTAGAAGTAATGAGCGGATTCTTGCAGAGTGCATATATATCGAGACGAGAAAGATATCGATCATACCGAAATACTGTACCATCGTGCACATCTTCAATTGGTTCTGGTTTTTCTATCTGACACCGCAACACGAGGCGCTCACCATAACGATATCGTGGATACAACTCACTTTTTACATACACCTCACCATCAAGTTGTTCATCATCTTCTACAAATTGTTCAGCTCGAATCCGATACCGAATTCCATCGGTGCGTATATCAGGCTCGGCAGATACAAATCCGATAAACTCAAGCTCACTTCCTGCATATATATGAATCATATCTTTTGTATCTGTCGGAAATGCTAATTGATATCGAAACAAACCCAACACCAGACATACTAAAGAAATAAAAATTAGTCGTATTCCTAATAAATTTTTCCACAATACCGCACTCACTACCCCACTCACAAGTATTGCACATAGATATTCATATGGGATGGTTTTTTCTGTAAGCGAGGCTACAGTAATTCCTACAAGAAAACAAAAACAGAACACTAAGAATGTTCTGCTTTTTGATTCCGTGATTCGTATGAACCCCTCCTTGAGTTTCATACTATACGACGATATTGAGAATTCTTCCGGGCACGTAGATTATTTTTTTCGGTTTTTTATCTTCGAGCCACTTTGCAATCTGCTCCTGCTCTCTTGCGACACGTATCGCTGTCTCTTCGTCCGCATCTGGAGCGATCTCGATCACACCTCTGACTTTTCCATTGATCTGCACCGCAAGCGCACACACCTCATCAACTGTTTTCGATTCATCATACATGGGCCATTCCGCATGATGGATACTCGTCGTTCCGCCAAAGATCGTATGATGCAATTCTTCAGCGAGGTGCACTGCAAATGGGGCAAGAATACGATTCAATCGTTCTAATACCGTTTTTTGGATCTTTTCCGCTTTTGTCAATTCATTAACCGTAATCATCATTTCAGAAATCGCTGTGTTGAACTGGAATGCGGGTATATCGCGAGTAACTTTTTTGATTGTTTTATTAATTAATTTTTCTTGAGCCTCAATTTCTTCTGAAACTAATTCTTTATCATACAGTCGCACATAGCGCTGGAGAAATTTGTATACACCCTCGACACCATTGGTACTCCACGCAGCAGACTGCGTAAAGGGGCCAATAAACATTTCGTATAATCGAAAACTATCTGCCCCATATTTTTCAATCACATCATCAGGATTGATCACGTTGTTCCAGCGCTTACTCATCTTCCGCCCATCTTCTGCCATGATCAAACCCACATTGATGAGCTTATGGAATGGTTCATCAGTTGAGACTACCCCCTGATCAAACAAAAACTTGTGCCAGAATCGTGCATAGATCAAATGTCTCGTAGCATGCTCGGTACCGCCGACATACAAATCAACACCGTTTTCTCCCATCCAATATTTCTCCTTCTTTGGATCGACTAATTTTTTATTGTTCTTCGGATCAATATAGCGAAGATAATACCAGCTCGATCCTGCCCACTGTGGCATAGTATTCGTTTCTCGCCTTCCTCCAGGGACATTCACCCAGCTTTCAATTGCCGCAAGCGGAGATTCTCCGGTTCCCGTGGGTTCGTAGTGCTCAACCTCAGGCAAGGTAACAGGTAACTCACTATCTTTCACCACTTCAATCGAACCATCGTCTTTGTGAATGAATGGGAACGGTTCACCCCAATATCTTTGGCGTGCAAATACCCAGTCACGAAGCTTGTATTGAACTTTTCTTGTTCCCTTTTTATTCTCCTCGAGCCACTGAATCATTTTTTGCTTAGCGTCTTTTGTTTGCAAACCATTTAAAAAATCAGAATTTATTACATATCCATCTTGAACAAAAGGTGCATCATTTTCATTTTTTTTAATTTCTTTTTTCTGAATTTCTTCACCAAAAACTTCAGCCTCGTTCGCACTAAAAACAGGTAAGACAACTGCTTTTAAAGGTAACTTAAATTTCTTCGCAAACTCAAAATCTCGCTCATCATGCGCAGGCACTGCCATCACTGCCCCCGTACCATAGCCCATCATCACATAATCTGCAATCCAGACTGGGATAGATTCGCCAGTAACCGGATGCTCAACGTGGATTCCCTGCAATACAATTCCGGTTTTTTCTTTCGACGTCTGGCGATCAAGATCGCTTTTTGATTTGACCCCGTCGATATATGCTTCGACTTCTCCCCAATTTTTAATTTCTGATCTTAAGTCATCGATAAGCGGATGTTCAGGCGCAAGTACGACATACGTGACACCAAACAGAGTATCGGGACGAGTGGTGAATACTGTAATTTCCTTTGGTTCTTCACTCTGAACCCTAAACTTGATTTCAGCTCCTTCCGAGCGCCCGATCCAGTGGCGCTGCATATCCTTGATCGACTCTTCCCAATCCAATTTTTCAAGCCCTTCAAGCAATCGATCAGCATATTTCGTAATTTTAATCAGCCACTGGCGAAGTTTTTTCTTCTCCACGTCTGAACCGCAACGCTCACATTTTCCGTCTTCGAGGTCTTCAAGCGCCAAACCGGTTTTACAAGTCGGACACCAAATAATCGGCTCATACACCTCTTCCATAAGACCAGCTTCAAACATGCGTGCGATACACCACTGCGTCCATTGGTAGTATGCAGGATCAGTCGTATTGATTTCACGCGTCCAGTCAAAATTGAATCCGATTTTTTCAAGCTGTGATTTGAATACTTCAATATTTTTTTCGACTGCCACGCGTGGATGCACTTTATTCTTGATTGCAAAATTTTCCGCAGGCAATCCGAATGCATCCCACCCCATAGGATGGAGCACATTAAACCCATTCATACGCTTGAAGCGAGAATAGATATCGGTCGCGATATATCCCTTTGGATGCCCCACATGAAGACCTGCTCCACTCGGATACGGGAACATATCGAGCACATAACATTTTGGTCGATCAGTAGTATCTTCTACTGTATACGTACCCTGCTCTTTCCAATAGTTTCTCCATTTCGCTTCACTGTCTTTCGGATTATATACACTCATACAGTCATGTTAGATGTTGGTTTGAAAAACGATATCAATTGAGGATGTAGTACTGGATTTGCCACCACATAATCCTGTCTTCCACGAGTCCATGTGTTACCATCACTGTCCGTGACGATTGCTCCTGCTTCTCTTGCGATAAAGATGGGGGCAATACAATCCCAATCAAGTCCCGCATTACCAATTGCAAAATCAAGACTTCCAGTAGCTACAAAAGATATAGCTGTTGCCGATCCAAAATTGAGAATACTTGTGTCCGTCTCCATTATAACTCTCGCTTGCGCAACTCGATATCGTTCAAAATAATCTCCATACGGACCCGTACGGTGTACTGACCTAAACATATTGCCTCGAGCATACGTGAGTACTTCCGTAGTACTTACCGACACTGCATTACCGTTCAAGGTAGTCCCTTTTCCCTTTTCTGCGAGTATGAGCTGGTCTGAAACTGGAAAATACACTGCCCCGTACACTGGTTCGCCATGATGAAGAACTGCAATGATTACCCCCCAAAATGGAATTTTTTTTGCAAAGTTTTTAGTTCCATCGATCGGATCAATAATCCACTCATACTCAGCACCCACATTGATATCTTCAGATAATTCTTCACTTTTAATATGATGGGTCGGAAAATGTTTATTGATCGCATCTACGAGAAAACTACTCACCGCAAGATCTGCTTCGGTCAAAAAATCCACCGGATTACTCTTGGTCGTATGTGTAACCCCTCGGACAAAATATTCTCGAGCAATCGCTCCTGCTTGTCGGATATGTTCAATCAAAAAATCTTTCATAATCGAATGATATTTTTCTATACTAACGCACAATTTCTTTTTTCGCAACCCACATCTATACCAGAGGCATTGTACGAACCCGCACCTCATCTTCGGGCGTCTTTCCTGACACAGACGTTCCCATTGCTTTTAGGGTAACCTTCTCTGATATTACCCCACCCACCCCTTTGGTTTTTTGACTTGAAAAATCAAGTATCTCTGATTTATACAATTCATACCCCTGTTTTTCCGCCATAATATAATACGTGCTTGGTCCGACCAATACCGCATATCGACCACGCCCATCTGTGACCGCTGTATCCACCAATTTATTATATTCCGCATCAAACACTCGAATTACCACTTTTGATAGAGCCTGACCCGACCCATCGACAACTGTTCCATGAGTACCTTTTACTTTTTTCTGAGCCACACGTTTCATCACTCCGTACAATATAATGTGCGCAAGTAGTAGTGCGGTGATCCATGGTTTTGGAGAAATAATAAACGATCCAATAGTAGCAAACGCACCAATCATACTCGTTGTTTTCCGTGTAGCCGCCCGACTATATTCTTTGAGAATGAGTACTGTATTTTTTTCATGACTTTTTTGACGCAATGGAATATTGTAATTCAATTCTACATGTTCTTCGCCAAGTGATAATGATCCACCTTGATAAATATTCGGATACAGACTTGAATCCATACGAAGATCATGCATCTCAAACCCTTCTTTTGTAGCTTCCAATCGATATGCACCCTGCGTAGCTACCATAAAATACCTACCTTTCATATCGGTAACTTGCGTACGAATGACCTGTCCGGTCGCATCATTAATCAGGCGAACCATCGCCAAATCAATCGGCTGCCTTGAATATGCGTTAAAGACAGTACCCCAATTCTTCTGCCTCTTTCGACGAATCAATAATAATGGTTGCGAGAAGATCAGTCGAAGATACATCAATACTTGAGACGCTACACTCGCACCTCCCGTAACCACATTTACCACTGCTACCGTTGTAATGACTGGAGCAGCCACTGTTTCATTGGTTTTTTCCACCACCGGATTATCAATAACCTCTCTAGTCTTTTCCACTGCTACACCTGCTACCTCAACAGTCTTTTTTATCACCGGTATTTGTATCAATACTTCTCCCACATCATTCACTATCGTACGAAGAGTCTCAGCCACTACTGATGCAGACTGAATCACATTCGCCACTGCCGAAGTTTCGGTATTCACCGTTGTTGATGACTCTTCTGTTTGAGTATTTTCAGTCGCACCTCCTGTCTCAGTACTCGACCCTTCCCCAGCCTCACCACCAGACTCTCCAGTAATCGGCACCCTCTCTTCTGTAGTTCCATTATTTTCAGCATTTTCTGTACTACCTGGCACTGTCTGCTCATTTCCAGCCTGCTCTCCTGACACCGGAGTACAATTCACCACACATGTTTCAGGTACTTGCTCAGTAGTAGTCGGAGTCTGGTCTATCGGAGGCAATTCGGGTGGCTGTTCTACTGGTGGCATTGCAACTGAAAAATCAAAGTAGGTATACGTAGGCTGAGACAAATTCCCCGCAGTATCTTCTGTCTGGAGCATAAGCTGATACGTAGTATTCTCCATATTCAGCGGAAATGTGAACGACCACTGTCCATTCGAATCCACTGGTGTATAGAACGTCTGAACATTTGCCAATCGCAACATCGTAGCTGCAATCTGCACGCCTGAAGAAATGGTAAATACCATCCTACTACCTGGCTCTGCAGAGCCAGTGATCGTAGGAATTACTCGATTCGTGCTTGTACTCACTTTGCGCCCATACACACCTTCACGTTTGAGGACTAAATCTGATGAGGCAACTTGAGTTACGACAGGTGTTATCGGTGCCTGCGTATCAAGTAGAATCACGTCATACGCATCATACACCCCAAACATATTTGTAAATCGAGCATACACCTTTTTCTCCCCATCACCCTGGCTTAGGAGATACGGCATTGTCGGTACAATCGGCAAAAATTGTTTACCTGTAAAATCACCTGAGTCAGACAACGCATACGTTTCCGTAAAATTAGTATTAAACGTAAGTGTTACATTTCGTGAATTTGTATACGCAACCCCTCCGTTAATCAAAATCAAACCCGATGGATTACTCGGCGTCGATGATGGTGTAGTCGAAGGAACTCCTGGTACCACTGGAGGTGGGGGTGGAGGTGGGGGTGCTCCACCGCCTCCACCACTTACAGGCGCATTGGTTGTGACACTCAATACTGAAGAGTACGGACTTGAATTCCCAAAATAATCAGTTGCTTTAATCTGAAATACGTATGTCGTACCTGGACTTAGTCCTGCATAGGTCACCGATGTGTCAGTGGTCTCAGTATTAATCTCAGAAATTGAAGACGAAACCGTATAATATTCTGCACCTACAGGATTCCATGAAAGTTCAATTGATGTTTGGGTTTTTTCTACCACAGACAACACAGGAACACTGGGAGACAACTCAGGATTATCGACTACGACAGCTACTGACACCCTCTCACCCTCGAGCTCTCCATCATAGGGAGTCAAAAACACACAATAATTCCCCTCTGGCGAACCAGGATCGTCAACAGTCGTCAGCCACGTGGTAGTCACCGAAGAAACAGGATAATCTGCAGAAGGACTTATCTCAATATCACGAATTCTTCTCCCACCTATTGCAGCGTTATCGATAGACGCACCATACGAAGAAGTGACCGTACTGGTCGAGAGTGTCATATAATTCAACCCCGTATACACATCACACGACCCGATACGATATTCAGATTTTACCGAAATAGTATCCCGATCATTATCATAGACATAAAAAGGCATGTCAGGATCAGGATCAGTTTTTCGAGTAGTGTCAAATATATGCAAACTATTATCATCATAGGAAACTCCATACAATTTGCCATCCAAAAAATATATTCCTTGTAGGTTATTCATGCCCGACGATTGAGAATAATTTCCAATCAGATGTGTTTGTTCGGGATTTGAAATATCAAATACTGCAACACCTGAATGATCCCCACCATAACTCACATACAAAGAATCATCTATAATACTGACATCATTTGGAGAGCCAAATGGAGGCTGATTGGTACTCAACGCTCCTCGAGCAACGCGTATTATTTCTGGATTTGTGGGTACTGAAATATCGATTACCAAAATCGCATCATAATCAAGACCAGTGACATATGCATACTGCCCCGACACTGCCACCCTCGTAGCATTATCAAGTCTAAGTGAATCTCGAACCCCTCCCACAATCACCGGAGTTGCAGGATTTGAAATATTGATTATCTGGAGACTCCTATCAAGCTGGCTCACCACATATGCATACTGCCCCGACACTGCCACACCACGTGCACCATTGAGATTGATCGAATCCACAATTCCACCAACTATTTCTGGATTGACCGGATCAGATATGTCGACAATACGCAAAAAATCACCTGACAAACCCGTAACATATGCATACTCGCCTACGATTTCGACCGCCCCAATCCCTTCCAAATTCACATCATCTTTGATTCCACCTACTATCTGAGGATTTGTAGAGCTGGAAACATCGATCACTCGAAGACTGTTGTCACCATACGCAGTAACAAAGGCATAGTGCTCTTTCAAAGCAACACTTACTGGAATAAACAAATTCACATCATCTTTGATTCCACCTACTATCTGAGGATTTGTAGAGCTGGAAACATCGATCACTCGAAGACTGTTGTCACCTGAAGCTACTACATATGCAAACGTACTAGAGACTGCCACTTCAAAAGGTTGATTCAAATTCACCCCATCACCAACCTCGCCTATTTTTTCTGGAGAATATATTGTTAGAAACAATTGTGGAGACTCATTTTCTTTGTTCACCGTAAACACACCCTCTGCACCAGCGCTCCCGCCAAATCCACCACCTGCACGAGCAACACTTGAAGAAGTAATCATGTTTTGTTGTACATAATTCACATACACACATCCACCTCCACCTCCACCATTTTCTGAAGGTACTGGATCAGGATCTACACCATTATCACCACCTGCAACAGAAATATTGCCTGAGCCCCACACAATCGGGGACACAATTTTTACCCCACCCCCACTTCCTCCACCTGAAGAGGATAAAAAAACCACATCTCCAATAAATTGCCCATAGTCACCATCACCACCATCTGCATAGATATTACCACTTAAAGCCACCATCTCAGATGCATGCAGCCATACCAACCCCCCTCCATTCCCACCAGAAAAACCAGTATCCCCATAAAAATACCCAGACGCCCCTCCTGATCCCAAGTCTGAAGGGTTTTCTGCATCACAATAACTACTACCTCCCACACCCACATAACTTCCACTCGTATCACTTGCCGCACCTGCACCACCATGTCCTGCACCAACTGCTGTAAACATATCAGCAAACTCTCCACCCCCCGGACCGTTTCCATCTTCACCATTGGTACCACCTGCAAATCCTTTTTCTGACACATTGATTACTGAATCACTCGAAATGGTAATCTCTTCTTCTGCATAAATATTTACCATGTGTGTAAACACGCTTCCAAATTCATGCGATCCGTGTGTAATAGTCGCACCATTAGCTGTAAAATTTTTTACACTAAACGCAGTGGCGGTAGTAAAACCACGCATATCAAAAATTGCGCTTTGTCCAAGATTGAAATTAAGTGAATTTGAAACATTCGTTACTCGATCAAGAATCTGTCCACCCTCATGTAATTCAATTGCAATATTTGATAACACTGCATCTGCATCAATTTTTAATATTCCACCATCTTGAATCTGTATCGTACCTGTCGCACTACTCCCTGCAAAAGGTGTCGAACTCGTAAGTGTCAACGTTTTTCCTGACCCAAGCACATACATAGCGCCAGGATCAATGGTAAGTGTATCTACTATCAACTCATCTTCAATCTGGACAGTATCTGCTGCAACCGAGAGCGTACTCGAGCTATTACTCACACTCGAAAGATATAGTTGTCGAACAGAATCATCTTCTTTGCGAATCAGTACTTTTCCTGCACCACCTCGCTGATACCCAAATCCTCCATAAGCTTGAATCATGTCAGCAGTAATCGAATTTGAAGTTCCATATGAAATAAGCACACATCCACCACCTCCGCCACCACCTCCGCCACTGGTGAGATTATTTCCATCTCCAATAGAGTTTCCTCCAGACACATCAAATAATTCTGGAGTACCTGAAATAACATCAGCAGAGAGGATAATTCCCGCTCCACCGCCTCCACCACCAGCATCATTATTATTCTGATCATCTTCTGAATTACCGCCTGTCCCAAGAATATATCCATTCACCACCAACTCATTATTTGCAACTAATTCCAAAAATGATCCGCCTGAACCAAAATTATTATCACCCGGTCCTCCCCCTGCACCTCCAGAAGCAATGGTACCAATCTGACTAAGATTGCAATACCCCTCTCCACCAAGATCACCCTGCGTATCCATACCACCATTTCCCGCATGAGCACCACCAGAACCATTTGGTCCAGTACCAAAAATTCCAGCTCCCGGTCCCTGCCCGTCCATTCCAGAATCACCACCCTGAAAACCAGACCACCCACTTGAACGAAGATCGACATACCCACCTGATTCTACAATAATATTTTCTGCAGTAAAACTAACCGGTGCTATTGGTGTAGATGTATTCAGATAAAATGGCACAAGTGCTGTTCCTGATCCTATGGTCAAGGTACCACTAATAGTTTGTGGACTTATAAACGTAAAATTTCCAGGTTCGCCATTTAGTGTTTCCATTGTAATATCGCCACCCGACCCAATCGTACCTTCTAGCACAAAACCACCTCCATTATCTTTATTCATGTTTTGAAGTGTAAGTGATGCAAAATTGATTGTCGATGTGGCGAAGACCGGGCCATTATTCTCAAGATCGATAATCACATTATCCGCAGCAGTAGGAATCTGATTTCCACTCCAATTCAAAGGGTCGTCCCAACTTCCACCAGGAGGTCCTACCCATATGACAGTATCAGCTTTTGCAAAGGGAATCATGATTCCTAAAAAACCAAACGCAAAATGGTTTAGTAGTGCTAATACTAAACCTGAGACAAATGCTAGACGTTGATAAAATTTTAATCTTGCCATGCAAATTTGCGCATAATTTTCCATTCAAAGTATACCACTTATCATGTTCACAATAAATAGTTTTAGTGTGTATAAAAAAACAAGATGTCGCATGAACATCTTGTATCTTTTCCTCTATCCAAACCTCCGTTACATCTTATCGGTAATCTGCTTAATCGCTCGTACAAACGCTGCTTTTCGAAGTGAAATATGGTATTCCTCACTTGTATTCCAGATATCTCCAAAAGCGTGCTTCATTGCAGTCTCAAGTTTTGAAAGCACCACTTCTGCTGTCCAATGCTCGCCCGTAATATTTTGTTGCCACTCAAAGCACGACACGGTAACCCCACCTGCATTTGCCAACACATCAGGCACAATCACAATACCTTTTTTAGACAATATCTCATCAGCTTCAGGAGTTGTAGGACCGTTTGCAAGCTCGAGAATGGTACGCGCAGTAATTTTTTCTGCATTTTCTGCCGTAATCACACTCTCCAATGCTGCCGGAATAAGAATATCGACAGGTAGCTGAAGTAATTCTTCGTTTGAGATATGTTGGGTGTCTGGAAAATTAGCAACACTACCGTGAGTACGTTTATATTCCTTGAGCGTAGCAATATTAATACCTTCGGGAGCATAGACACCCCCCTTTGAGTCAGACACTGCAACAATACGATATCCTTTCTGTGATAAAATCTCTGCCATATAACTCCCCGCGTTTCCGAAACCCTGTACGGCAATAGTAGTATTCTCGGGAATAAAACCTTTTTTCTCCGATAATTCCTCGACACAATACACCCCGCCCTGTGCAGTAGCATATTCACGAACCTCTGACCCTCCCTCAGACACCGGTTTGCCAGTAATCACACCAGGATCTTTTTTTCCCGAACATTTTTCAAATTCATCACGCATCCATCCCATAATTTCCCCATTGGTATACACGTCAGGAGCCGGCACATCGATATCTGAACCTAAATATCGCCACAATTTTTGTACGTACCCACGGGAAAGTTGCTCAAGCTCATGTTTTGAGAGTTTTTTTGGATCTACAATTACCCCGCCTTTACCCCCACCAAGCGGAAGTCCGAGTGCTGCACATTTAATCGTCATCCAAAAAGAAAGTGCCTTTACCTCATCATACGTAACCCCCCAGTGATAACGAATACCCCCTTTGTATGGACCAAGCACATTATTATACTGCGCTCGATATCCAATAAAAATCTGTGTCTCGCCAGAATCCATCAAGACAGGAATTGAAACTTCGATTACCCGATCAGGATGTGACAAACGTGCAAACTGTTCTTCGGTAAGTTTCATTATTTCTCCTGCTTTTTTCAATTGTTCCATTGCGTTTTGAAAGGGTGTGTTCATATGTGTTATTTTAATTTTTTCAATTTCTTAGTTACAGTAGAACTTACGTACCATTCAACACCTATTTCTTCATTTCACAAACCACGCATGAAAAACGAAGAAGTACAGATGTTACCATACTTAAGTATATCATATAAAAAACTCTCCTATATACAGGAGAGTTTTTTATTCATTATTACGCTCGATGTTTCTCCAATACCTCTTCTAATCTTCCTTTTGGAACTCCTCCTACCACCTGATCTACTACTTGACCATTCTTAAACACCAGAAAAGTTGGAATACTCATAACTTTATATCGATTTGCAATCATTCCATTTTCATCTACATTGAGCTTTCCCACCTTAATTCCCTTCTCTGCGTACTCATGTGCAAGTTGTTCAATAATTGGACCCATCTGCTGACACGGACCGCACCATGGTGCCCAGAAATCTACAAGTACTGGAGCAGCTGAACCTAGTACTTCCTCCTCAAAATTCGCCTCAGTTACGGTAATATACGCCATACAAAAAAAATTAAAAATGACACAGAATTACATTGTACGATAAACACCCAAACACTACAAGTTGGGGATAACCATATCCCCAATGCACTATATATTGTGATTCCTAGATCATACCAAAAAATAAATCCCCCTCAGTATGACCAAGGGAGATTCTTTATTTCAGACAAATTAATTCTTCTCAAATATGATTTCACGAGCTTTGGTCTCTTCGGTATACAGCTCCAACACATCCCCCGCTTCTATTCTCATGTTTCCTTCAAACTTGAGACCACATTCAGTTCCTTGTACCACTTCTTTTACCGAAGCTGCACCCACCTTACAATCAGTGATTTTTCCAACTGCCATTACCACCCCATCACGCTTTACTCGTGCACGTGATGTTTTCACTGCCTTACCCGCCTCAACACGTCCTCCCACAATCATAGAATCTTTTTCTTTTCTAAAAATTGCAAGCACCTTAAACGTTCCAAGCTCAGTAACGATTTTTTCATCACTCAACAATTTACCAAGCTCTTCTTTTACCCAATTGATAACATTATAAATAATACTATATTCAGTAAACGGTACATTTTCTTCACGAATCAATTCTTTACCTACCAAATTAGGTTGTACATTAAATCCAATAATATGTGCATCTGCAGCTTTTGCTTTCTTCACATCATCTTCATTTACATTTCCCAATCCTTTACCAATAATTTTTACCCCCACTTCTGGATGTTTTATTTTTGATAATGACGCAATAATTGCCTCAAGGGACCCCAACACATCAGCTTTTATAAGTACATTGAGCGTCTTTTTTCCTTCTTCATCAGAACTACCCTGAGAATCAGCAATACTTGCTTTATCTGCACCTGTCTGCTCTACACGCTTTTTCTTCACATCAATCTCAAGTGCTGTTGATTCCTTTGACAGATCCAACACGTCTCCCACTTCAGGAGCTACTTTGAAACCCACAATCTGGACAGGTACCGATGGTCCTGCACGCTCAATCATTTCTCCAAGATAATTTTTCATCGCACGAACTTTCCCGTAGATTTCATTATTCACCACAATTTTATCTCCACGATTCAAGGTTCCTGCCTGAATAAGCACACTTGCTACAGGCCCTGCACTTTTGTCAACGTTTGACTCAATCACCGTTCCGATCGCTGGCAGTGTAGGATCTGCTTTGATTGTCTCACCCTGAACATCTGCAACTAACAACAATACATCGAGCAATTTATCGATATTCAATCTTTCTTTTGCAGAAATCTCCACCATTGGAATCGTACCGCCCCATTCTTCCGGGATCACATCATGCGTAGAGAGATCGCTTTTTGTTTTTTGTACATCTGCAGCAGGTTTGTCGATCTTATTAATTGCAACCACCATTGGAAGTTTCGCTGCTTTGATAATTTTGATAGCTTCCACAGTCTGAGGTTTTACACTATCATCAGCAGCGACCACCAAAATAGCAATATCTGCAATACGTGCACCACGTGAGCGCATCATGCTAAACGCTTCGTGACCTGGCGTGTCGATAAAGGTTATTGCACGTTCTTCTTTAGTCTTCGGATCTTTCCAGATAGTCTGATACGCTCCGATATGCTGAGTAATTCCTCCAGCTTCGGTATCGATAATGTTTGCTTTTCTAATGGTGTCAAGTAATTTGGTCTTTCCATGGTCAACGTGTCCCATAACCACAATCACCGGTGCTCGTGACTCAAGTTTCTTACTCTGAGACAAGGCTGTTTCCAAACTCTCGACCCGAGAAGTCTCTTTGTGCACCTCTTCTACGCCCTCTTCTTCTTTTTGCACCGAAAAACCCAATTCTTCAGCAAGAATTGCAGCTGTATCAAAATCAATATCCTGATTTTGATTGGCAAGAATACCATTTTTCATGAGTTCCATGATAATTTGAGATGTCGGCATGCTGAGACGCTCAGCAAATTCACGGACTGTGAGACGTGATGGTAATACCACTGATTGTCCCATTTGTTTTCTGAGCTCACGTTCTTTTAGTTTCTTTTCTTCAATTTCACGTTTTTTCTTTTCTTCCAAATCTCGTTTGATGAAACGCCATTTATGCATCACCTGCTGCGCAGTCTTGTCGTCAATTTTAATTGCTTTTTTACCAATATCAAATCCATACTGTGGCAATAGTTCGAGTAATTCCGCAGTATTAATTCTAAGTTGTCGTGCGAGTTCGGTAACGTTCATAGCGTACATTTCAATAAAAAGTATTGAAAGTATAGCGGAAAAATTATATATCGTCAACTTATGCACCGCTCAATCAAGCAAAAATTGACAATCACTCCTTTTTTTGCTATTCTATCAGTGTATTTTAAGTCAAACCGTACTCTATGGTTTTGGCAATTCATGATTGATTTTTGCTCTAGAACAAGCGAATTTGTACGATTATCTATGTACTTCCGTCTATCATTTATATACCACACTCACTACACACCCTATCTCATGTAGGATTTTTGGTATTATTCGGAACTTTCGCGCCTTTCTCATACATAAAACAATCGTGAACTTGCTGATAAGACCAGGTGGTACTTGTCATTTTTTATATGTCCCCAATTATCACGATTATCATGACCTTGCTTGGAATTGGAATCGGTGGAGGCCTTGGTTATTTCATCCGAATGCAGGTAGCCAAAGCCAAAATGAATTCTATCGAAGCAAAGGCTGAACAAATGCTTGCAGAGGCAAAAAATAAAGAAAAAGAACTACTGCTTCACGCAAAAGATCAGGCGCTCAAAATTATTGAAGATGCCAAAAAAGAAGAAACTGAACGTCGTCGAGAACTTCAGGCAACCCAGGCTCGTATTGAAAAACGTGAGTCCATGTTTGATACCAAAATTCTAGAATTTGAAGAAAGTAAAAACAAACTCCAGCAAAAAATCGAAGAGGTTCAAAAAGCTAAGGAAAAAATTGAACAAATCCGTCTTGAGGCAAACCAAAAGCTTGAACAAATCTCTGGACTTACCAAACAGCAAGCAGAGGATAAACTTCTTGCTCAAGTCGCACATGATAGCCAGGATTCGCTCATGGGTCGCATTGCGAAACTAGAAAAAGAAAATTCCGACGTATATGATGCAAAAGCAAGTCAGCTCATTATTGACGCACTACAACGCTGTGCATCTGATCACTCAAACGAAACCACCTCTACCGCAATCACCCTTCCAAGCGATGAAATGAAAGGACGAATTATTGGTAAAGATGGACGCAATATTAAAACTATTGAGAAACTTACCGGTTGTGAACTCATTATTGATGAAACACCAGGCGTACTTCTTATTTCTGGTTTTTCTCCAATTCGCCGACGTGTGTGCTACCTTGCTCTTGAAAAATTACTCAAAGATGGTCGTATTCAGCCAGCACGTATCGAAGAATTCATTATCGAGGCAAAAAAGGAATTAGCACTCGATATTAAAAAAGCCGGAGAAGAAGCCTTGTACAAATTAGGTATTACTGGGCTTGATCCAAAACTTGTTTCAATTGTTGGACGACTCAAATACCGCACAAGTTACGGACAAAACATTCTCGGACACTCGACTGAAGTTGCTCATCTATCAGCAATGATCGCAGAAGAATTGGGAGTAGATCCAATTATGGCAAAAAAGGCAGGATTCTTCCACGATATTGGTAAGTCTGTGGATCACGATACACAAGGAACTCACATGGAAATTGGAGAAACTATTCTCAAAAAATTCGGAATGCCTGAAGACGTGGCTTTTGCAGCGAGACATCATCATGATGATAAAACCAACCACATTATCACTGACATCGTAAAAGCAGCTGACGCAATCTCTGCCTCACGTGTTGGCGCTCGCCGAGACACCTATGAACAATATGTCTTACGTCTCGAAGAACTTGAAAAAGTTGCAGGAGATTTTGCTGGAATTGATAAAGTATACGCAATTCAGGCAGGGCGTGAGGTTCGTGTATTTGTAAAACCAGAAGAAGTAGATGACTTTGGTGCATACAATCTTGCAAAAGACATTGCTCGAAAAATCGAAAGTGAATTGCAATATCCAGGTGAAATCAAAGTACACGTCATTCGAGAATCGCGCGTGGTCGAATATGCAAAATAGGTTATAACAAAGAAATATAAAACCCATTCCTACATAGAGTGGGTTTTATATTTTTACTCACTTTTTTCTCCATCCACTTTGCAACTATTTTGCCTCTATTGACACAAAAATATGATTACGCTAGACTACATACACAATACACATAATCCTCCAGTTTCTTATAACTATGAGGAGTTAATATCTTAATCTCGCATTTTATGAACAAAGCACAGTTGGCACAGACTATTGCAGACAAGGTAGGCGTTTCAAAAAAAGAATCAGAAGCAATGATTGAAGCATTTGTAGCTATCGTCATCGACACCCTCCAACACCAAGGTGAAGTCTCAATTGCAGGATTTGGTGCATTTAGCGCAAAAACTCGTGCGGGACGCGTCGGAGTGAACCCACAGAATCCTACTGAAAAAATTCAAATCCCCCCAGTAACTGTTCCAAAATTCAAAGCAGGAAAAAGTCTCAAAGATGCGCTAAAGAAATAGTTCACTATCAAGAGAATCAAAAAACACTTCTACAAAAACAAAAAACCATCCTGATTGAAGGATGGTTTTTTGTCAGAAAGTCTAGATTGTACACAGTGAATTTCAACCTCTGAATTCATGGTGTCAAGGGGGGGATTCGAACCCCCGACCTGAGCGTTATGAATGCTCCGCTCTTACCAACTGAGCTACCCTGACATACTAGCTATCCTCAACAAGATGTTCGCCTGTTGAGTAGTAGCCCGTAGGGGAATCGAACCCCTGTTACTAGGATGAGAACCTAGCGTCCTAGCCACTAGACGAACGGGCCATTCTCACACAATGAAGCATAGTATATCGAGATTTTCTCTTCCTGTCAACCAATCTTTCTATCGTTCAGGCGGAATATGATAATGAGACAAAAGATACGAAGTAATTTCTGCAAATAATGGTGCTGCTGTAATATTTGCATAGGTGCGCTGAGGTTTTTCAAGCCGAATAAGTGTTACAAACTTTGGATTACCAACTGGTCCAAATCCAATAAAAGAATGGTTGGTCTCTGCGGTATACCCTCCTGGACCTGCAATTTGTGCAGTTCCTGTTTTACCTGCAATATAATATCCAGGCACTTGACCACGTTTTCCCTCACTATAATCTACCACACGTACCATCATAGCAGCCACCGTGTCTGCTGTGTGTTTACTTATTACCTGACGAATCTCAGTAGGACGTATGGTTTCTACTTTTCCATTGGCATATTCAATCCGTTTTACAATATATGGTTTCATCATTTTTCCTCCATTCGCAATTGCAGAAAATGCAGTAACTAGCTGAAGTGGTGTTGCCGTGATTCCCTGTCCGAACGAAGCTGTTGCAGTATAGCAATCCACCTTATCACCCTTATTCTGGTATAATGAGGCAATAGTACCTGGATTTTCAGTATCAAGTTCAATACCTGTCTTGGTACCAAAACCAAATTTCTCTACATACTGTCTAAAATTTTCTTTTCCTAATTTATTTGCAATAAATACCACACCTGTATTAATCGATCTCTCGAGAATACCGCTCATATTTTGATCCTTATAGCTCCGATTATCTGCGTTTTGAATTGGTTTTTTACACCCAGCTTCGACACTCCCTGAGTCATAAAAATAATCATCTGGTTTAATCACATTCATATCCAATGCCGCGGCCATCGTAATCGGCTTGAAAACCGAACCCGGTTCATAGGGTTCAAAAATCGAAAGATTATTGAATGTCGAAATATCAGTTACCTTATTGTACTCATTCGGATCAAAATCAGGCACCGAACACATCACAATAATCGCACCTGTCAGAGGATCCATAATCACCATCGAACCAGATTGGGCTTGATATGTAGAAACTGCGTTTTTCAAACGTTCGCATATTTCATACTGAAGTGTACGATCAAGCGTCAATATCACATCAGCACCATCAGTAGCACGTTCAAATGAACGGCCTGCAAGCGGAATCCACGCACCAGACGCACTCCTGATACCTTCAAGCACACCACCTGTACCACCGATAAGACTATTCCAATACCCTTCGACCCCATACCTCCCTACCGATGTACCATTCTCTGTTTTTCCCACAAACCCGACCACTGGAGCAGCTAGTGCACCCTCAGGATAAAATCGTTCACGAAAACGTGAAAAATGAATACCTGGCAATTTACGTTCTTCCAATCTTTTTTTAGTATCCTCATCAACATTTTTCTCAATCTGTTCATACGCGTCATTTTGTTTTTGTAATTGCTCAAGCACCTTAAACTTACGTTCATCATCATAGCCAAAAAACTCAGCAAGCGAGGTTGCGACTTCAAGAGGTTGTTTAGGATCTTCATACCCTCTCGTATCAGCAAAAACGACAAATTTATCCCGATTGATCGCGAGTGGAATTAATTTTTCCTCTGCATTTTCTAAATACACCCCTCCTCGCTCTGGAGTAAGTTCTGCGTAGATTTCATGAGAGTCAGATGCAAGTGCGGTAAAAAATCCATGCTGCGCAACCATTAAGCCAAATAATCGTACCCCAATTGCACCTGCACAGACCAAAAAAAATATCTTAAGTGCATAGATTCTCATTTTACCTCCATCAATATGTATGGTCCGGACAGCAGCTGCGTCATGTCGTGCTACCCGACGCACTCGATATGGTCGTGCCATTTTGAAAAAATTACACTGACTAAACTACGAATTCTAACATTATCTACGATGAACAAAATATATATCAAATCCTCCGATCTCTACCCCCGCGATTCTGTGCAATTTCTTCAGAGATTAAACCTTGCTTAAGCAACCATTTCAATGACTGCTCCATACTAATCATTCCGTTTTTTGCACCCGTCTGAATCGCGCTCGTAAGCTGTGCAATATTATTTTCACGAATCAAATTTGCAACCGCAGGTGTATTCATCAAGACTTCTCGAGCCACTACTCTCCTCCCATCTACTGTTGGCAAAAGCTGCTGTGCAATCACGTACCGAAGCACACTTGAAAGCTGAATCAAAACTTGTTTCTGTTTTGGTCCCTCAAAGACATCTACAATACGCTCGATAGCCTCACCAGCACTCGAGGTGTGTAATGTTGAAAATACCAAATGCCCCGTTTCTGCAGCTGTAAGCGCTGTCGCAATCGTCTCTGGATCTCGCATCTCACCTACCATAATAATATTCGGATCTTGTCGGAGTACATGCTTCAACGCCGAAGCAAATGATGGAGTATCACTACCCAATTCGCGTTGCTCTATCAAGCTTTTTTTACCCGAAAATACAAATTCAATAGGGTCTTCAATGGTAATAATATGAGCATTACGAGAAACATTGATTTCTTCAATCATTCGAGCAATTGTTGTGGATTTTCCATTTCCTGTTGGACCTACCACAAGAACCAATCCATCGACCAATCGTGTAGCTTCGGTGAGTACCGGCTCAAACCTAAGTTCTTCTGCTGTCGGTATCTCTACAGGCACCAACCGAGCAGCAAGACCAATCGACGACTCTTGTCTATGCACATTAACACGAAAACGAACACCTTTATGGGAGTGTCCAAAATCAAGATCGTGTTCTATGTCAAATCTTTTTTTACTCGCACTATCAAGTAGTCCCATCATTGCTGTTTCGAGCTCTTTTTCACCCAACACAACATCTCCTATGACCAACAATTCACCATGCACTCGAATCATAGGTTTTTCATGTGCCACCAGATGTAGATCAGACGCACCTTCTTTTATCGCATACTCAAAATAATAGCTCAATGGTTTCATAGAAACATGTGGTTACAGATAGTAATAGTATATCATAAAATGAGTTTTTTCGCACACGACTATACAGACCCATCTTCTGTTTTCAAGATTACGTTTTCTGTAATCAATCCTCCCTTACCATTAGTTTTTTCACTTGAAAAATCCAACACATTACTTTCGTACTGCACGTACCCTTTTTTTTCAATGGTAATATAGTAGGTACTTGGCCCGACCAATACAGCATATCTCCCTTTCCGATCGGTCACCGCCATTGCAACAAGTTTGTGATATGCACTATCGAACACACGAACAACCGCTTTTCCTACTGGCTTACTCGTACCTGCTTCAGTCACCAATCCTGCCGCACCCTTGACTCTTTGTAATGAAATACGATCAATAATAACATACACAATTATATGAATAAGAAGTAGTGCACCTACGAATAATCGAGGTGAAATCACTAAAGATATAACTGTTGCTACAATTCCGATAACACTGACACTTTTTTGAAGTATGACACGAGTATATTCTCCGATAATATGTGCGCTTGTTTTTTCTTCAAGTGCAGGATCAAGTGGAATATTGTAATTCAAATCTTTCGTCTCATCATCAATAATAAACTTTTCACCATGATACAAATTGCTATATGCTCGATCTTCTGAAAGTTTTTTTAAATATACACTCTCCCCAGCAAACCCTTCTTTCTGCACCTCGATCCGATACGTTCCTTTATCTCCTGAGATAAAATACCGACCATCGGTATCAGTAACCTGCGTCCGACTAATCGTACCAGTCTCAGCATTGATCAGACGAATTGCGGCCAAATCAATCGGTTGCTTTGTGTATGCATTGTATACCACACCCCACTGTTTTTGCTTTCGACGACGGTAGAACAAAAACGGCTGAGAAAAAATCAATCGTATATACAGCAGAGCCTGAGAGAGACCAAAACCAGTAGCAACTACCTGCCCCACAGCAGCCGTAGCAATCACCGGAGTTACTACTATTTTATTAGTTTTTTCCACCACCGGATTATCAATCACTTCTCTCGTAGTCTCATATACAACCGTTACAGTTTCTTTGACTGCACGTCCTGCAGATGTTTTTTCTAGTGAATTTGAAATTATATTGAGCGCGCTTTTTCCTAATTCAGTTACTATACCGAGCGTTTTTTGTACCTGGGTATTTACGATAGTAGTAACAGTATTCATACCCGAGCCTCCACTCTCGGTACCGCCCCCAGTAGGAGGAGTTGTTGGCGGCTCAGTAGGAGGAGTTTCAACCGGAGGTTCTTCTATTGGTGGCAGTATTGGAGGTTCTTCTGCCGGAGGTTCAGTAGGTGGTTCGCTCGGTGGTGGCTCAGTAGGAGGAGTTTCAACCGGAGGTTCTTCTATTGGTGGCAGTATTGGAGGTTCTTCTGCCGGAGGTTCAGTAGGTGGTTCGCTCGGTGGTGGCTCAGTAGGAGGAATATCACTACCACCGCAACGCCTCCAATCAGTTTTTACACTACAATGAGTGCAACTAAAATTAATTCTTCCTGCAGAATTTGTCGTGCCACCGACTCCAGTAAATACTCCATTTTCACTAATAAAAACACCACTCATCGGAATCCATCCAAACGATTCTGACCACGCATATCCACCCAATTGACCGGTACTACAAGTATTCGTCACTCCGCCATTCGATGGGGAAAAATTGATCCACCCAAACATACTCGACCATGCATACCCAGTGATCGCTGTATCACTAATAACCAATCCGTGATATACATTCTGTGAATCTGTCGGCGCAAAATTGATCCATCCCATATTCTCTCCCCAACCATACTTATTCCCCGGATCAATAGTGCCTGTTGCTCCATACACCACTTCACCCATCATACACAAAATACTGATACCAATCACAATACCACTGTAGTATGTTTTTTTGTCACTACGATGAAACATAATGTTTTGCCACTGTTCTATGTATCGGTCTGAACAGATGAGGTGTCCTCAATCAGTATCTCAGATGATTCAATTTCAATCTCAATGGTAGATGTCGTATCTCCCATTTCTACTAACGATGTGCTCGTAGTAGAGACACTCTCAAAACTTTCTACAACCTGTGTCTCATCAGATGTTTCAGAAACATCAATTGAAACATCTTCTACGACATTCTCTGTTTCAAAAAAAGCTCCATATTCATCCTGTCTCTCGTTCGTAGATTCTTCCCCACACATCCCACTATTTTTTATAAATTCTCCAGATCGTATCTCTACGCAATATACTTCTCCCGTTTCTTGATCAGTCATTTCAATTCCAGTTTCCACTTTTACTTTATGGAATATCCCCACCATTGCAGTCACTCGCTCCGCAACAAAATCCTTGAGTATAAATGTGGCAGTAGAAATCTTATCCATGAGATACTTGAGTGCTGAGGTACGTGGACGATTGGCTGCATAGAGTAATTCTTCTTCCGAAGTAACTCCTGGTTCACTTGATGATACGCCTGCATATGCCAAAATCAAACCATCGATTTGTGCCTGCTGTGCCTGTACTGCAGAAATAAGTGGTATCACCAGACGCTCGTAATCGACCGAACGTGGAGTTGAAGTCGAATCAGACTCATAAATAACAAAGTGTTTGTTTACCAAATCAACCTCTTCTGCAATAAGACCAAGCTCTTCCACCTGATCATAATTACGCTTATACAGCACTGGGCGTAATTGCATAATCGTCGATAATCCTTCATTCCACGATTCGATATCGTGCTTGAATCGCTCAGAAGATACCGTACAATTACTTGCCTGATGAGTAATTCGACCATCGGGCTGGAGACACAATACATCTGAGGTAGAGGAAGGCGCTAGTAATGCGGGCATAAACACATTGGCATCAGTGACCATAAATAGCCCATCAGTCCTGATTCCTCCCATACCCACACTCAGAGCGTTACCCACATACAAATTACTGCCAATTACAACATTATCAGTAACTGAAACATTACTCGATTGTAGTCCTCCAATATGTGCAACCGGTGTATTAACACCTCCCAAATCGACCACATAGAAACCACCATTTGACCCCACATTTGCCATATACGCATATTTCCCCGATATATACACCGATCTCGGAGAATGAAGTTTCGTAGGATCCTGCACACTTCCTACCACCACTGGATTTGTAGAGCTTGAAATGTCAACGACAGTGAGTGCATTACGAATACCTGCCGCAACGTATGCATACTTACCCGATACCTGTACCGAAAATGGAGCATCAAGACTTGAACTCTGCACACTTCCTACCACCACTGGATTTGTAGAGCTTGAAATGTCGACGACAGTGAGTGTGTCATTGACTGACGAACCTACTGCATACGCATATTTTCCCGAGATATAAATATCCCGCACCCCATCGAGGCTCGACGTCGTAGAAATCGAACCCACAATCTGTGGGTTCCCTGGATTAGACACATCGACAACAACCAAAGAATCGCTCACATTCCCACCGACCACCGCATGCGTACCTGAAATTGCAATACTACTTGCACCACTCATAAGTGAAGATGAGACACTACCCGCAAGTACAGGACTTGAAGGATTTGAAACATCCACTACCAACAATGAATTGTGGAATCCTGTAGTAATATACGCATATTTTCCTACAGTCTGAACACGAAAAATTGAGGTATCCATACCAGAACTAAGTAGTAGACTACCCTGTACCACTGGTGCAGCTGGATTTGAAATATCTACGATATACAATTGCTGTTCTGAAATAACTGCATACGTACTCACCACATACGCATACTTACCTACTATCGAAATATCACGAATATCATTTATTGAACTAATTGAACTAATCTGTCTCGGTGTATACGGATCCGTAATATCAATCACACTGAAATAGTCTGCTCCTGTTTTTGTGGTACCTAGATATGCAAATTGCCCCTGGACTTTTGTAACCCACGATCCATTTATGGATGGGCTCGCAGAAGATGGGATACCACCAACAATACGAGGCTGAGCAAGTGGTGTTTGTATAAAATTTCCTGCAATCGACACATCGGTTCCTGATGCGGTCTCAAAAGACAATCCTTGAAGAGTCGAGGTTCCAGACACTCGTAAATTGGTAGACGTAATCGATGTGCCAGATGCAGTAGCAAACAACAACTCTGACACAAACCCTCGTGTTGACGTAATTGCGTTTAAATTACTAAGAGACGTAATATCAGTATTCACACCAGACTGTGCAGGAGTCGTCACCCCACAATTCACTTCAGCTGGCCCACAATCAGGATTGAGCGTCTCACCAGGCTCATATATAGTGGCGTATACCAAAAAAGGCATCAATAGACTTATGCCCACGACCGCACACCACATGATTCTATGTGCTGAAATTAATTTCTTGAAATGCGTATGTATATCAATCATGCGATATCAAAAAACATAGGATATAGTATAGAGTAAGTATAACATATTTTTTTCGCCACAAATATACTTTTCCACATATCAAAAAAATCTGAGCACCTGCTCAGATTTTTTTTGAATACTCAGTACGTATTTTATGGGAGGGTTTGTTCTGTAGATGAGGCGACAGGAGGTTGAACAGATTCTGGAGGAGATGTCTGCTGCACCGATGTATTGTCAACCTGAGCCTGTGCAGTTTCATCAAAATAAATCGGAGCAACTTCAATCACTTTTTTGGTACTTGGTCGATATAAAATAGCTTTTTTTGCAGTCGTATAAATCAAAACCTTATCTCCATTTTGCGAGTTGTTAAAAAATGCTTGATCAGCTAATTTTTCTTTATCAAGAACAGTCGCAATCGTAGGAACTTCTCCCGTAGGAAGTTCCATAAATGTACCAATAACTTCAGTCACTTCAGCGATCTCTTCTTCTGCAGAGGGAGCCGTAACAGCTTTTTTCCACTGAAGATAAAAATATCCCGCTGTAATTGATGAACCGACTAACAAAACCAAGACAACAACTGTAAGGATATAACGCTTAATCATACCAACATACTAAAATTATTCTTCTTTTAATTTTTTCCATTGTGCTTTTACCACTTTTTCTACCATATCACGAACCCTGTCTGGTAAATCATGCTCTACCGCATAATTGTTTACCACTTCTTCTACTGTTCGTATGTATTCGTTTTTAGATATTTTTTTCCAACCTTTTGAATTCGTGATCTTTGTCTTGACCTCTGCGTATACATCTGCTGCATAATTCAGCATATTTTCACGCAATTCACGACCTTGTTTGGTAGTATTGAGCCACATCAACCCTGCGCCCAATAATCCTCCAAAAAACAATCCTTTTTTAAATGTTCCCATAGTTAAAGGTTTACAAAGGTTTGAAGTGCTGAAAGGTTGTTTGATAACCTTTCAAACTTTGATGAGCATAGTATAGCACACCGCCTACGCACTACGCAACAAGCGAACGATACTCATTATCTATCTGATCAATAATCGAATCCCATGTATATTTCTCCTCTACAATTCTTCGTGCACGATCTTTTGCTACACTTCTCTCGACCTCTCCTCCAAAAAAACCACTAAGTGCTCGAGCAAAATCCAATGAACTGCCGGTCGTACACACATCACCTACTTCAAGTGCGATTGTACGCACTCCCGGTAGATCACTTGCCAACACAGGTACCCCACTTGCTGCCGCCTCGAGTAACACCATACCAAACGCCTCACCTCTCGTCGTAGACGGAAGAACACATATGTCACCCATTGCATAATGAAGTGGAAGCTCATCATGATCAACTCTTCCTACAAATCGGACCACATCACTCACACCCATCCCGCGTGCAAGATTCTCAAACCCTTCTTTTAATTCCCCTTCTCCCACTAATACTCCCTGTAACTCAATACCCTCACGTCGAACACGTGCCAAAGCTTCGAGAAGTACCGGCACGCCTTTGAAAAAATGCGGCGCATCCATTCCACCCACAAATACTACGGTCGGAATATTCTCATCAAGCGCATATCGTTCAAATAATTCCGATGGCTTTTGTCGTGGATAAAATCTTTCACTATCAACCCCAAATGGAATTTCTCGCCATTTTTCTTTATGTTTCGAAAAAATATCCCGCACATCACTCGTATACGCATAGTCAAACGAACTTACAAATATTCGATCCGCCTCTCTGAGTATGGTCGGCATCATTACTTTTGTATACCACTTAAAAAAAAGCCCTTTCAGTCCTGTTGCTCGTGTATCCATGTGATAAGTAATCACTAATTTTTTGTGAGGATTTCTTTTTTTCCATCGTGCAACCATTGTCCCTACACCAAAAAAAGGGTAATGCAAATGTACGATATCAAAATCATCCAACTCACGAGACAATTGTGGAACATACGCAGCATTACCGTATTGAAATGCTGGCTTGAGCCGACGAGCGTATGGAGCAATCACGTGCCGATCTTCTTCTACTGCGTCTCTCGAATAATTGGGAGTAAACACCTGCACCTCATGACCTCGCAGAGACAGTCGCGATGCCATTTCAAATACTACCGTACCCATACCTCCGTAATACGGCGGATAGGTAGAGACAATATGGGCAATTTTCATATCACATTTTATGATGATGTTCTACCTTTCTCTTCAGATTGAAGTGCCTGATTCCGTACCACTACCGTCACATCTCGTTTTAACCCCTCTATTTTGATATGTAATTTGAATACTACAAAAAATAATACAGCAATTGACACATACATTACCAAATCAACACCTCGACCAATACCAATCATGTCCGCAAACCACTGAGCAATCATCGGAGCAGAGACAATACTCACCAGTGCCAGCCAAAAAACTACCCAAAAAAATGCTCCGAGTGGCCCGAGTAAATTTTCACGTTTTTTCCGTGCCACACTCACCAATGCCGAGAATGCAAGAAATGCAATTACAAGTTGAAAAATGATTCGCATAATTTTAAATTGTATATAATACGCTATGCACTAGTTATATATCACACCCTGTCTGTACAGTCTCTATTTCATAAACTTTCCGACAATCAAATCCTTGATTACCGTTAACCCTCCTCTAAATTTTTGCCCATACTCATGATATCGAACCACGACCGGAATTTCCACATATCGTAACCCTTTTTCTCGAATATGTTCAATAATTTCAGTGGCATGAGCCATGCCGTTCTGTGTGAACCGTATCTCCGCAAGTGCCCGAGGTCCCAACACTCTAAAACCATTGTGTGCATCCGTCAATACTACCCGTGTAAATATATAATTTACCCACCGTGCCAATGGATGTATCACACGACGTTTAATTAGTGGAATATGTGCTGAAGGTCCTAAAAACCGTGAACCAAGTACTATATCACTACCTGAGTCACCAAGCACGTTAAGTGCTCGTGTAATATCCTCTACCTGAAATTGCCCATCACCGTCGAAATGTACTACTATCCCGCCACCAGTTCTCCGTACATATTCATGTCCTGTTTCCAACGCGGCCCCTTGTCCCATATTGACTGAATGTACCAAAACAATCGCCCCTGCAGCACGTGCACGAATCGCAGTGTCATCAGTAGACCCGTCATCAATTACCACCACTTCATCCACTACACCACGTAACGAACGAACTACACCGGTAATTCTTTCAGACTCATTGTACGCAGGCACAATCGCACGCACCATATAGTTCATCACACCATTAATTTAATAACCCGTAGTAAAACTAACTGTTTCTTTGTGCGCAAGCGTATAATCAATCGTACGTCGCAATCCGTCTTCCAACCCGACCAATGGGATCCAATCAAGTTGTTCTTTTGCACGTCGAAGATCAGGAATACCTTTTTTGGTCAAAAATACCAATGGATTTTCATACCGTATCGTCGAGGTTGATCGAGTCATTGAAATAATTTGTCGAGCAATATCTCCAATACGTCGCGACTGATCAGAGCCCAAATTAAGGAGACGAGTTTCTGGCCCAGTATTCATCAACCGCACCAAACCATCGACCATATCTGTCACATAACACAGAGATTGATGCATAGAATCCTCTCCGTAAATCACTAATTCTTCACCCGCAAGTGCATCCAAAATAAAATCTGGTATAAGTAACCCATCTCGCAATTTCATACGAGGTCCGTAGGTAGTAAAAATACGAGCAATTTTTGCATCAAGCCCATACACTTGCACATAGGTCTCCACACATGTTTCAGCAAATCGTTTTCCCTCATCATAGCAGCCACGTGGTGAGAGATGATGTACAATTCCCTCATCCTCTTCAGAAAAAATCTGATCTTCGGTCTTCGGATCTCCATATACTACCGAACTAGAACCAAATAGATATTTGGCTCGGTACTGGACTGCGAGGTCAAGTGTAGACAACATGGCACGTGAATTTGCCCATAATGACTGAATTTTCAATGAGTCAAAATTTTTTGGACTCGTAGGACAAGCGAGATGATAAATTTCTTGCACCCCTTGGAATCGTACTCGAAATTTTTCAAGTTCAGGAAATTGGAGCAAATCAATCGGCTTAGTAACGTCATATTTGATAAACTCAAAATCAGGATACTGCAATAAATGCTCGATATTCACAATGGAAGAATTAGACAAATCATCCATACAGATGACATGCGCCTCTTTCAACAATCGTTCGCATACGTGTGAACCCAAAAACCCAGCTCCACCAGTAACGAGCACATTTTTCTTTTCAAAAATAGGAATATCAGTTGCCATAGTTCAGGGTAAAAAAGAGAAGATAATATTCGATAATTTTTTTCTTATAGTTCTAATACGCACCGATTGCGGTAATTACCCGTGCTTCAGGTGTGGTCACCACCTCAAGCGATCGATCTAGCACTCGCACACCTTCGTGATCAAATATTCGAAGCGTGTGCATTCCGTGCTTGGGCGTGACCACTAGATGCTCTTTCCCTTCGGAACCATACACCACCGCATGCACCTGCACTCCTCCACGAAATGACAAATCATAGGGTCGAAATGTTTGAGTCATGATACCAGTCACCGTATATACGGTGACGACTCCACCCACTCCTCTATCTGTACCAAACACGATTCGATCACGCTCAGCATCTTTGGTATCAGCGATATATGCAATACTACCAAGTGATGTTACTGGTGTCTCAAATAATACTTCTGGTAACGTAATCAGTGAAGTAATTCGACGAACCTGTACTACCCCACCCGCTAATTCAGTAGCAACAATAATCTCATCTCGTCCGGTCGAAGGAATCGATTTCGTTGTCATAAATCCTTTTCTAAAACCTTCCACACCTTTGAATGAGCCCACTTTCACTCCATCGAGTGCAAATATGGTCATGTCTCCAGTATCACTTGCCATAAGGACAATTTCTTTACTAGGATCTCCTTCGACATCTGCAGCACTAAGTACATATGTTTTTGCGGGCACACTCCACTGAAACTTTTGCACCCCTTCTGCAGTATATACCGTTACAGTCTGTTCTCGTGTATCTTTTTGTCGTAACACTGCATAGTAGACTGCACCTTGCAAATCACGCAGCGGTGTAAAGGTAAGCGCGTGTGCAAGATACGGTGCAGAAACTTGTATCTTATTTCCTTGTAATACATCTACATACATAGACTGACCCGCACCAGCGACCAATATTCGACGAGGTGCCGTAAACGATCGATCATACTCACCTTCTACAAATAGACGCGCCTGTGGCACTAACCCTAATTTTGCATATTCAATCGCTCTTCCAATTTGCAATAACCCACTTCCATATGCTTTCTGATACGCACGCTCATCATCACTTGGAGTGTGATGTACCGTGGCTTTGAGCGTACGCACTACCTGATCCACATTCCAGCTCGGTCTCACGCTTTTTACCAATGCTGCTGCAGCACTCGCAAATGGTGTAGCAAACGAAGTTCCATTCCACCCACTTGCATACGAAACACCCTCATCGTTTTGGACACCACTTCTAATCGGTCCTCCGATATCAATACCTGGCGCAGTGAGGTCTATACACGTGGAACCCGTATTAGAAAAAGGTGTGAGCCTTCGATTATCATCAATCGCAGAAACCCCAATGATCGTAGTGTATGGATTAAACGCATCAACGCATACCGGAAAACGCGGACTCAGATCAAGATCAGCCCGATCATTACCTGCAGCGCCGACCACAAGCACTCCTTTTTGATATGCATATTCAATCGCCGTACGAACCGCAGGTGCAGATCCGGTACCGACCATGCTAATATTAATTATGTTAGCACCATTATTGACCGCATAGTATATTGCCTCAATCAACGGAGCAATGTCTCCTCCACCTGCCCCGTCTGAAGCTACCACCTGCAAATTCATCAGACGCACACCATGTGCAATTCCTGCACCGTCACGACCATTATTCCCTGCAGCACCTATAATTCCAGCGACCACGGTCGCATGATGTTTTACCGAAAAAACACCTCCACCAGATGACTGATTTTGCCCATGATCCGTAGGTTTTTGTACCCCAAAATTCCATCCGTAGATATCATCAATATATCCATTGCGATCATCATCACTCCCATTCCCTGGTATTTCTCTCGGGTTCTTCCATAGCGCATCTTTCAGATCAGGATGTGTCTCATCAAATCCATTATCAATAATAGCCACGACTATCTGTGAAGATCCTCGTGCCTCTTCCCATGCACGGTACACTTGTGTAGTCTGGTACGACCATTGAGTTGCCTCAGGATCATTCGGCAGTTCAGCTGCAGATACCACAACATCGCTACTCAACCACGAGAAGATAAGTGCACTCATCAGGATAACGTTATTTGACAACCTGCTCATATTGATACTCAAGGGGATCTTGTTTTTTATGCATTATTTTGCTAAATTACACATCATAATCATAACATACCATCCAGTGTGACCGCAACTATCAAATTTAGCTACAGACTAAGACAATTATTCCTTCTACTCACAGATCTACTTTCATATTACATCGGCTTTATTGTTGCGCTCGGAATTCGCTCACTTACGACCCCATCTCTCGACACAATCCTGTCACACCTTTCGCCATTTTCGATAATTTTTTTGCTCTGGATTATTATAAATTACGTCAACGGACTCTACGATCTGCGACTCATGACACTTGTAGGAAATATACGAAAAATTATCGAATCAGCACTGATTGCACTTACGGTCGGTGTTATCTTTTTCTATCTGGTACCTTCCCCATCCATCATGCCCAAAACTATTTTAGTACTTGCGGTAGGTATCGGGTTTGGAATATCTGGATTGTTTCGTTCGCTCTATCTCTCCTATATCGGCACTCACAAACTCAAGACTCGTATTCTTTTTCTCGGTGTGACTGATGAAATAAAAGAATTAATCTCCACCATATCTCACCATCCCAATCTAGGATACACCGTCTCTGCAGTTATCGATCCCGAACGCGTATTTACAAAATCTCCAGATACCGACATAGAGCTCTATCACACACTCAATACATTGCGACCCGCAATTGATACTCAACAGATTCATACCGTCGTCGTAGCACCCACCATGAACGAAGAAGATGCAGTGAAACGTGAACTATATGAATTATTATTCTGGCGAGTACAAATCGTGGACATGACATCATTTTACGAACTCGTCACCGGACGCATTCCCCCAAGCACATTCTCTGAAAGTTGGTTTCTAAACAACCTACAAACAGCAGAACATCCGGTATATCACAAAGCAAAACGAGGAATTGATATCGTATTTGGTATCATACTTTGTCTCATACTCTGTATTCTATTTCCTGCGATTGCACTCGCAATAAAACTTTCCTCACCTGGTCGTATCATCTTCAAACAAAAACGTATTGGTGAAGGTGGACAAATTTTCTGGATGTACAAATTTCGCACCATGTACACTCTTGCAGAAGATGGAAGTGCCGAGACTCACGGAGCTGAATTTAGCAAAAAAGGAGACGTGCGTATTACACCTGTCGGTTCATTCCTGAGAAAAATGAGACTTGATGAGTTGCCCCAAGCGTTCAATTTGCTCAAAGGAGAAATTACGCTTGTAGGACCACGCCCCGAACGACCTGAAATCGTAGAGCAGCTCACCACACAAATGCCCTATTACCCACTGAGACATATTATCAAGCCAGGGATCACTGGCTGGGCTGCAGTCCATCAGCATTATACCGACACACTTGAATCATCTCTCAAAAAATTACAATACGATCTCTATTATATTAAAAATCGATCAGCGCTATTGGATTTTTCAATCATTCTCAAAACTATCAATGTAGTACTCCGAGGGATGGGACAGTGATGTTGACATTCCACATTCAAATTTAAAAAAGACGGCCGGTTAGGACGTCTTTTTTCTTTTTTCCAAATAAAACTTTATGTAAGTTTTTGTTCCCACTCAAATGCTGTTCTACAAATCACCTCGATATTATTATATTGCGGTCTCCACCCCATTTTTTCTTTGATTTTCGTATTATTTGATATCAGTAATGCAGAGTCGCCCGGTCGACGTGCGCCTGACTGAACTTCAAAATCCACCCCACTCACCTTCTTCATTGTACTAATAATCTGATCCACGGAATACCCCTCTCCATATCCACAATTAAAAATATCGCTCTCGTAGTTATCTAGATATTCGAGTGCTCGAATATGTGCATCTGCCAAATCAGCCACATGAATATAATCTCTCACACCTGTCCCATCTGGTGTGTCAAAATCCCGACCAAACACTGTGACACTTTTTCGTTTACCTGTAGCAGCTTGTGCAGCCACTTTTACCAAATGTGTTGCATTTTCTGTAGACTGCCCTAATAACCCGTCAAGATCAGCTCCTGCGACATTGAAATATCGCAAGATTACATACTTGAATTCAGCATGTGCTTTCCCTGCATCCTGAATAAATTGCTCAGTGAAGAGCTTGCTCCAACCATACGGATTGATTGGTATGGTTTTTCCAGCTTCAATTACTGGAACATCCTCGGCACGTGCATCTCCATACACCGCGGCAGTAGAGCTAAAAATAAATTTTGGTATTCGGTATTCAATAGCAAGTCTGATGAGATGTGCACTATTTGCAGTATTATTTACGTAATACTTCATCGGATTTTCTACTGACTCTGGCACTACCACACTTGCAGCAAAATGAATCAATCCGCTACACGGATGTTTTTTGAAAATCTTTTCCACACGACGAGTATCTGCCAGATCAACAGTATAAAAAGACACCGATGCTTTTCTTTTTTTTGCATACTGCGAAAGCGTCTGTATCGTATGCTTAAATCCAGTAGAAAGGTTATCAATAATGACCACCTCATGCCCATGATCTAATAATTGTTTGGATACATGACTGCCAATATAACCTGCTCCACCAGTAATAATAAAACAAGACATAGAAAAACTAATTAGATGAATGCATATACGGAGAACCGACCGCAATGATTGAAAATCCTACGGCCACCAAATCTGAATATGCATGCTGCAACATCCGCCTCCCATCCATAATAAGTGATTTTTTAGAATTTGTTAAGAGCGTGTCGGCAATCCCACGGAACTGTGGCCAATCAGTCGCAACAATCACTGCATCAGCGTGCCCAATCGCTTCATCAAGCTGAGTAGCATATTGAATCACCTGATCAGGGGCAAATAAATTTTGAAACATATCCATAGCCACTGGATCATACAGCGTGATTGATCGCACTCCCTGATCAAGCAAAAACCTCACAATATCAATACTTGGTGAATTGCGCACATCATTCGTATCCTGCTTGAACGCTACACCCAACACGGTAACTGAGGCACCTTCCCACTCAAAACCAGCATCAGTTTTCGAACGCTCGAGAAATAATTCGAGTTGTCTCCGATTCGCATGATATGTCTCTCGTACCAAGACCGCATTTTTACCCTGTTCTTCGAGTTGATGCGCGAGTGAGCGAGCGTCTTTGACAAAACAACTCCCACCCGCATAGAGACTGTCATAGAGGCCCCACGAACCGATGCGTGGATCACTCACCAGAATCGACCGAATATGTTCAAAATTAAGATTCGGAAATGCTTCGCATGTGCGACCAATAATATCAAAACACACTGCGAGCTTATTGAAGAGATAAAAATTTGCAAGCAATTTTCCCGCCGATGCCTCTTCGGGTCCTACCTCAATATACTCGATCGCAGACGAATCATAGAATCTTCGATATATCGTTCGCATAACCTCAAAATCCTTCTCACTTCGAGCTCCAACCACGACCCGATCAGGATGTAGCGATCCCTGAATCGCTTTTCCTTCGACCAAAAACTCAGGATTTGACACTACTCCGTACGCAATGACCCCGTGAGCATCCATAATTTCTTTTGTACGATCAATCATTGCAATCGGCACCGTGCTTTTGTTCACGATTACCACGTACGTGGTTTGAGCCCCATTATTTCGCTTTGAGAGCGAACCCGCCAGCCGCTCAGCAGCAGAAATATAATAAGACAAATCACTTTCCCCCGTCTCTCCAATTTCGGGCGTAGGCAGACACATGAATACCGCATCGACACTATCTAGGAATGATTCCACTTTTGCATAGTCGGTCGTAAATTCGATTCGTTCACGATTACGGATAATCAAATCTGGAAGTCCTTCCTCAAACAGACATGACTTGATTTCATCACGATCATCTGTACGTAATTTGTTTATTTTTACCTGATCAACGTCGTACACTACTACCCGATGTCCGCTATCCGCTGATACAGCCGCAGAGCATGCACCCACAAAACCTGATCCAATATAGAGTATATTCATACCTGTGTTTTAAAATAATCAATCGTTTTTTTTAACCCTTCATCTAATGACACCTTAGGGGTCCATCGTATCTTTTTCTTCGCCAATGTAATATCTGGCTTGCGTAATTTCGGATCATCTATGGGAAGTTTTTTGTACACACGAACACTCTTTCCACCAATCATGACCTGAATTTTTTTCGCCAATTCTGCAACCGTAAATTCGTCTGGATTTCCCAAATTAATCGGCCCTGTAACTGAAGTACCACTCTCCATCATGCGTATCAATCCTTCAACCAAATCATCAACATAACAAAAACTTCGCGTCTGCGATCCGTCACCATATATGGTGATCGGCTTACCATGTAGTGCTGCCCAAATAAAATTAGACACCACGCGTCCATCGTCATACGCCATACGCGGACCATAGGTATTGAAGATGCGCACCACCTTGATCAATACCTGATGCACACGTCGGTATTCAAAACATAATGTTTCAGCGATACGTTTTCCCTCATCATAACACGCCCGCGGCCCAATCGGATTCACATTCCCTTTATACGATTCCACCTGCGGATGTATCTCTGGATCTCCATATACTTCTGAGGTGGACGCCTGCAGAATTTTTGCCTTCTTTTTGCGTGCAAGCTCAAGCATATTCATAACCCCAATCGTACTTGTCTGTATTGTATGTATTGAGTCTGCCTGATATTTTTCTGGAGACGCCGGACATGCGAGATTATATATTTCATCAATTCCACCTCGCACTAAAATAGGATCAATAATATCCTGTTTGATAAAGGTGAAATTCGGGTGTTTCAGGGCGAACATGATATTCTGTTTCGATCCGGTAAGAAGATTATCAATACCTACCACACGATTTCCTTCACGCAATAACCGGTCGACGAGATGAGAGCCGATAAAACCGGCAGCGCCGGTTACGAGGAGGGTTTTCATATATATAAGATTACACATTTTGATATACACGCTCGATATCTGTGAGCATTTTTTCCAATGAAAATACTGTCTGAACCACACGCTGACCTGCTGCACCCATTGTTCTTCTGACTGTACGATTCTGTACGAGATATTCCAACGCATGTTTCACCGACTCGACATCATTATCCACCAATATCCCATTTTTTTCAGTGACTATTTCCGACACTCCGCCCACATTACTCGCAATTACCGGCACCCCACATGAGAACGACTCTAATATACTATAGGGGAAGCCTTCCCATTGCGAGAGACATACCGATATATCAGCAGCACACAATCTCCTCATCACCTCATCATGCGGAAGTGATCCTGTACACTCGACCTCAGCCCCAACTATAGGCATAATGGTACGCAACATATCCATTTTCGCACCTCCTCCGACAATCGTCACTTTTATATTCTTTCGCATTTCTGGAGCACATTGTCTGAGCGCCTCAAGTAATAACTCTGGTTTTTTGGGAGGATCCAATCGTCCTGCGCAGACCACATGAACTCTCTCATCCTCATCATAGATGCGATCACACGGCATAGAAGCAATACCATTATACACGACTCTCATCTTCTCTTCCGGAGCGACACCGTACTGCACTGCAAGTTGTTTTACGAATTTTGACACACAAAGATAAGTGTCTGTGTATGATGCACACCACTTTTCCAAAAACAAAATAGGATATTTCACCCACCACGACACACCAATATTGAATCCCCATCCATGTGCAGTGTATATTGTTCGTATTTTCCCTCGTATAGCAAGTCGTCCCATGATCGCAGCTGCAGAGCTATGACAATGGACTATATCCGGACGAAATGATCCCACACACTTCCGTATGGTATGTATAGCCCGAGCAATTGTTATTGGGTCGGCCCGATTCCCAAAAAAATCATTATGCACAAATGTAACTCCTGCTCGCGCACACTCCTGCTCGAGCCACCCCCCTGACCGGCTCATGACCACGATATCATATCCACGATTACGAAAAAAATGACTAATCTCCGCAACATGCGTCTGCGCTCCACCTGCTTCTGATTTTGTAATAAGGTATAGTATTTTCATATTCCCATCAATGCTTTACAATATCTCAATCCCCATTTCAGACATGCACGATAAAAATGAGGGTACACCCGTCGATGTTTCATTACCACATTCCAGCTGGTACATACCTGCGCCTTATTTTTTGTACGTGTCTCACCTTTCGGATTGATACGATACAAGACTCCTTCTATCGGCACATTCGAGAATGTGTATCGCGCGCCAATTCTGAGCCAGAGCCCATAATCTTCAGCATATGGCTCGTCTGATCGATACCCTCCACACTCATCAATTACCTGTTTACGAGCAACAATACTCGAGTGTATAAATTGATTTTTTATCAATAATTTCTTGCGTATTTCGCGGTCACTTGTCGGATACATCATTGTCCGAACATACGTACCATCTTCATGAATTACACGGGCGCCAGTACCGATCAGCCCGCACTCGGTATGTTCATCGAGAAATTTCACCTGAAATTCTAATTTTTCAGGAATATTCCATTCGTCATCACTATCCAATCGAGCGATATATTCACCACGTGCTCGACGAAGCCCCTCATTCAAAACTCCAATCAATCCTCTATTTTTTTCAAAATGGATCACCAGTACCCGATGATCATGTTTCGCATACTGTTCTGCAATACCACCAGATCGATCAGTCGATCCGTCATCCAGTACCAATACCTCATAGTCACCAAAAGATTGTGCAGCGATACTCTCCAAGCACTGAGATAGGTATGTTTCTCCATTGTATACTGGAACCAGAATTGATACACGGGGCATAATACTATAGACTAATCCACTCACGGGGAATAATATCTGCACGTGCATTCGCACGCTCATTTTTGAACCATTGTTTTGGCGCAATGACTATTTTTTCAGGATTCGAATTGAGCCACGCACCCCACCAACTAAAACTACTATTTGCAATAATCGCATGCATACACATACTCATCAACATCATCTCTTCCACATCAGCGATACTTGACCTCGACACATATACATACTCAGGACCCACAAAATGTTCACGTGCCCATGATATGTCGTCTGAAAAAATAAAAAATCGGGGAGAATCAGTCTGTGCTCGCATATACCGTATCGCCGATTCATAATACTCCATACCACACACTCCATGATACGCATTCGTTTTTGCATTGGTCACATAATCACCACGTCTCACGTGTAGCGCTACCGACACACCTGCTTCTCGTATCTCTCGACGTATGCACTGAGCATCAGGAGAAAAATCACGTTTCAATATAAATTCGCTCCGAATGATTTCAGCACTTCGTGCAAAAAAACGCTCACCCTGAAAATAATTCTCTGCAGGTATGCCAAGTACTTTTCTAACTCTCCTCCACCAGATACGCCATATACGTGTACGCGAAGAAAACACACATCGTGTTCCTATTGCAAATTCAAACAATGATAATTTTCTCTGAATATCTGCGTGTTTCGCACGTGTCTCAAAAAAAGAAATATCAAATATTACTTTTTTATTCAAAAATTCCAAATTTCTACCATACGCATATTGAAACATCTGATTTCCAAGCCCACCCTGAATTGTGACTACTTTTGAGGGCACACACCACGCAATTCCTGTTCTGATAACCTTTTTCATCTTATTGATCATCAGCCGTGCTTCTCGTTTTCCACGCAAACTCGCATGTCCACCACGAATATTTTTATCCCTAATTTTAATTTTCATAACTACAGGAAGCATAGCTTCTTCTGGATACAAATATGCAGGAGACAGTATTTTCACATCATGCCTCCCATGAATAAATTTATTCCAATGAGACTCATCATGCCATACCGCCACCACACCTCGTGCAATATCCGATTGTATACACTTGCTCAGACTCTCCATCGCCTCGATCATGGACACAGTCTCGCCCCCATTGATACCTCCTGCTAGGTACTGCCCATCAGTATGTTTTGGTATATATGCGTTCGACTGTGGATTTCGTTCATATGGTAACCTGTCCCCACGCATATCATAGTATCCTGGATGAAGTACAGCAACAAATCTCGCACCACCGTGGGGCAAAAATTCTTCTGCAGTAATTTTTTGCACAAACTCAAGATTCGCATTCATGTAACACAGATACTTACATTCTTGAAACAGATGCGCATGTCGAAGAAATACATCATACCGATGTAGCGTATTTCCTGGCCACCCCAAATTTTTTTGGAATATACGATGTATAGCATTGTTACTTTTTTCAAATTCAATTTCATCAGCATCAGTGAATACAAAATATTCTTTTTCAGCTTCGGGAATAAAATTTTTTTCACAACTCAAATAAAAATCTTTCCAAAAGACCGTATACGCACCTGTACAGATGTATAGAATTCCTATTTTCATACACTATCTAAACCACCTCTCCACCCTTCGCTTAAGAAATCCAATATAATATTTTATAGATCTACACAGCATCAGAAAACGAAAATTTTTCAGTTCGTTTGAACGAAAAAAATTCATAAACATGCCACTAAGCTGGCGACAACTCTCCGAACTGTCTTTTTTCGAAATTTGATCTGGGTGCAATCGATAAAACACAAGAGGCGGATCCAACACTATGTGGATTGAAAATACCGCAGCTACTCGTAGCCAATATTCATAGTCCTCAATCGCAACCAACTGCGGATCTTCTCTAAAAAATCCACACCGATCAAGTACGCTTCGACTAAACATGATTGATGAATTTGTAATAAAATTACGCACGAGTAATTTTTTGAGTATATCCCCATAATAATATTCCACCGCAGGGACTAACCCACTTTCAATCCCTAAATCTGACATAAACACCTTGCTCTTGGCATAGACTACCTGACTTTTAGTACGCAGATGAAAATCAATCTGTGTCCGTATTTTATCTGCATGCCACACATCATCAGCGTCCAACAACGCTATCATACTACCAACAGCAAGACGCATCCCCACGTTTCGCGCAGACGCTGGTCCGCCATTTTCTTTTTTAACATAGATAATGCCATGTTTCCTAAAAAAATCTCCATATTCCTCCACCAACCCATCATCAGACCCATCGTCAACCACAATAATTTCAACATTCTTATATGTTTGACCAAGTACTGATTCTAACGTTTCTTTGATAAATTTTTTATTCTTAAAGTATGGAATAATCACACTTACTTTTATATGTTCATCCATAGGATTATTCCTTAAATAATTCCATCATGGATTCAGTATAACGATCCCATGAGATAGAATCTTTTACAAAATTTTGGCCATTCTGAGCAATGCGTCCATAATATTCTGGGTCAGTTATCAACCTCTTCACACCCAACGCAAAACTTTCGACATCATCAGGCTCTGCAAATAATGCATTTTTCCCATCCGTAAGCACCTCGGTTGCACCAGTCGTACTACACAACACGACTGGTAAACCAGCAGCCATCGCTTCAAACACGACCAGACCCCATCCGTAGTACTGTGGAGGTGGAAGAAATACTGGATGTACTAATATGTGTGCACTATCATAAACTTGCAGCAACTCTTCCTCTGAAACCCCCTCAGTTCTTAATTCAACATACTCATCCACCCCAAGACCTGTCTCTTATACACATCT
>DBDW01000011.1 GCA_002293825.1 Candidatus Magasanikbacteria bacterium UBA922 | reverse complement strand
AGATGTGTATAAGAGACAGGAAATAATATATTAGAAATAATGAACAATAGATAGCAGTCTCGACTACTATCTATTTTTTTAGATTGTGTGTGATGTTTGTGATATACTGTATGCATACGGTTGTATGTCTAGCGTCAAACATTTTTTTATTCCGCATCGCGAGAATAATTTTCATCCACACATATTGCACCATACACGCATACTGTTTTATGGTTTTTTAGGTATTGTAATAAAAGTCATTGCGGTTACAACTGCACTGTTGTTGCCTGCACAAGCTTTTGTAATTCCAGAAGTCATGATTGCAGAGCAGGGACGCATTGTCGAACTTACAAATGAGGTGCGTGCGCGCGAAGGAGTTCCTCCACTTTCGTATGCTGAGAAATTGGCACGTTCATCGCTTCAGAAAGCAGAAGATATGGCTCGGAATAATTATTTTGAACATCGTACTCCTGATGGGCGAGGACTTCGTGATTTTTTACGTGAGGCAGGATATGTATATTCCGTAGCAGGAGAGAATCTCGCGGTAGGTTTCACTTCTCCTGAGCGTGTGGTCGAAGCATGGGTTGAGAGCCCTACTCATTTTGCCAATTTGATTGATAGAGATTTTGTCGATATTGGTGTCGGGGGATCTGTCGGTATGTATGGAGGTGCTTCTGCACTGTATGTAGCCCAACATTTTGGTAGTCCAAAACAGGGGAGTGAAGTCGAGAGTTCATTGTCATCACGTGTGCGGGTTCGGGGTGAAGAGATTGCTGATACGAATACTGAATCTGCGTCTGATTCATACTATGATTTTGGTGCGTCTTATGTACGTTGGGTTCGGGGTGAAGAGATGATTGAGCTTACTGCCTCTACTCGGATGGTAGGTGCTGTCGATCGGGTGGTGGTGAGAGTACAGGGGTATGATTTCGAATTACAGGATACTGGTGACGGCGGGCGATGGGAAGGTTCTCTCACTGTGTTTCGTCCGTATGCTGAATTTTTCAAAGCAGTTCTTTCTCCTGAAATTATGATTGTCTGGTCTGATGGTACTGAAACGAGTTCACTTATTCAATGGGATGTACTTCCTCAGGTGAGTCTTACCTCGGCGCATAAATATGAACTCACTCGAATGGTGCCTACTATTTTGGGTTCATTTTCTGCTACTTCTCAGGGTATCTTATATGCCATGATTGCTTTTTTCTCCCTTACATTGGTACTTAAGATTTTTGTCGAAATTAGGCATCAGCATTATCATGTAATAGCTTCTACAATGTTGCTACTTACTCTATTGTCACTACTTGCAATTGTCTAGGTGCGAGGCTTCACAAGTATCGTATTTTTTGCTAGGATAGATATCTATGTCATATATCAAAACACGGGAAGAACAATCATGGATTGAAGAGGGGGGCCATATTATTGGTGAAATTCTTCAATATTTGGGTACCCTTGCGGTTGCTGGTGTGAGTGCGTATGAGATTGATCGTGAGGCTGAATCACGGATTATACAGGCAGGTGGGAGGCCCTCGTTCAAAGGGTATCGAAGTCGACGAAGTGATCCTCCGTTTCCGAGCACTATTTGTGCGTCACGTAATGAGGAGGTGGTGCATGGGATTGCTACGAAAACAAAAATTCTTGCCCAAGGGGATGTGTTTACGATTGATATCGGAATGGAATATCCTGTCAAAAGTGGGCTTGGAAGATTTGGAAATGGTTTTTTTACCGACACCGCACTCACGGTGGGTGTGGGTTCCATTACTCCTGAGGCGCAATTATTGCTCGATCGTACCTATGCGGCACTTGAGCGTGGTATTGCTGTTGCGCGTGCAGGTAATACGGTAGCTTCAATTGGCACTGCAATTGAGACGTATATCACACCCTTTGGGTATGGGATTATTCGTGATCTTACGGGCCATGGTGTCGGATATCTGGTTCACGAGGAGCCGTCGGTTCCTAATTATTACAATCGATCACTTGAGCAGATAGAACTTCGTCCTGGAATGGTGCTTGCGATTGAGCCGATGATTGCATTGGGGAGTCATGAGGTGGAAACAGCGGCTGATGGATGGAGTATTAGTATGGTTGATAAATCATTGAGTGCTCATTTTGAACATACGATTATTGTGACCGATGGAGATGCGATTGTGGCGACACGTCGACCAGGAGAACGTAAGCAAAAATAATCGGCGTGTATTTTTTTGTACATAGTTATCACTCTCTATGAATATTCTGGCTATTGATTTTGGTACCAAATATATAGGGCTCGCGTGGGTGGGACACGGTGTGGACGTAGTATTGCCGTATGGAAGGGTGGCGTATACCGTGTGGAAGCAGGAATTGCCACAATTGATTCGTGATGAAAAAATCAACCATGTTGTAGTCGGAATACCGTATCATGCTGAAGATGGTACTGAGACTGAAAATTCTCGTCGAGTGCGCGCATTTATTCGCGAGCTTGAACAACTCATTTCAGTTTCTGTGACCACGGTTGATGAACGTTTTACTACCAAAGAAGCGCAGGTAATGGAGGGTGATGCTACACTCGATGAGAAAGCTGCAATGCTTATGTTGCAGCAGTATCTGAGTGCAACAGACTAGTTTTTTTATTTTCTACATTACCGTGTATGCCCGAAGGTATTATTCTTGCACGTCGTGATTTTCGGGAACATGATGAGCTCATCTCTATCATTACGCGTGAGTATGGACGTATAGATGTGCGTGCGCGTGGGGTAAAAAAAATCACCAGTAAATTGTCTGCTCATCTCGAACCATGTTCGTTGGTATGGTTTGAAATTGCGCATGGAAAAGAGATGATGCTTCTCCGTACTGCTCGATTGATTACGTCATTTTCTTCGCTTCGGCATGATTATGCGAAGAGTTTGCATGCAGGTTTTGCAGCGCATGCAGTACACGCGCTTACATTACCAGGTACTGTAGAACATGGAATATTCGATGTGCTCGCTTCATGGTTAGATATTCTCGATCGAGAATGTGTGCCTTGTGATACACGATTTTTGGATTGGCTGATGCTAAGTCTCGTACGTGAATTGGGTTTTCCTCCACGATATCGGGTATGTGTAGGGTGTGCTCGATCAGAAGGTCTCGGTTTCTGGTCATTTGCGCAGGGAGGTGTGGTATGTCGAGGATGTGTGGAGTCTCAGTATTGTGAGCGGGGAAGTGTGTATCGAATTTCGTCACACGTGCTTGATGATATGTATCGCTTGGAATATGCATTGCCTCACGAACTTGCTCGGATAGATGCGCTGAGTCCAGCGGTTCATCAGCTCATCTGGGGGCATATACAGTATCACGCCCCTGTGGATATTGGTAATTGGACACATACGTGTGTTCCTGCATAATTGCCCTGTTTGGAACTTGCGGAGATGGGTGAAATAGGGTAGTGTGTCTAGGTGTGTGTACACATGGTTTCTGTGTATTCTAATTTGACTACATGATTCTAACATTTTAGAATTTTCTTAGTTCAATTGGAATAATTAGAAACTTATTTTGTATGGTTTTTATTTCAGATATTAGACAGCATATTGGGCAGACTGTTGAAATTAAAGGGTGGGTATACAATACTCGATCGAGCGGTTCTTTGGCATTTGTAGAGATCCGTGATGGTAGTGGTTTTATCCAATGTGTTGCCTCAAAACAAGAGTTGAGCGATGATGCGTGGAATGCCATTACTCGGGCAGGACAGGAATCATCTGTTGCGATTACTGGAATTCCTAAAGAACATCCTAAGAAGGCTGGTGTCTTTGAAATTTCAGTAACTCATGTGGTCTTGATTCATCAGGCGGTCGAATATCCGATTGCACACAAGGAGCATGGCCCTGAATTTCTCCTTGAGAATCGACATTTGTGGCTTCGAAGTAAGCGTCAATGGGCTATTTTGCGTGTTCGTGATGTGGTCGAGACTGCTATCAATGAATATTTACATCAACAAAAATTTATTCGTACCGATTCTCCAGTATTTACACCTAATTCTGTCGAAGGGACAACCACTTTGTTTCCTGTTCCATACTTTGATCTTGGTGAAGCGTATTTGTCACAATCAGGACAACTCTATATCGAGGCTGCAATTGCAAGTGTGGGTAGATGTTATGATTTTGGACCCGTATTTCGTGCAGAAAAATCAGTGACTAAGCGACATTTGACTGAATTCTGGATGATGGATGCCGAAGCTGCGTTTGTAGAACATGAAGAGAATATGCGGATCCAGGAAGGATTGGTGAAATATATTGCGTCTGCATGTATTGAAAAATGTACTGAAGAATTTGCAATTCTCGAGCGTGATAGTGAACCTTTGAAAAAAATGGTGGAACTTCCATTTGTGAAACTTACCTATGAAGAGGCGATTCCATGGCTTCGTGAACGGGGAAGTGATATTGAGCTGGGTGAAGATTTGGGAAATGATGATGAGGCGCTTCTGACCAAAGACAGTCCAGTACCCGTGTTTATCCATAAATGGCCGAAAACCATTAAGCCGTTTTATATGAAATTGGATCCCACCGATCCCACACGTGTCCTGAATAATGATTTGATTGGAATCGAAGGGTCGGGAGAAATTATTGGTGGGTCACAGCGTGAAGATAATTTTGACCTACTGCTCGAGCGTATTCGTGAAGAAGGACTTTCACCTGAAGAGTATTCATGGTACATGGATCTTCGGAAATATGGCAGTGTACCACATTCAGGATTTGGGATTGGAGTCGAGCGTATGGTACGGTGGATGACCGGGGTTGAGCATATTCGTGAGTGTATTCCATTTCCTCGATTGGTGAATAGAGTACGACCATAATATGGCGAAGAAAAAGAAGAAACATAGTCATGGAGTGAGGAAAGAATTGCCTGAGAAGTTTGTCGAACGAATGACTGCATTGTTTGGTCTATCTCGGTTTCGTGAGATTGAGAAGACATTTGTGGGTCGCCCTACCACTTTTCGGATAAATCGATTAAAGGCTTCGTCTACTGAGGTTATTCCATTTTTATCCTCACATGGATTCAAAGTGCAAAAAATCGCATGGTATCCCGATGCGTATGTTTTGTTGAACAAAAGCAAGCGTGAACTTACTGAGTGTCACATCTATGCAGAGGGGAAGATATATATCCAGAGTCTTGCGAGTATGGTACCTCCGCTTGTGCTTGAGCCGAAATCAGGAGATCGGGTATTGGATCTTACTGCGGCGCCAGGTAGTAAGACGAGTCAGATTACTGCGTTGATGGGTAGACACGGTGAACTTGTGGCCAATGATAAGAACAAGATACGTTTTTTCAAACTCAAGCATAATATGGAGCTTTTGGGAGTAACTGATGAGTCTCCCGAATGGCAGTTCACACTTCGGATGGAGCATGGAGCCCAATTGTCTCGTGAATATACTGATTATTTTGATAAAATCTTGCTCGATGCTCCGTGTAGTGCTGAAGCTCGGTTTGACACCACTGATCCCAAGAGTTTCGGGTATTGGAGCGAGCGAAAAATCAAGGAAATGGCCTATACACAGCGAATTTTGCTTCGAGCTGCATGGCACATGCTCCGTCCAGGTGGAGTGCTCGTGTATTCTACCTGTACATTTGCTCCTGAAGAAAATGAAGTACAGGTACAAAAATTTCTCGATCGTACTCCCGATGCGTCGGTCGAGCCGATTGTGTTAGACATTCCACGCGCACCCATCGTACATGCTTTTAAAGCGCTTACATTTCGTGATGATGTGCGGACGCACGCTTTGCGAATTCTTCCTACACCACAGATTGAAGGATTTTTTGTCGTGAAAATCAAAAAACTATCTTAATATGTCATTCCCGCGAAAGCGGGAATCTAATTTGGAGGGGTATGAGATATTTTTATGTTTATATATTGGCAAGTAGAAAAAATGGTGTTTTGTATATTGGTATGACTAATGATTTACAGCGGCGAGTTACTGAACATAAGTATTTTTCGAGAGAAACAGCTGAAGAAATGGAATCGAACGTGGAAAATTTCGCTTATTGAAAAGGAAAATCCAAATTGGCTGGACCGTGCTTCTTAAATGAGGATTCCCGCTTTCGCGGGAATGACTCACACCTTTGATAGCGTGTGTTTTTGTTTTGTGGTATACTAGGTCTCAAGTATTCTAATTATCATCACATGCAACGCTTTTTTGCATCGTTTGTGAGCGGTGTGCGTCAAGCGTACGACAAATTATTTCCGAATGTACTCAAAAAACGGACGTGGTGGCCGGTTTTTCTGGTAGGTATTTTTTTGATTAGTATTGTGTCGGTAACTTTGGTGTTTGCGGCGATTGATTTTACGACTGTGTTTGGATGGGTCGGGCGTATTTTGGCGAGTATTCTTTTGGAATTGGCAAAATTGTGTATTTTTCTTGCGATTTTTTTCTTGCGATTTTTTATCACCTTGGCATCGTACAATAATTATATTGACGTGAGTGTGGTGCGATTGGGGTGGGTCATGGTTCGTGATGTGGCAAATATGTTCTTTATTGTGGGGCTGTTGGTGATTGCCTTTGCCACGATTCTCGGTCTCGAGGGGTATGAGTGGAAGCGAGGATTGGTGAAGATTGTGTTGATGGCAATATTAATCAATTTTAGTAATTTGATCGCACAGCTCGTGATCGATGTGGCACATATTTTTACCATCACTTTTTTGAATCCTGTCTCTGCTACTGCAGGTGGGAATCTTATTAATTTGTTTCAATTTGATAAAATTTTAGGCTTGGTTTCGGGAGATGCCCTTGGTACGACTCCTGAAAATGCTTCGCTTGCACTTTTTGCCGCAAGTGTGATGTCGTTTCTGTTTGCACTTCTTGCAGCGGTTACGATTGGAGCGTATCTCGTTACCATGATTGCTCGTATTGTGGTCTTGTGGGCACTGATTATTCTTTCTCCTCTCGCATTCATGCTTTATGCGCTTCCGAAAGGTGAGGATTATGCTCGTGAGTGGTGGAGTGAATTTACCAAGCATGTGATTGTGGCTCCGATAATGGTATTTTTCTTGTGGCTTGCGTTTGCCACCTTTGGTACTGGGCAGATTATTTCTGAGATTCAGAGTGGTCCGAATGTGATCAAGATCGATGCTACTGGAGAGAATGCACAATTTCAGCAGTCTGTCTCTATTCTCGAGATTACTACGTGGGAGAATATGGCGAGTTTTCTTCTCGGAATTGCGTTTCTCTGGGTAGGTATCAAGAAGACGCAGGATACTGGTGCCACAGGTTCTGGGCTTATTGGTGGAGCAGTAGATTTTACGAAGAAAGTGGCAACGATTGCTACTGGGTATGCTGCGGGTAGATGGTTGGTGGGTAAGGGGGTAGAAGTGGGTGGTGCATATGGAAAACTTGCAGCATCTAAAACTGGTCTATTGGCTGTTAAGGATTATTTTGGAAGAGAAAAATTGAGAAGGGATGCTGCGTTGAAAAAAGTGGATTATTTACGTGACATGAAGGCTCGTGCTGTAACAGCTAAGGGTGGTGGGTTTGCAGGTTTGTTTGCGCCAGATGCAAAAACCCGTGCGATGGCAACTGAAAAAACTGAAATGATAGAAAAACAGAAAGAAACTGCATTTAATAGGCAAAGAATTGATGCACGAGTTCAGATTTCGGGTGAGCAGAGGCAAAAATTTGATAAAAATCTTGAGAATATTTTAATAAAAAATATTGATCCTAAAGAAGCTGAAAAAATTAAGAATATTTCAGATCCAGAGTTAAGACTTGAAGAATTGAGTAAAAAATTTAACGTAGATAAATTAAGAGAGTTTCAAGAGCAGGCAGCAGAATCTACTCCGTTTGTGGCCACTCATTTAGATCAGATGTCTTTTAAAGAAATTGAAAATAAACTTAAAGGCGATGAAGATAAATTTTTTGGTATCATGAATCTTGGATATGTAATGAAAGAAACTCGTGAATTTGAGGAAGCTTTGGAAAAGGCAAATGAGGAATTGGTACAGAATACCGTTCTTGAATTGGTGGCTATACAAAAGCTTTCACAACAATTAGGTAAAACTGAAAATGAGATACGTAAAGGAAATTATCAAGATCAAATACAGGCAAAAAAGAAAGAGATTAAAGAGATGGATTACGGTTATGATTATGAGAAGAAAGAATTTAAAACCAAATATGCACAGAAAAATTTTGAAAAATTCATCAATGATAATCGTGAAGAAGCGATTAAGAATATTGATGAGAAACAACGTGTTAATGTGATGGCTGATGTAATTGCTAACAATCCACAATGGCTTAAAATTCAAGCCCAGACTAGTATTAAAAGTGCTGAACAAAAAACTAAGAAAGCTGAGTCAGAAGAAAAAAATATTGGTCTTAAGATTTCAGATATTTTGAGAGGTTTACAAGGGAAAGAAATGGATGAGATTAGAAATATGGAACGAGCAAAAATATCTGAAGAGTTAAAAGAACTTGAGGGAATTTCTTATGAAGAAATATTTGAATTATTTCAACGAAATTTGAAAGATATTAGAGAATTGACTGATAAGCAAAAAAACGGGGAAACTCTCAGTGATCAGGAGAAAGATTTTCTAAAGAATCGAAGCCAGAGTCAGGCACGAGTTGTTGCAAGTATACAGCAGAGAGGTTACCACCATTCGATGGTAGGTGCTTTGAGATCTTTTAACCAATCTATTGGTGACACTTCTTATGATGAGATTATTGATGATGAAGATGGTGCAGGTAAACTCTTATTGGGAGCACTTACTGCACGAAGTGCAACAGAACTAAAAACCCCTGAGGATGCGTCTCGGGTTCAGGAAGAATATCGAAAAAATCTCAAGGAAAAAGCTGGTATTCTTTTTCGTACTATACAAAAAGGGGTACAAGATTCTGCTGAGCAAAAAGGTAATATTCATTTGTTTCATCAGTTTGCTGAAGGGCGCAATGAATTTGGTGCAAAAGTTGTAGGTGCTGCGGTTGCTATGAAAAATGGGGTTGGAACTAAAGGTGTTTTGGGAACTGGCAAAAAGGAAGATGGGGTTCAAATGATAAAGTCAGATGTTAAAGATTATATGGAACCTAATTTTGATATTTTATCAGCTGCAGATGGAAGAGAATATACGAATATTACTGCTTCCGGTGTAACGATTAAGCAGCGTGCAAAAGGACAGATCGCAACCATTGCTCGTATTCGAAGTGCTGATGGGATAAAGAAGATGGGTACGCCTAAATTGAGATATCTTTTAGGTGCTCGAGAATATGGAGAAAGTGGTTTGTATGATGAAACCTCGAATTCCTTTCACAAGGTACCACCTGACTTTAAAGAAGAATGGAAACCTGTTTTTTCTGAGTGGAAAAAAATATCTGATCCTCAAAATCAAGATGAATCTCCTGCGGTGAAAGCTAATGTTTTAAGTGCGTGGAAAGAATTGTATACCCAGTTTGGCTTTCCTCCTGAAAAAATCGGTGCTTTGTCGCATAGAGAATTGGTCGACATTGCAAGAAAAAGTGGAATGCTTTGATTATAAACTCTATGATTGATTTACAATTTTTACGTACATTACCACCTCTTGATACTGAGAAGAAACAAGAAATTGAGTCTGTGATTTATGGTATTCTCTATGACCCTAAAGTTTCTGAGAATTTTTTTAATGCATGGCATGATTTCTTTAAAAAACAAAATTTTAGTCTCGATTTGATACGTGATACTTACGATAGTTATTGGAAGTGGTATACGATAGTTTCTTGGCAACATTTTTTTTCTCGAACCCCAGATCAAATTTCAGAAATTGTTTCTACGCAGTTTGCGATGGCATTTAGGCTTGGTTTTGATGTTTCAAATTTGTATAGAAATTTTCTTATCGGGTCTATTCCGGATGAAAGTGTTCAAAATAGTTTTCATGCTGCGATAGTTAATTCTATTAAAGATTTTAATTATCCGTATGATTATCATGGTGGAAAGAATATGCTTTCTTTGGTTAAGGATATACAAGATGCAACTTCGTTAGATATTTTTGAACGATCCGCCCTATATGCTGATATTGAAAAATTTTTATTTCAAGAACCTGAATTTGAGCTTTATTCTTCAGATAAGAAAGTGGAGAGAATAAGAGTTTTTTTTCAGTTTATTGGTATTATTACTGACACAAGGTCTGTAGCAGATCTTCGTATTCAATATTTAAATACAGCTACTTATCTTTCTACTAGTGTTGAGAGTGTTATTTTGGGCAGTCTTGGTTTTAATTTTTTGCGCTCTAATGAAGAGAGACAGAAAAATTCTGATTTTGTCGAAGATAATACTATTTTTCTGGGGGGTAAAAAAAAGAAAAGATCGTTATATTATGAGGTGTATCTTGGGTTATTGCGACAACTTTCATCTCTTTCTGAAGATGAGAAAGATGAGTATATTATTACTCGACTAATGGAATTATCAGAAGAATATCAGGATGAAAAAATTCGAGATTTGTATTATTACGATGATGAGATGGATGTATTTACATGGAATGAAGAATTTTTGAGACAAGATGAATTGGAAAACCAGTAGGACTCCAATTATTCTAAGATCGAATTTATATGACAGATTCAATTATCAAGCAACAACCCACCATCCTTATCAAGAAATCAGATGGTACGACCGAGCGTATCACGCTCGAGGAATTCAAGAAGCGTAAACAGATGAAACGTACGGAAAGCGGGGTATCTGACACAAAAGATCGTAGTAATTCTGCTCGTGAGACGAGTACAGTTTCTTCTATTCCTCATAAAGATGTGCCGCATGTAAAACCACTGGTGGCTCACAAGGGTGAGGTACGTCGTCCAATTCCGATTATCCCTACTGTCGCCACTTCAAAACCTTCGTCTCCTACCCCTCGACGTGTGATCCCGATTATCCCTACTACTGTATCCGCTTCTACCTCTGAGACGAATGTGTCTATTCCTTCGTCTGCCGTTCCTCAGGTAGTGCCCGAACAACATCTCGCGACTACTACTCCGGTAGCTCGGATATTTCAGCATCCGCAATCATCGGTCGCAGTGCCTGTGGTGAGTACAAAAAAAGAAGATCTTCGCTCATTGCTCGATGAAGATGTGTCTGAAATCAATTCTTTGCGTGAGCGAGAGAGTGTGTATCACCTACCTACTACACAGGTGAATTTTTCTAGTTCAGTAACTTTTCCCAAAGATTTGGAAGCTCGTCTGAACGCATTGGTTTTGTCGTGGAAAAAAGGTATTCGAGATGAGCATCAGTTTCGTGAGTATGCGATGAAATCTCCTGCTGATGGTGGATTGGGATTGTCTCTTGATGATACACAGAAATTATTTTTTGAAATATCCGGCAATGCTACGTTGGTGAGTGCGTCTGCACCGAAACCTGTACCACCACGTGCATCATCGGCTCCTCCGCTTCCGCCGAAACCGAGTATTCCTCCAGTACATGCACCTGCTCGTGTTATTCAGGAGGTGCGTTCAGGTGATACTGTTCCTGCGGTTATGGGGCCACGAGAAGAAATACTTTCATTTTCGATTGATGATTTTAGACGTCTGTCACGTGATCCGAAAACTGCAGGAGACATGGTGTTGTCAAAATTTAGTGGTTGGAAAGATGAATCATACTTGTTATACTTGCAGGTGCGAGATAGTTGGAGACAGAGTCCATTATATCGTATGTACATTGAATGCACGGTCAGGGCACTCGAGACACGGCAGACGGTAGCTACTGTATTGCGAGAAGGTCAGTTGTCATATACTGAATACCAAGCACTTATCGAGGTGAATCGAAAATTCGAAATGATGGATTGATCATGAATAGATTGGTGGTATTCATTACCTGTATAGTTTTGTCGGTACGTATCGAATATTCTGTGTAAATTTTGTAATATCTTGTGTTAAGTATTGTTTCATGCAACAATTTGTCGTTCCACAATTTATTGATGTAGAAGATCGAATTTTGGGTCCGATTACGACTCGGCAGTTTTTAATTTTGTTGGTAGTGGGGCTCGTGGTTTTTTTGTCATTTCGATTTGGTGATTTTTCGTTATTTCTTTTTTCTCTTATTTTTTTTGGAGGTGGAGGATTGGTAATTGCATTTGTCAAAGTTAATGGTCAGGCGTTTCATTATTTTTTGTTGAATATGATTCAGACACTGAGACGTCCAAGTCGACGAGTCTGGCATAAAACTTTGAGTAGCAAAGAATTACATGTATTGAGAAAGTATGTTCCTGAAGAGCCTGAAGCACGGCCTGAGGTAAAACCGGTAAAACGTGAGCGTATTCAAGATTTGTCTTTACTTGTGAACACGGGAGGGTATTATCGAGAAGAGGATACGGATTCATAATGTATATATTTTTTCATCATTCATGTGTGTCCAGGAATGATGTGTCAAGAATGGGGTCATCGTGGTATACTACTAACATGTTATGAAAGATAAGAAAGCAGTACAAAAAAGAATTTCACAGCCGAGTAGTCAGGCTCATTTACCGATTGCTGAAATAAAAGATGGGGTCGTGGTTCTGAAGGATGGTACGATGCGACGGGTGCTTCTCACGTCGAGTATTAATTTTGCTTTGAAATCAGAAGACGAGCAGAATGCGATTATTTCGGCATACGTTGGTTTTTTGAATTCATTAGATTTTCCGATTCAGGTGGTGGTACAGTCTCGACGTTTGCAGATTAAGCCGTATTTGGATAATTTGGCAAAATTGGAACGTGAACAGCCCAATGAATTGCTTCGTGTGCAGATAGCTGATTATCGATTGTTTATCGAAGAGTTGGTCGATATTGGTAAAATCATGACGAAACGATATTTTGTGGTCGTACCGTATTCTCCATTGGACGATCAGAAAAAAGGTTTTTGGTCTCGTTTTAAAGAAGTGCTTACACCTACGTTTACACTCAAATTGAAAGAAGAACAGTTTAGGCGACGAAAAGAAAATCTTGATTTACGAGTGCGGCAGATTGAGAGTGGTCTTACTAGTATGGGGCTCGAGGTGGTGGCACTCGATACGCAAGCATTGATTGAATTGTATTATAGTACCTATAATCCAGATATTTCCTATGCTGAGCAATTGGGTGACATCCGTAGTCAGCAGGTGGAAGATGATTTGCCTATGTAAAGAGAGGTGGTGATGTATTTTCAGTTTTCCACTTTTTCTCTGAAGATTTTATAGACTTACGATTTATGTATGCCATTCCAACCCGTATCACTTGATTCACGAAGTCGCAAAAATAAAGGGCGTTCAGTACCCCATACTGATGAGACTTTGGTTACGCTTGAAGAAGAACGTGTCTATCGTGAAGGTACGGTTGCACTTCGGGATCTCATTGCACCTTCTGCCTTCAATGTAGAGTCTAATTTTTTACAATTAGGAAGCATCTTTTTGCGTACGATTTTTGTCGTATCATATCCTCGATATATTTCTATTGGGTGGTCGAGTCCGATTCTCAATTTGAATCTTACCATGGATGTCTCGATGTTTTTTTATCCAGTCAATGCTACCGTTATTTTGAAACAATTGAAAAAAAAGGTAGGTGCCCTACAAGCACAGATCAATGCAGATACTGAGAAGGGTGCGCCACGTGATCCGATTCGGGAAACTGCCTTGAGAGATGTTGAACAGCTTCGAGATGATTTGACTCAGGGAATTGAGCATTTTTTTCAGTTTGCTTTTTATGTTACTCTGTATGCTTCTTCAAAAGAAGAGCTCGAACGAGTGACTGAGGATATTCATAATATTTTTGGTTCCAAATTGATTCACAGTAAACACGTGCTGTATCAATCAGAGCAAGGATTCAATTCTACTGTTCCGCTTGGTATGGATGAGCTGGTTATTTCATTCAACATGAATTCGAGTCCGATTGCTGCATCGTTTCCATTTATTTCAACGGAACTTACGAGTGATAATGGTATTTTGTATGGAATCAATAAGCATAATAATAGTTTGATTTTGTTTGATCGGTTTTCTCTCCAGAATGCGAATATGGTGGTATTTGCTACATCTGGTGCAGGAAAATCATATGCAGTGAAGTTGGAAATTCTTCGTAGTCTTATGATGGGTACTGATATCATTGTGATTGATCCTGAAATGGAATATGTACATCTTTCTGAAGCAGTGGGTGGTACGTATATCAATATTTCACTTGCGTCAGAAAGTAAAGTTAATCCATTTGATTTGCCTCGACCGGTGGGTCAGCAAATTTCGACTGAAGATATTATTCGCAGTGCAGTTATTACGCTCAAAGGATTGCTCCGTATCATGTTTGGTACGATGACTGCACAGGAAGACTCAATTCTCGATCGAGCAGTATTGGAAGCGTATGCAAAGAAAGATATTACTACATTGTCTGATTTGTCGACCGTCGAAGTTCCGATTATGCAGGATTTGCTTGATGTGCTCGAAGGAATGGATGGTGCTGAGACATTGGCACTCAAATTGCGAAAATACACTGAAGGTACGTTTTCAGGATTGTTCAATTCGCCGACTAATGTGAATATGAATAATCAATTGGTTATATTTAGTGTGCGTGATCTTGAAGATGAATTACGCCCGATGGCCATTTATACATTGATTAATTATATTTGGAATATTGTGCGTTCAGAGAAGAAACGTCGATTGTTGATTATTGATGAAGCGTGGTGGCTCATGCTTCATGAAGATAGTGCTAAATTTATGTACGCATTGGTAAAACGATGTCGTAAATATTATCTCGGAGTGACGACGATTACACAGGATGTGAATGATTTTCTTCGATCACCCTATGGTCAGGCAATTGTAAATAACTCTGCTATGCAATTATTGTTGAGACAATCTCCTTCGGCAGTGGATATGATTCAGAAAACATTTATGTTGACTGAGGGTGAGAAATACTTGTTACTTGATAGTGGAGTGGGGCAGGGGATTTTCTTTGCAGGAAATCGTCATGCTGCAATACAGATTGTAGCTTCGTATACCGAAGATCAGTTGGTTACCTCGAATCCACAACAATTATTAGAAATTGAGCGGGCGAAAAAAGAATTTAAATCAAGTCAACTGGGAGAACGCCGATCATAATGTGATTGTTATCTACTAATTTGTACTATATGCTTACATTACGAACACGTATTTTACTGATTGGGGGTGGGGGCATACTCAGTATTCTTGGAATATTGTTTTTTCTGATCCTTCGTGATCCTGAGACCGTCGAAATTCCACCTCTGGCTGACGAGCGTGTAGAGGTCGAGCTACCCCCGATTGAGAATGTAGAATTTAGGCGTCCTGATACGCTTCCTCAGTCAGAGACGAGTGTGCAGGAAAGTCCAGATGAAATTTATGCAAAACAGTCTGCACGTATATTTGTAGAACGTTTTTGGAGTTACTCGAATCAAAATGATAATCAGCATATTGAAGATGCGTTGGCACTCGCTGCATCGGGAATGCACGAATGGATTAGATCTCATTCACAAGAACAGCATCTCACGTATCAGGGGGTTACTACCGAAGTTTTGAGTACACGTATTGTGTCGTACACACCAGAAAAAGCGCAGGTGGAAGTCGGAGCCCGACAGACTACTCGAGGAATTGATTCTAGTTCTGAGACGGTGATGATTACTGCACAGGTCGATATGCTCAAGTCAGGCACTCAGTGGCTCGTAGCGGGTGTCTGGTTGCAATAATACGTGAACGTTTTTTACGTCTAGCTTATGGAGGGGCAGGCACTGGTACGTCGTTTTTTTGAGTATATTTTTCCTCGTTTTTGTGTTGCGTGTGGTCGGGAGGGTGAGAATGTGTGTAGTGCGTGCCTTGCTGCGATTGATTGCACAGGTATTTTTTGCTGTCCAGTGTGCCATACACCGAGTGCTGAAGGAGTGTCTTGTCTTTCTTGTAGAAAAAATTCTCCGCTTGTTCGTCATGTGGCTATCGTACCGTTTACAGAAACTTCACCTATTCACCAGATGATTCATTTGTATAAATATGAATATTTGGAGTCTCTTGAAACTTCATTTAATTTTTTGATTGAGAAATTTTTTTTCACACACCAATTGTCTGGCGTGGATATTGTCGTGCCGGTGCCATTGCATCGAAAACGATTTGTTGAGCGTGGATTTAATCAGAGTAAATCTTTTGCCTTATCGGTGAGTCGTGTTACCGGTGTTCCGTTTCTCGATCCGCTTCAGCGTGTAGTACACACGGTACAGCAGGCTACACTTGATCGGCAGGGTAGAATTATGAATGTGAGTGGGGTGTTTTCGGTCATACCCACCTATATTCCTTTGATACGTGGGAAGAGACTGCTAGTTGTCGATGATGTGTTTACCACAGGAAGTACGGTATTCGAATGTGCACGAGCATTGCATTTGGTGGGGGTGGAAGCAGTGTCTGGGTTTAGTATTGCTCGAGGGTAGGTGAATTGTGTGTGAAAAAATACACGAGAGTATCGTGTATTTTTTGTATATAGTCTAGGTTAGATCAATGCGCATTCAAGTGCTGCGCTCGCAGCGTCTGCACCAAGATTTTTTCGTGCGAGTGCTTGTTCGAGTGTGTGTACAGTAATAATCCCAAAACCTATTGGTATTCCTTCGTCGAGAGAGACGCGGAGTATTCCTTGCTGTACCATTGTGCATACGTATTCAAAATGGGGAGTTTCTCCACGAATCACGCATCCGAGTGCGATAAGACAGTCATATTTTTTTGTACGGGCAAGTTTTTGGAGTGCGATTGGGATTTCTGCTGCTCCTGCCACTGTCACGCTTCGGATATTTTTTTCTTCTACATTGCATTCGTGTAATCTGTCTATGGCATGTGTGTGTAGGGCGTGTGTGATTTCTTCATTGAATCGTGCGGTGACAATTCCTACGGTGAGAGTGTGTCCGTCTACGATGAGTGAGGGTTTATGTTCGAGTTGCATAGCGAGTTAATTGGTTAAGATATTTTGCAAGCACATCAATTTCAATATTTACCGTATCACCCTTTTTTTTGGTTGACAAGTTCGTATGTTCCCAGGTGTAGGGAATTATTTTGAAGGTAAATGATTTTTTTGTTACTGCAGTAACGGTAAGACTAATACCATCGATTGCAATTGAACCTTTTTCGGCGATCATGGGTATATATTTTTTCTCTCGTGGTTCAATGGTGAACATGTATGAGTTTCCTTCAGGTGTGAGTGATATAATTTTTCCTGTGGTATCTACATGTCCTTGGACAATATGTCCATCGAGTCGATCGTGTGCTTTGAGTGATTGTTCGAGATTTACGATTGAGTCTATTTCAAGAGATTGTATGTCGGTGCGCTCAAGGCTTTCGGGCATGTATTCGAACGTGAGTCCTCGAATGGTTTTTTTGAGTGTTGAGCATACGCCATTTACGGTAATACTTGCGCCGACAGACACCTTCCATTTTTTAGGTTTTGTAACCGTGAGGATCATTCCTTTTTTTGTAAGGTTTTTTTTGACTACTCGAGCCGTTGCAGTGATGATTCCGGTAAACATATAAGAGGTATTATGTGATCCAAGTGGATTTTTACTATACTAAAAAAAAGACAGTATGCCAAATGGTGGATACTGTCTATCTGTGCGGAGAGGGTGGGATTCGAACCCACGGTCCCCCGAAAGGGACGGCAGTTTAGTAAACTGCTGTTTTCAACCACTCAACCACCTCTCCATTGTCGTGTAGTAGCGTTTTTCTCCATGCGGAGAGGGAGGGATTCGAACCCTCGGTCCGATATTATTCGGACACAGCTTTAGCAAAGCTGCACGATAGACCACTCTGACACCTCTCCATTTTGCCAATAGCGTATACTGAAACGTACCACAATATTGTCTTTTGTGCGGAGAGGGTGGGATTCGAACCCACGGTAGACTAAAAGCCTACAACAGTTTTCAAGACTGCCGCCTTCAACCGCTCAGCCACCTCTCCATTTATTTCCGCATTATAAAGACTGGAGTAGTGTAGCGTATATTTTTCCATTCGTCAACCTTCTATTTACTATTGTAAATTAGGCGTATACTTTGTATACTTCCCTCTATATGCAGCACAAACCCTCACATCCTTCATATGCTATGATTGTGGAGCATGTCTCCACTGACCCTGTGGAAGCATCCACTTCTTCGGTTGTGGCATCAGCGACCGCTGAATGGCATGAACGTCTCGAAGAAGGTAAACTTTCGGTGGATGTTGCGCATGATGAAAAAAATGTTTATATTGTGTCTACGGTCGCAGGTGCGCTTCCTGATCGTATTGAGGTATATATACATAATGATCTTTTGACACTTCGTGGTGAGCGTGTAAATCCTGTCGAGACGGAATCGTCGATCGAGTTTTATCACCGTGAATGTTTTTGGGGGCATTTTTCACGCACGATTGTATTACCTGTTGAGGTCAATGGGGACGCGGCACGTGCACAGTATAAAAATGGAATTTTGGAAATTATTGTGCCGAAACGCACTCAGGATCGAAAAATTCCGATTGAAATTGTAGAAGAGTAGTTTTTTATAATATGTCTGATACTATTACGCCAGCACATCTGATTCCGGGTGAGAAAAAATACGTCAAAAAAATGGTAACGATAGGCGCTATCGTTGTTACTGTACTTGTAATCATCTTTGGAATTGGAATTGCGTATGCACAGTCGTTTTCTGGGCGCGTATTTCCAGGGGTTCGGATTGGCCAATATTCGATTGGAGGAATGACTGATGTGGAACTTACTGCATTTATCGAACAGATGGAAGCAAAATTACTTGCACAAGGAATACCTGTTACTTTCGATACGACAACGTCTGTGAAAGAATTTGTATTATATCCACAATCAATTGGTGAGGATATGGTGTCTGAGCTTATTGAGATTGATGCACCATTACTTGCTCGTGAAATTATTTCACAGTATCAAACGAATAATTTTTTTAGAAATTTTGTTGGGGTATTTACTACATTAAGTACACGTCCCTCGATTGATCTTGGGATACACACAATACACAAAGATAAGTTATTTGCAGAAATTGATCGAAATGTTTCTCCGTACATCACACCCATGGTCAATGCCAATGTGTCGGTGTCTTCGGTGTCACCGCTTGAATATGAGATTACCTCATCTTCTCGAGGAACTGCATTTGATTACAACCATATTGTGGATCAGATTAGTGAGCAGTGGGCACGTCTAGAGCAGCCCCACATTCGTATTGTTTCGATTGAGACTGATCCTCTTATTACCGAATCTGATGTTGAGCGTATTATTGAAACTTTACCCCAAGCTTTCGATCGCGGTGCATTGACGGTAGAGTATTTTAATTCTTCTACCAAGCGCATGTATACATGGAAATTGAATGCGAATATGCTTGCTCGTATGCTTGAAGTTGTGAATGATGAGGAGGGGGATTTGGTTTTTGGGCTTTCTCCTTCTTCTACCTATGCATTTCTCCGAGAGACTGTAGCTCCTGATATAGACATTGCTCCGCAGGATGCACGATTTATTGTAGGTGATGATGGGCGAGTGACGGAATTTCATGGATCTCATCCTGGTCTCACCGTAGATGTCGAAGCGACATATGAGGCGTTGCGTGAAGTATTTGCTAGTCGATTCGATGAAGAGCGTGCACCTACCAGTACACAGCGTCTTACCTTGCGTGTTAAAGAAGTTGAGCCTGATATTAAAACTGCAGACGTGAATGATCTTGGAATCACTGAAGTGCTTGGTGTGGGTCAATCGGTCTTCAAGGGTAGTCCTGGAAATCGATATAAAAATATTCGGCATGCAGCTTTTAATAAATTGAATGGTCTTATTATTAAACCTGGTGAAAACTTTTCATTACTCAACGCATTGAAACCATTTACCCTTGAAGGAGGATATCTACCTGAACTTACGATCAAGGGTGATCGCTTGGTTCCAGAAATTGGTGGAGGACTGTGTCAGATCGGTACAACGATGTTTCGTGCTGCGATGAATGCAGGGCTTGAGATTACTGAGCGAAGGAATCATTCATTGATGATCTCGTATTACAATGATCTTACTAATGGACTTCCAGGAACTGATGCTACTATTTATGATCCTGGTACAGATTTTCGTTTTCGGAATGATACTGGTCATCATATTTTAATTACGTCAGAACTCAATGATCAGACTGGTGATTTGTTTTTCACATTATGGGGAACGAGTGACGGAAGAAAAGGATATTTTATTCCACCGACTGTCTCGAGACGTATGCCTGCAGGGCCTACTAAAATTATTGAAACTACAGAACTTCCTCCTGGTAAAAAAGAATGTCAGCATGCATATCCTGGGGCAGTAGCTTCATTTACCTACGTTCGAGAACTTCCGACAGGTGAAAAGAAAGAGGTGGTATATGATAGTTATTATCGTCCGCTACCTGAAACGTGTCTCGTGGGTGTTGCAAAAAAGGTAGAAGAGGGTGTATCTTCAAGTACTACATCTACTGAGAGTATTGTTCCTGTACAGCCTATTGAGAGTGCGTCGACTTCTTCTACAGGTGGAACTTCTCCGCTTGTTCCATAAAGATGAAGGGTTAAAAATATATAAAAATGGCTTAAATAAGCCATTTTTTGTATTATTTACCCTCAAACACTTGACAAAAAACTCTGGGTATGCTATTATATGTCGTTACACGATACGAGTGTATCCAGATTCCAGTGAGTCTTGTATAGGTGGTAGTGATTGCTGTATACAATCTTTACCACCTGTACCACGACAAGCATGGGGATGTGTAGAAGGATAGTTCAGGCTTCGGCTCGTCTTCTCCTTTCACACATCTTCTTGGTACGGGTAAGGTTCAAAACCCTTAACTATAACAAAATCCCCCTTTATTGGGGGATTTTTTTTGTTTTTTTACGTGATCACCTTGTCTACGAGTCCATACGCCACTGCTTCCTCGGCGCTCATGAAGTAATCTCGGTCAGCATCTTTTTCTACTTTTTCTACTTTTTGACCTGAGTGTTTTGCAAGGATACTGTTTAAATGTTTTTTCATTTTTACAATGCGTTCCGCATGTATCTGAATATCACTTGCTTGTCCCTGCGCTCCTCCCATGACTTGATGGATCATGACTTCACTGTTTGGGAGACAGAATCGTTTACCTTTTTCTCCTGCAGCGAGAAGTACTGACCCCATACTTGCTGCCATTCCTACGCAGATTGTAGATACTGCAGGTTCGATAAATTGCATCGTATCATAGATTGCAAGTCCGGCGGTGACTGAGCCACCAGGTGAGTTGATATAGAGTTTGATATCTTGTTCGGGATCTTGGTTTGCGAGGAATAGTAGTTGTGCTACGACAATATTTGCGACATGGTCATCAATTGCGGTTCCGAGAAAAATAATACGATCTTTGAGTAAGCGTGAGTAGATATCGTATGCTCGTTCACCATACGTAGTTTTTTCTATCACGGTCGGGATAAGGATCTGAGATGTGATATCCATAGAATTGAAATTATCCTAAATAATGTTAACTTTTCTTAAATTGTATATAACACGTACTCATTATATCTTTTTTAGGTGTTTTTTCAAGATTGGGAGCATGGTTTCATATGCGTGTGATAGGGGGGCTGATATCGTGCATCCCGCTGCTTTTTTGTGTCCGCCTCCACCGAATTCTCGTGCGATCAGCGACACATCAATTGTATCTTTGGTGGTGCGCATACTTACTTTCACGGTATGATCGGTTTTTTCTCTGAATACCATATGTACACTTCCATCTTTGAGTGTGTGCATAAAATTTGCAATACCATTTGCACGTTCTTCATCGACTCCAGATACAAACATGTCTTCGAGTGAGATACTGATAGATGCAATGTCGAGTTCGCGGTCGTAGGAGAGATTGGCGAGTGCTTTTCCCCATAATTTTAATACATTGATATATTTATCTTTGTATATATATTGCACTATTTTTTTTATAGATGCTCCTGATTTTATGAGTATGCCTGCAACAGAAAGACTTTTGTTCGATGTTGCTGAGTTTGAGAATGATCCTGTATCGTACATGATGCCACATAATAGAGCCGTGGCGATGTCGGGAGTTATTTGAATATTATTTGCCTTGAAATAATCGTACAGTAGCTCACCCGTAGAAGAATGTGCAGTGGACACTAGATTGAGTGTGCCGAAAAATGTATTGGTCTCATGATGATCAATAACTACGACTGGTGTATGAGGGTTTTTTTTTAAATATTGATCAATTCCAGCGTACACCGGGTCGCCAGAGTCGCATACTACGATCACGTCGCACGGAGTATCCCATATCTGCGGATTGTGAGATATCTCGTGTGCAAGGGTGATAAATTGGAGTTGTTGAGGAGTTTCAGTCGCACAAAAAAATTCTACTTTTTTCCCAGCAGCTCTAAGATATTGTCCAAGTGCTGACACAGCCCCAATTGCATCTCCATCAGGATTTTGGTGTGGGATAAGACGGATTGTCGTACTCCTCATGAGGAGCTCGTGTATTTGTTTTCCAATTCTCTGTGGCATAGATATATAGAACACAGGAGTATAAATGGGTTGCCCATGTTTGTCAAGGGTGATATACTGTAGTACAAACTTAGATATCGTATGTAGTGTAACTCACTTTTTTAGTTTTTGAGTGTGAGGTTTTGAATGTATTGTTATGTTTGTTACCCGAATCGAAATTAATGGTTTCAAGTCGTTTGCAGAGCATACGGTTATTGAATTTCCAAAACCTGCCAAGGGTGGTAAGCAAGGTGTGACTGTGATTGTAGGGCCAAATGGAAGTGGAAAAAGTAATGTGGCGGACGCAATCCGTTGGGTGCTTGGTGAACAGAGTATGAAAAATCTTCGTGGCAAAAAAAGCGAAGATATTATTTTTGCTGGAAGCGAAGGAAAGGGTAAGATGAGTCTGGCTACAGTGACTATGGTACTTGATAATACGGATAAGCGTGCAGATGTGCCATATGAAGAGTTGTCGATTTCTCGTCGATTGTATCGATCAGGTGAGAGTGAATATCTATTGAATGGAAATAAAGTTCGACTGGTCGATTTGCAATTACTCCTTGCACGTGCACAATTCGGACAGGGCTCATATTCAGTAATTGGGCAAGGTACGATTGATCGATTATTGCTTCAATCTCCTGCGGAGCGTAAAGAATTTTTTGATGAGGCTGTAGGTATCAAAGAGTTTCAGATTAAACGTCATCATGCAGAGCTCAAGCTTGCTCGCACTGAAGAAAATATTGCACATGCTGATGCAATTGTGATAGAAATTGAACCACGACTCAAATCATTGAAACGACAAGTGAGTAAATTGGAACAACGTCAAGAGGTGGAACATTCACTTCGTGAATTACAGGAAGCGTATTACGGCTCGCTGTATCGTGCTTTATACGAAGCAATTCAGAATCTTCAGACAGAATTGGCACAGGTTGGCACTCAGTATGCGAGTGAGCTCGAAGCACTTCAGGTGGTGCAGACTGAGCTCGCTCGAAGTGCTCAAGAAAAATCTCGCACAGATATTTTTGAATCTCTTCAAAAAGAATTATATGAGATTCAGCAACTTCAACACACTAGAGAAAAAGATCGCGCAATTCTACAGGCAAAACTTGAAACTGAGTATGGAAAAGCAGGTAAACAGAATGTTGCTTGGATTGAAAGTAAATTGGCTGAACTACAGTCAGCGGAGAAAAATTTTGAATCAGAACGTGGGCTCCATGAGGCGCAGGTGCAGGCACTTCGTACCAGACTGCACGAACGCACCGCGCAACTCGCAGAACGACAGCGAGAAAAAATTCAGTTACAGCAAGAAGTTACACGATTGGAACAGTCGATGCGAGATATTGTGCGAGAGCGAGATACGTTTTCATACGAAGGATTGCGTGCAGTGAATGCTATTGTGACACAGCCAACACATACGTTTGGTGGCCGTGTATATGGAATTTTAGCTGAGCTTGCACAGGTGGATGACACGTATCGGGTGGCACTCGAAGTGGCTGCTGCTGCTCATCTCACTTCACTGGTGGTGGAGGATGATCGGGTTGCTGAAGCATGTATTCAATTTTTGAAACAACATCATTTAGGGTTTGCCACTTTTTTACCACTCAATACGATTCGAGCTCGATTTGTGTCCTCTGAAATTGAGTCACTTGCACATCGTCCAGGTGTATATGGTCTTGCTGCACAATTGGTATCACACGATTCTTTGTTTGATACTATTTTTTCATACGTGTTTGGATCAACATTGGTGGTCGAAAATATTGCCGTTGCACGAGAAATTGGTATTGGTAAAGTGCGTATGGTAACTCTTGAGGGCGACATTGTCGAAACTTCAGGTTCTATGAAAGGTGGCTTTCGACATAAACGTGCTCAGGGAATAACTTTTGCCACTACCGCACATCAATTACCTACATTTTCAATTGATGATGTGACAGAGTCGGTATCACGCCTTCGAGAGAAATTATCTCTACTTGAACAGGAAATTGAGTTATTGAAAAATGAAGAGACACAGTGTTCTACTGAGTTGCAGATTGCGCAACACGCAGTATCTGCGATTGATGAACGTATCCGTGAGATTGCTCGTGAAATTTCTCGCTTATCGGGTGAGCAGAAAATGCACACCCTGAGCAAGGATGAGTATAGTCTCATGATGACAGAGTTTTTACATTCACGTGAAGTACTTGAAGCTGATATCGCAGTCGGTGAGGCACAGATGCAGGAAATTCAACATAAGATTCAAGCGTTTAATCATGAAGAAGAAGAAAAGCGTGCTCGTGTATTTGCGCTTCAGGATGAAATGCAAAAACGACAAGAGTCATTGAATCAGGTCGCTGATCGTAAGCATGTACTCGAGATGGAAATGACCAAGTATACGACTCATCGAGAAGATCTTGAAGAAGAGGTGTATGCTGAGCTCAAGGTAAGTGCCACTTCTCTGATTGAGAAAGGTGTACCTGAGTTGAAATTTACTCACGATGAAGCAAAAGCAGAGATTGAGAAATATAAATATACGTTGAGTTTGATTGGTGGAATTGATGAAGAGGTTTTGAAAGAGTATCAGGAAACAAGTGCTCGTTATGAACATTTGCGCACTCAATTGGCTGATCTCAAAAAAGCTTCTCATGATTTGTATGCGATTATTGAAGAATTGGATGGAATCATGAAGAAAAAACATGCAACAGTGTTTAAAAAAATTAAAAAAGAATTTTCTCGTTATTTTGAAATATTGTTTGAGGGAGGTAAGGCGGAATTGGTAGAACTATATGGCACCTCGAACGCTGAATCTGAAGAGGAGTCTCTATTGAATGCTTCTGTGACTGAATCAGGAGATGAACTTGCGCAGAAATCTTCTCGAAAGAATGTGTCAGAGGTACTTTCAGGTATTGAGGTGGTAGCAACTCCTCCGGGAAAAAAGATTAAAAATTTAGCAGCACTTTCTGGTGGAGAGCGCACACTTACCTCAATTGCTTTGTTGTGCGCTATTTTACATACCAATCCTTCACCATTTGTGTTACTAGACGAGGTGGAAGCTGCACTTGATGAGGCGAACACACTTCGTTTTACTACCATTTTACAAGAGCTTGCATTTCAGTCTCAATTTATCATCATTACACATAATCGAGTGACGATGCATGCGGGTGATAGTATGTATGGTGTTACGATGGGGGCGGGGGGAATTAGTAAGCTTGTAGGGGTAACACTTGAGGAAACTGAAGTCCAAACGTCTTAATTGTCTAGACTGTTGACCTGTTTTTAGGGATTATTATTCTCTCTTAGTAAGTCATTATTGTGGGAGAGTGTGGAGTGCTTGACAATATAGGGTAATTCTGGTATCTTACGCTCTATACAAACCGTCTTTACGCTCTATTTAGACTGTTTAATGAATCAAATTATATTATGCTGACTATTCGTCTACAGAGAATCGGAAAGAACAAGCGACCAAGTTATCGCGTGATTATTTCTGAAAAAGGAAGAGATACCCAGGCTCGAAACCTTGAAATTTTGGGTTCATATAACCCATTGGGAGAAAAGAAATTTGATGTTGATCAGGAACGAGTATTGTACTGGATTTCGAAAGGTTCACAAATGTCTGATACTGTACATAACTTGTTTGTGAAGAATGGAATCATCAAGGAAAAGAAAAAACTCTCGGTAAGTCTTACTAAAAAACGCCGAGAAAAAATCGAAGCTGCAAAAGCTACTGAAGCACCAGCAGCGTAATACGCATGTTGTGCATATCAAAATCCTGTACCGTACTCTCTGGTACAGGATTTTTTTGTGGATAGTAGGGTGATTTTTATTGACGCGTGTGCTGTATTTTGGTAGGATTCTATGCGGGAATTGCCTGGGAATTGCTCAGGAGTCGACGGTTCTCTTTATTTTATTTATTTTTTGTTAATTTTATTCATGATATGGCAGAACATCAGGACCAAGTATTTATTGAGTTTGTAATCAAAGCGATCGTCAATCATCCAGATAAAGTAAAAGTAACCCGCACCGTAGATGAACGCGGAGTCCTCATTACCCTCGACGTAGAACCAACTGATATTGGATATGTGATCGGTCGACGTGGTAACACTGTTCGAGCGATTCGTACACTACTCAAAGTAGTAGGTGCGAAGAATAATGCACTCGTTAATCTCAAGATCAATGAACCAGAAGGTGGACGACGACACCGCTCTGAAGATTCACATAGTACATCATCTTCTTCACTTGATGATGTTGACACAAGTGCAATTGATGATTTGGGTATTTAAGTACTATTTTCAAGAGTGTCCAGAAATAAAAACTCCCTGCTTATGGTAGGGAGTTTTAGTATCTTGTTGACTTTTTTGTGTATATATCGTATAGTTTTTGCCACTTATAATTTTTCTGTGTTATAGAAAAGTGGATTGAGAACGGTGTGAATTCATAATTCAGTAGGCTGTTTTTGATTTTATTATATTATTATACGATTACGGTCGTTTAGCTCAGTTGGTTAGAGCGTCACATTGACATTGTGAAGGTCAGTGGTTCGAATCCACTAACGACCACGGAAGATGTTTTATTGCCAGTTTAATCGAGGGAGAGAGGGAACTCACTCTTTGGATCCTCTTGGATCTGCGTAGACTTGCAAAAAAAATATTTTTTGGTATACTGTCGAAGTTAAAAGTGTTACCATAAAGGGCATGTAGCTCAGTTGGCTAGAGCGCGTCACTGATAATGACGAGGTCCCCGGTTCGATTCCAGGCATGCCCACAATTGATTTGGTAGAAATATATAGGAAAATTGGCATGGTCGCGTGAGTGATCTTTTTTTATATCTGCGTATGAGTGTGGTATTATATTTGCTTTTTTCTCAAAAATAGGTATACTAACCTCTGCTTTTATATTGTAGTATTATTTATCATCTATGGCCGAGTTTAATCAAAATTTTCAGTCTACTGAGAATTTTAATGATGATGTACATGAGAAGGGGTTGCTGAGTAAGATCGCGCTTTTTTTTCTTGAAATTATTAAGATTTCGATTTTAGCGGGAATTACGATTGGTTTGGTTCGGTACTTTCTTTTTAAGCCATTTTATGTAAAAGGACAGTCGATGGAGCCCACGTTTCATGAAAAAGATTATTTGATTATTGATGAAATTAGTTATCGTATGCGCACTCCACAACGTGGAGAAGTGGTAGTATTTAAATCACCGATTAACACTGATTATTATCTCAAGCGTATTATTGCATTACCTGGAGAGCGGATTAAGGTTGAGAATAATAAGGTGATTATTTATAACGAAGAAAATCCTCGTGGATGGGTTCTTTCTGAATCATATCTTGTCGAAGAAACACCAGGTTCTTTGTCCACTACGCTCGGTCCTGATGAATATTTTGTCCTAGGAGATAATCGTGATGCGAGTTTCGACTCTCGACGTTTTGGGGCAATTAAGGAAGAATATATTGTTGGGCGAGTATGGTTTCGTGGGTGGCCATTTAGTCGTATTTCTACGTTTGAACATCCTGAATATATGACTGGGGTTTCCACTACTCAATCTTAGATTTAATTATTGTACCATTTCAGTGTATGCCTCCAAAAAAGAATGCCAAAAAGACACCTTCGTTGAAAACAAAACAGAAAGCGTTATTAAAAACGTCTCGACCTGTTGTTTCTAAAAAAGTTGTTTCAACTACAAAAATTAAAGATGAAGATAAAGAGTCGCACAAGAATACTCCATATGCAACACTTCGAGGAATGAAGGATGTGTTTGGTAAAGAAGGGCGAATGTTTCAACGGGTATACCGCGTGTCTGAGTCTGTGGCTCGGGCCTATGGTTTTTCATATGTCGAAACACCAATTGTTGAGCAGACTTCACTTTTTGTGCGTTCAATAGGGAAGGGTACTGATGTGGTCGATAAAGAGATGTATACGTTTGATGATAAAGATGGATCAAAAGTGTGTCTTCGTCCCGAAGGAACTGCGCCAATTGCTCGCATGTATATCAATCAAGGCATGCATACCATGCCACAGCCAGTAAAAATGTGGTCATGGGGGTCAATGTTTAGACATGATCGTCCGCAAGCAGGGCGTTATCGTATGTTTCATCAATTTAGTTGTGAGACATTGGGTGAGCATTCTCCGGTAGTAGATGCTGAGTTGATTTCTGTAGCATATAACACTCTTCGAGATCTTGGCATTGAAGCGTCAGTGCGTATTAATAGTATTGGAACACCTGAAGATCGAGAAAATTATCTCGTAGAACTTGTGGGGTACTTGAAAAGTAAGCGTAGTTATCTCAGTGAAGAGTCAAAAAAACGACTTCAGAAGAACCCACTAAGAATTCTTGATTCAAAAGATGAGCAAGATCGAGCGGTGATTGAGGATGCGCCACAAATTGTGGATTGGCTTTCTGAACCTTCAAAAAAGTTTTTTATGTCAGTACTTGAGTATCTTGATGAGGTTGAGATTCCGTACGTGCTTACCCCTACGCTTGTACGAGGACTTGATTATTATACTGACACCGTATTTGAGTTTGTTGAAGAAGGAGTTCCTGAGACGCAACAAGGTTCTCTTGGTGGAGGTGGTAGATATAACGGTCTCGTTGCGCAGCTAGGAGGACAATCGACTCCTGCAGCAGGATTTTCTCTTGGGGTGGAGCGCATACTTCTCGCACTTAAGCGAAAAGAGGAAGAGGCTCGAAAAAACGGAACGTTTGTTGACACCGCAGAAAAACAACAGGTATTTTTTGCTCAATTGGGTGAACAGGCACGTAAACGCGCGTTATTGCTTATCGAACGTTTGCGTCGTGCTGGTATTGTAGTTTCTCATAATCTTGCAAAGTCCTCAATTAAGGCACAGCTTGAGCTTGCACATAAAGTAGGTGCTACCTATACACTTATTTTGGGGCAAAAAGAGGTTCAGGATGGTACGATTATTACTCGTAATATGGAATCAGGTATTCAAGAAATTGTCGACCAAAAGAAGATCGAGACGGTTGTGAAGAAGTTGTTGGGGATATAATTTGACTTTTTTGTTTTTTTTGTGTATCCTTAGCTAAAACACTTTATTATTAATCACCTCGGGAGGTGAACACCTGTGTCAGAATTAAAACGCAAAAAAAATGAATCTTTTGAAGGATTCATGCGCCGTGTGAAACAACAATGGCAGCGCTCAGGAAAATTGCTTGAGGCACGAAAAAAACAATATTTTGTGCCAAAGAAAAGTGATAACGTGAAGCGTACGCAAGCGGTTAATTATGCCAAAAAGCAAGCAAAAACAGAATACTTGCGTAAAACCGGCAAACTTCCGCAAGAAGAGTTAAATAAATTGAACAAACGAACACAAAAACGCTAATTTTTTGTATGTCAATTATCCAGACATTGCAACATGATCAGCTTCGTGCGCGTAAAGAAAAAAACCAGGTAATGCTTGGTACTATTCAGATGTTGTTATCGCAGATTAAGAATGAGGAAATCAATCTTATGAAGCGAGACGGTTTGACAGATGAAGAAGTTTTTTCAGTAATGCGCAGATTTATCAAACAGCAGAAAGATGCAATTATTGATTTTGAAAAAGCTGGAAGAACTGATCTTATTGAAGCAGCAGAGACTGAGATCACGTTCGTGACTCAGTATCTTCCTCGCATGATGGATGAATCAGAGGTTGAACAAATTGTAAAACAGATAATTGAACAAACACAAGCTACCAGTCAGAAAGATTTTGGACGTGTAATGGGCTTGGTAGTCAAACAAGTTGCAGGGCGTGCAGATGGAACGCTCATACAGTCAATTGTAAAGAAACTATTGCCATCAGCTTAATTCAGTGTGAGTTATTCGGTTTTCCCATGCTCCCGAAGACTCGATCACAAGCTACACACACGCAAGCTACTATGCGATTTCGTCGTATGGTCGCTTTTGTGTTTTTAGCCTGCTTTTTATTTTTTGGGAGCGCACTGTTGGCACATGCACAGCAGGATGATTTTGGGGTTGTTGGGGTTGGTGAGAATATCAATATTCCTGCTAATCCAAATGCGGACTTGCGTGTTCTAGTGGTGAGAATTATAAATTTCTTTTTAGGATTTTTAGGGTTGGTTGCAGTGTCTATTGTGTTATATGCGGGATATTTATGGATGACTTCTCGTGGAAATGAAGAGCAGATTAGTAGTGCAAAAAAAATGTTGATCAATGGGGTGATTGGTCTTGCGATTATCATGTCTGCTTTTGTTATTACTAGTTTTATTTTGCGATCACTTACTGGTCAAGAAACATATACTCCGCCATCTGCTTCATCTCCACCTCCTGTACAAACATATGCATTTAGTGGTGCACTTGGTCGATCGGTAAAAGATCATTATCCGCTTCGCAATCAGCTCAATGTTGCTCGTAATACGAGTATTGTGGTTACGTTTGGTCTACCAATCAATCCATTGAGTATTATTGAAAATTCCAATCGAACATGCTGGGATGCTAATTTTATGGGACCTACTACCACATGTGTTGATCTTACTGATGTACCAGTGACTAGTGCGACCCCTGTTGAAGAGATAGCACGTCCATATCTCGGTGATTGTGCAGACCTCAATCGTGATGGGATTCTAGATACGAAAACTGCTGAATGTGATCAATTGAAAACTAGTGCGGTTACTATTGATACAGAATCAAATTTTACCTCAAGTACTGTTGATACACTTGGGGTATCGAGTGCTGCGCTTGCTACATACACGAGTGAGCGGAACGTGTTTTCATTTGTGTTTAAGCCTCATCAATATTTGGGATCTTCTACTGAAGATGTGCAGTATCGAGTGCGTCTTAATACTTCAATCGTGCGCTCAGATCAGAATCAGAGTATTTTTAGTAATGGAGTTCCGTATACATGGAATTTTACCACCGGTAATTTTATCGATGTTGATCCTCCTACTGTTGTCGATGTCTATCCTCGAGCAAGCGCGACTACTTCTCGAAATACTATTCTTCAAATTACTTTTAGTGAGCCTATAGACCCTACGGTTGCTGAGTCTGTGATAACTGCAACTACACTTTCCACCTTTACTCCAGTAAATCAGGTTTTTGCAGAAAATAGAGTTTCTCCTCCAGGATCATGGAGATTATCAAATGGTTACAGAACACTTGAGTTTGTGTCTGGAGAAGCTTGTGGAGTGAATAGTTGTGGCGAGCAAATGTTTTGTCTGCCGGTTTCGTGTCAGGGTCCTGCATGTACGAATCCGTATGAAGTATTGTTGAGAACAGGGGTTTCTACGAATAATAGTGATGCTCCGTTTGAAGCAGTTCCATTTTCTGGTATCTATGATCTTGCTTTTAACGGTCTTGATAATGTTTCTAATAATGCTGCGACTAATCGATTGGTTCGTCCCGATCCACAAACTTCTGTGATTATTAGAAATACTGAAAAAGCACCTGATAATTATTCATGGGGTTTTTTGGTCGAAAATACGATTGATCGAAGTGTGCCTTATGTCCAAGAAATTACTCCTGGTGCAGCTGCTGAAGATATTTCTTCTGATGCTCCTATGTATATCAAATTTAGTAAACGCATGATTGCCCATAGTGTGTCAGGGTATGGTTCGTCATCAGGAATTGCACTTGAAGAATATCCTGCGGGTGTGTGTGCTGATGCTGCGATCGATAGTGATGGAGATGGCACAAACGTGTGTGCGGATGAAAAAAAATTACCTCCAATTGCATATTGGATTAATTCTGAGTTTGGGGGCGATACTACATTGACACGTATTAGCCATCGTGATTTTGGTCCGAACAATCTTGATCTGTACTATTTACCTTCTATTCCAAGTACTGTAAAGAGTGTTAATCAAAATTGTCTCTATCCTGGACGAGGGCCTTCTGCAAATATTCTTACTACGCCCGAGACCCCTTCTACTTGTACTGCTGTTTTTGATGCTGAGGGTAATTATGTCGAGGGTGTGGGGTGTGCTGAGGTGAGCTCTGATGATCCTGAGATGGATACGGCATGTGTGTATGATCCGGGTGCGTCTGAACAGTCGTCTTCTAATATTGCTGAATGTTTGAACATGCTTCGTACTAGAGATCGAAGCCCCTCTTCTTATTGATATTATTTTACTATGAAACGTTTTTCCATAATTTTCTCTCTTGCCTTTTTCTTTTTTCTGATAATTGCAGGTACTATTTTTTCTGGTTCTTTTGTGGTGTATGCGCAAGCTGGAGATGATTTTGGATTACAACCTGTCGGAGATTCTATTGCAATTTCTGCCTCAGATACTTCTGATTTGCGAATCACGGTAGTTCGTATTATTAATATATTTTTGGGTTTCCTTGGTGTTATTGGTGTGAGTATTGTGCTTTATGCTGGTTTTGTCTGGATGACTGCAGGTGGAAATGAGGAAAAGATTACTACTGCAAAAAAATTATTGATCAATGCGGGTATTGGGTTGGCTATCATCATGTCATCGTTTGCTATTACCTCATTTGTGTTGAATCGATTGCAAGGAGCAATTGATGGATCTGATAGTACTAGTGGTGGAGGTGCTGGTGGATCGGGAAATGGATGTCAAGATCCTCTCGGATGTTTTCCACCTGATCAGGTGTGTGTGGATGCTAATTTTGTGGTAAAAAGTATTACTCCGCATGCACCGACTGAGAACGACGTTACAGGCATGAATAATGTGGTGGTACGTGCACTCTTTAGTAATCCAGTGGCAGGACAGCCTGGTGAAATTTTTTCTATCTCACGAACAACTGAATTAGGTTCAACTGACGTAAGTGGTGAATTTACATTTTCTTTTGATGAGGATGGAAGTTTGGTCGAGGCTATACCTGTGGCAGGTACTATTCCTGTGGGAACGTATACGGTTAATATTAGAGAAGGGTTACGAGATCGTACCGGTCGTGAGCTTACGACTGAGACAGCCTGTGGAATTTTTGCTACAACTGCACAGTTTAGGACTGGAAATGAACCAGTCTCGGACACTTCTTTTACTGGACTCGACCCCGTATCTATCAATGGGTATAGTGGGGATGGTGTTCATGCAGTAATTCTTGGAAGAACGTACTCTATTCGTACTGCGCTTCGGGATGACCATGGTAATTCGTACGCACGTATTCGTGTGTATAAAGAAGGTGATACGAGTGCAGTGACTGAATTTTATCTTGATGGTCCTCGATTGAGTTTGGGTTCATCTGCGCCGTTTGAGGTTGTGCGTGGAATTACTATTCTCGAAAATCGATTTGAGGTTGGTCCTGTGTATGTGGTAGAAGTGGTTGCACATGATATTGATACTAATACCATCTCAGACACTGTGCGCTTTAGAGTCACTCCTCCCACGTGTCTTAATGGTGTCTTGGATCCTGATGAGGATGAGATTGATCAGGGTGGAATGTGTGGTGGAGGAGAGGGGGGTAGTTGTGAAACACACGCTGACTGCTCTCACTGGCTCAAATGTCTTGATGCTTCTAATAATGTGTGTAATGGTTCTACTTCTTGTACCTGTACAGCGACTCCTTATATTTCAAAAGTTGAGTACATGAATGGTGCTCCTGGGAATTTTATTACGATTACAGGGCGAAATTTTGGCACTACTCCTGGTACGATTCGTTTTGATTATGATCATAATCAAAACGGCACCATTGATTCATCGGTCGGTGCTGGTCTTGCTCAGTGTCGTGAGGGTGGGAGCTGGAATGACTCGTGGATTATTGCTGAGGTTCCACTACCTGTTGAGATTAGTACGCAGGAAGGTGGGGTGTCTCAACTTGAAATTTTAGGTGGGATTAAAAATAATCTTGAATTGAATGGGGCGAGTTCGGTCTCTGTTTCTGGAAATTATGCATATGTCACTGCGCAACAGTCTGGATTTTTGCATATAGTTAACATATCCAATCCTGCTAATCCGCAAGTTGTTAGTAAAATCTCTATTCCTGGTGCATATTTTGTTCATACGGTTGGTAATTACGCATATGTGGTTTTTGGAAATGGCTTTGGTGTTGTTGATGTTACTGATAAGACAAGACCAGTAGTAGTTGGAAATCTTGTTAATCCTCAGTTGTTTTCGATTGCACGTGGCGTAGCGGTTTCTGGTAATTATGCGTATGTCGCAAGTGAAGGCACAAACAGTTTTTTTATTATTGATGTGTCTAATAAAACTACTCCTTCGGTAGTGGGTAGTATTACTGATGATCGATTAGGGGCGATACGAAATGTTGCAGTTTCAGGTGAATATGCGTATGTTACGAGTTATTACACTAATAGTTTGCATGTTATTCGTATTTCTGATAAACAAAATCCAGTCATTGTCGGTAGTGTTAAGGATGATAATACCTTGTTCCATATTTCGGGAATCGCAGTTGCTGGACGGTATGCCTATGTAACTGTATTTGATCGAAATAGTGTCGCCGTAATCGATGTGGGTAATCCAGTGTCTCCAGTTATTGTTGGCTCTTTGCAGGATAACACGTATTTTTCAGGCCCATTTGCAATTTCTACTTTTGGTACACAAGGATTTGTTATTAATCGTAGAGGGAATAGTCTTGCCGTTGTCGATTTTACCAATCCACAGGCTCCGCGTATTGTAGGAAGCGTTCAGAATAATGTGGATTTATCGCAACCATTTGGCGTTGCTTCAGTGGGTAAATATGTCTATGTTACCAATTTTTCTGACAGAAGTTTTCGAATTATTGATGCAGGTGGTATTGGGACACAGTTTGCAAATAATCCTGCCATCTCTGTTTCTGATGCGAATGGATTGAGTGATTCTACTAATGATCTGTTTGGGCCTTTGCTCGGGTTGTTTACCTATAATACTACTCAACGTCCGAATCTTTGTTCTGTTACTGTTGCAAATGATCGAGTGGTTACGCTTGATGATGGTAGGACGGTAACTTCTACCAAAGGTTCTACTGCTGCGCCACAAGGTACTACCTTATCACTTGAGGGTGCGGGATTTGGAACTGGTCAGGGCGACGCTTTGTTTGGGCAACAAAATGCACCTGTTTCTTCTTGGAGTACAGAGTTGGTTTCAGCAGATGTTCCGTTTGGTATTGAGGATCGGGTTCCAGTCTACGTCACTGCTCAGGGTGGTGAACGTAGTAATCCGGTGCCCTTCATGATTACATCTATTGATGATTTGTTTCCTCCGGTGATTTCAAAAATTGAACCGTCTACTACTACAAAAGGTAGTTTTATCACAATTACCGGAAATCGTTTTGGGAATGACGGTACGGTGTATTTTACACAAAATGCAAATACCACATGTCCAGGAAGTGGTTGTTTTACTGCAGGTGAATTGCCGCTTGTGTGTGGAGATGTGTGGAGTGATACAAGTATTGTTGCACGAGTACCTAATATTTCTGAATTTACTCTTGGTTCATATTTTGTGATTGTGAGACGTGGGGACGGAGTTAATGCGCTTGCAAGTTCTGGAAAGGAGTCTGTAGTTATTGTCGATGGTGCACCTGCTCCAAGTATTTGCCGTATTGAACCGACTCGTGGCTTTGCTCCTTTTTCTGATGTTTCAAAACCGCTCAAGATTATTGGTGAAAATTTTGTGGCAGGCACAACGATTGATCCGGTCGTACGATTTTGGTATCCGCTTGCGCAGGCAGCTAATCCTACTACCTGGCTTTCTCTTGCATATGGCGAGGCATATGGGGGTGCGTCAATTGTGAGTGCGTCTGCTAATGGACAGGAAATACGTACTACAATTCCATATGATCCGGTAACGGGATATTCAATGACAACAGGCCCTATCAAAGTCGAGAATGAAGCCGGGGTGGTGAGCAATGGTCTTGATTATACGGTATTAGATTGTCGTGAAGATACTGGACCAAAACCTGGCTTTCACTGCTGTACTGAAGGTCCAGATCAAGGTCGGTGGAAACATGGAAATTTTGCATGTCAAGGAATTCCACGTGAAGCAGGGTATGTGTGGAGATTTACGACTGGTAAAATGCCACGAACGTTTGAGGTGGTTGAGTCGTGTAAGGTGGGAAGTGTTCCTACACCCAGTCCTTCGGTGATGTGGGACGATCCTGCTACCACTATAAATGAAGGGAAAAATCAGTGTGTCAATTCACGATTGGCAATTACATTTAATCTTCCCATTGATCCTTCTTCTGTATTTTTTGAAAATGCTATTCGTAATGTATCGATCGCTACCTGTGGAGGAGATGAGAATGTGATTAACTGTGCGAATGGTTCGTCTGATGTTACTACACAGTTTGTTCCAACGTTTAGTTCTGATGACACCATTTTCTTTGATTTACGTGATAGTGAACAACGTTTGCTTCCAAATACATGGTACCGTGTCGCGCTTTCCTCAGATGTTACATCTCTTCGAGGTGGTACTGAGTTTGGACAACTTGTTTCGAATCGAGATCCTCTTGCAAAAACAAAATCTTGTGAGTTGGGTGGTCGTGAATGGGCATATTGTTTCGACTTTAGGACAGGCCCTGCTGATTTTATGTGTACGCTCACTGATGCGCTACTCAATCCTAGTTTACGTACCACTAAATTTCTTGGAATTGTACAAGATCCTCGTTATGGATTAAATCAAGATTTGAATGCGGTATTCAATATCGATGCGGTTGTTCCATTAACATACACGGTGGTGGGTACGAGTAATTTGTTGTGTACGGTTATTAATGTAGATGATAAGCCGTGGGTGTGGGGACCTACTACAAATGCTCCAGCTACTGCTGCACAGAAATCAGGAGCACCTAATTCACATGGGTATGCTACTGCCTGGCAATATAGTCCCACGGGGAGTGATATTGAAGCCCAAATTATTGAAAATGATGAAACTATTGTAGCTACGAGTACTCTTGTGATTGATTTGGGTAATCCGTATGCTAAGAGTGTGTGGCCATTGTGTCTCGAAGCATGTGTTAATGCTGAAATTGGTATCGAATTTAGCCAATATATGAATATTGGTGATTTTACGCCAGTAAATATTACTCTGCGTAAATGTGCAGATGAGAGTTGCAATCCCGCAACGCTTGGTCCACAACTTAAACTTGATATTAATGTAGGTTCACAAAGTGCGTCATATTTTCGTGCATATCCAGATGTACCGCTTGAAAAAAATAGTTGGTATCTAGTCCAGATGGGCTCTGGTATCCGTTCGATTGGTGGGGTCGTGAGTAATAATCCTGAAGGTGTTACTGAGGTACGTTTTGGTAATAGTGCTGAATCAAAACAGTGGAAATTTAAAACTAAAGATTCGGCTCAGCTCTGTTTGGCTGATAGTGTGCGAGTGGAACCTGATCCGTTTACTGCGACTTTTATTGGTCAAGCAAAAATATATCGAGCACAACCGATTGGTTCTCCTGATTCGTGTAGTCCACAAGGACAACTTCTCAATCCGTGGCAGTTTGGTTGGGATTGGTCGGTAGCAAATCAAAGTGTTGCAAAAGTGAGTGAATTTAGTTTTTCTGGAAGTCCAAAAAATACCTGTACCATTGGATGTACTCCAGCAGGAAGTGACATTGCGCGCGCTATTGCACCATACCCAATTTGTGGAAATGGTATTGTGGAACTCGGTGAAGATTGTGATATTGCACGTGCAGGAGAAATTCCTGGTAGTAGTTGTAACTTTAGTTGTCTTAGACCTGGTAATACCAGTATGGGTGCCGATGGTATGCGTGTGCCAAATACTGGTACAGGACTTTTGCAGTGTGGTAATGGTGTGGTTGATGTGAGTGTGGGTGAAGAATGCGATCCTGCAAGTGCCCCTGAAGGCTTGAGTGGTTTTTGTTCCAACACGTGTCTGTATACTGGATCTTCTCAAGAGTTGACCGAAAATACCATTATTCCTGTATGTATGAGTGGTCAGGTAGGGTATGGAGAAGACTGTGAAATCGATAACTCTAATGGTACGAACTATTGTTCAGTACAGTGTCTTAATAGGGGCACACAGCTTTCACAGCAGTGGTGTGATGGATATCTCAGAAATCCTAATGATCCACGATATCAGAATGTAAATCGAATACAAGTCCAGCAGGTATGTGGTACTGCTTTGAGTGTGTGTGGTAATGGAATTATTGAACAAGGTGAAGAGTGTGAGCAGGATGTCGATGGAAAAGACACATGTTCTGATCGATGTTTGGTGCAAAACGCATGTGATACAGCAGCTGCCCAGTGTCAAGCTGGTGCGCCAGGCTGTCTTTCTGATTGTACTTTTGCAGGATCGTCAATTACATATATCAATCCATCCGTGTGTGCAGATGGAATTACTGGAATTGGCGAATATCGTAATTTTGATGATGAGGTACTTTCGTGTGAATCTGAACCTGATGATAGACGTATAACATTGGGAGATAATCCTGTGCAAGTGGTTACGTCGGTTGGTGGGGTGAGTGATACGGGTACAGAGGTTGTGGGACTTCTGCAAACAGAAGTTGTGGCTCAGACTTCGAGATTTTTGGAATCTGGTCTTGCTGCGACTGATATTACTCCTGTTTCTGGAAATGCTGATTATTATCTCAGATGTGGATACACAGAGTATACCGAGAATCGTGGTGGTATATACAATGATTGCCCTTCTAATCCGGGTAATGTGCTTGGTGTCGGACGGAATTCATGTTGTGTAGAGCGTCCGATTCGTGTGTCTGAATATCCTGCTGCAAATGCTGGAATTGCGCCTGGTACTGCTCCTGTGTGTCGAAATACATACGTTGAAGTTGAGTTTAATCAAAATATTCCAATTGAATATGCACAAGATAATATTGAATTGGTGCAGGGTTATCCGCAGGGCTATGAATGTTCTTCTCATGGTGGTACGAATGTGACACTTGCTATGAACGAATTACTTGATAGGACCACAGAGGTATCTGAGAGTATTTGGGTACGTGCGTGGAGTCATATAAAGAATTTTTTTGCCCGATTAATTCGAGTTACGGTTTTTGCGTCAGAGCCGAATCAAGAGGTTCCTGCTGATTTGGTGTGGTGTACTGCCAATATTCCTTTTGAATTGAAAGCTTCATATTCAGATGATGGTTCTACTCGTGTGTCTGTGTATCCTACAAAACTATTGGATGGTGATCGGTATGTCTCTGTTCTTTTGAATGGTGGTACTGAAGGAATTAGAAACTCGTTGGGGGTAAGTATAAAATCTCCGTTTACATCGAGTTTATCTGATCAGTGGATGTTCAAAACGAGTGAGCAGGTTTGTAAGATTTCTCACATAACCGTAGACCCAGAAGAAAGTTTGTATACGATACCTAATAGTTCAAAAGACTTTATTGCGTATGCAATTTCCAATTTTGCAGAACAGAAAATTGTCTCGGTAACTGGTACATATCAGTGGGAATGGGCATGGGGTCCAAATAACGATCAATTATTTGATATACCAGCTACAAGTACTGCGTATAATCGTATCACGTCAAAAGGGTTCAAGGGGCATACTGATGGTGTGGTTACTGCGCGTGTTACCGTAGATACCTCTACGGAGAATAATCAACAAGGTCGTACACATTCATCAATAATTAGTCTCGATGCACTATTTTGTCAACGACCATGGCCTGCAGGAAATGTAACGCTCTCTGAAGATGTGGCGTTTGTTGATACTCTCTTTAGAGATACGAAATATAATTTTTCTTTTTCCTATTGTGCGGATAAGGGAAATCCACTTACCGTTACTGATGATTTACCATTCTTTAATTCAATTGAGGTGGTTACAGACCCTGCTGAATTAGGTGCAATCTCTGACATGGATATGCCTGATGCACTTCGACGATATTTATTTTTCTCTCAGACCACTAATGATGTGGTAGGTATTCAGATTTTTGCAAATCCTGTCGCGCGTGATGGATCACGCAAAACTATTGAAGAATGGTATACGGATCGATTTGGAAGTACCGTAGGTATGACAAAGACCACGGTAGGTGGTTACCCGGCATTGATTAGTCAGACGAGTGTGTATGTTAATGCATATAATATTGAAGACGATTCTATCTACAATAATATTTATTTATTCACTATTGATGCGAATGCTGGTGGTGATACTCGTGCGGTTTTTGAACAGCTCCTCGGCTCTCTTGTGTTTAATACCAATCTTACTAATTTTGGTCGTTGTTTGCAGGAGGGTAATCAATATACGGTTCGCGACACTCCTGAGGCAATTACCAATCTGGCATGTGTCACGGACTTCGATTGTAGAAATAATGATGGGTTCCCAAAAACAGGAACGAATGGTATTTGTTCTAATGCTGCAACTAAGTTTATGAGAGATATACAGCGGCTTGAGCAATTGCAATCTGCTCAAGATCGGACAGATCAACAGTTCAATTGAAATGTGTTATACTAGTTATATAGCTCGATTATTGTTTTGTATGAATTATCGTTTTGGGTTTTATTTTTTCTGTATAGTTTTTGTTATTTTTTTTGGTCTCGCGACAGTGCGAGTTACTGCGCAGAATATTAATCCAGATCTGAACTTTTCAAGTGGAAGCTATATTCCTGGATATACTAATTCAAAATGGCCCTCGTGGGGTAAATTGGGAAGTGTGATCGGTGGAGCGCCAATTGATCCGGTGAATCGCTGGGCTGGATGTGAAGGGTATGATGATGCGACATGTTGGAGTGTAGCTTCGACGACATTCAAATGTCCGGTATTTGCGCAGATGTATGAGTATTCATACGTAACCTCGACTCAATCATATCAATACCATGTTCCATTTGAGTTTATACGACCCACTGATGGTGCGTTTGTTTCACAATACGCTCGACTAAATAATCTGAGTTTTAATCGATTTTGTGTTCCTGAAACTGTCATTACCCCTATTGGAGGTAGGTGTGGGGACGGTACTGTGAATGTGGGGGAGGAATGTGATCCTCCAGGGAGAAATAGAGTGGTTTCAATTGGACCTGATGGACAGGTGTGTCCGGTAGGATCTTATGCTACCGTGACGTGTAATGCGTCGTGTCAGTATTCATATGTCAATGCTTGTGTCGGTGCACCACAGATGTGTGGTAATGGCATTGTTGAGGATGGGGAAGAGTGTGATGCAGGCACGCGTAATGGACAATATGGAAGTAGATGTACTACCCAGTGTACGAGTGACAGTCCTCGAATTGGGAGAAATCCTCCTACTGGACAGTTTTGTGGGAATGGTGAGCTTGATCGAAATAGCAATGGTTCTCCTCTTGAATTTTGTGAAGAGGTTGAGGGTGCGTGTTTACACTTAAATGATAATGGACAGATAATTAAGTCTCGGGTCCATATTTTGCTCGATCGCTCGAGCTCTATGAGTGCGGGTAATAGATGGGCAAGTGCAAAGACAGGATTGACCACCATCTTTAGTGACTTACTTTCACAGGTTGATTTTTCATTGAGTGTTTTTTCGAGCTCTACTGATGTGTGTTATCAGGGTCTGGGTACTGTTACTGATGCTAACTCAAGATTCATTCTTGATAGTGTGAGTCCTAATGGAAAAACACCTTCACGTTGTGCACTTCAAACAGTACTTGATCAAAGAAATGCTATTTTTGGTACCAATGATGCGGTGCCTAAAAAACTAGTTTTTATCACTGATGGTACGCCTACCGACGCGAATGACGAACAGGTTGCTGAAGTGATTAGATTACTTAATGAAAATAGTATTACTACATACGTGATTGGTTTTAGTGGTGTTCCCACGTCAACGTTGAATTTATTTGCGTCTGCGGGAGGCACTTCTAATCCATTGTCTACTACAGGTGATTTGTTTTTTAGAGCAGATCGAGCACATGAATTTGTAACTGCATTTGATGGGATACTTGGTTGTTTTGAGTATAGTCAGTATAAGCAAAACTCGTGTTCATGGAATTGTCAGGATTATGGAGCGTATTGTGGAGATCGTATTGTACAGGTTCAATACGGAGAAGAGTGCGATCTGGGAAGTCAGAATGGTGGCGGGTCTGGATGTACCGCGTATTGTAAACTTCCTGTGAACACTGCGACTAATATGGTCTGTGGAAACAGGATTATAGAAGGTGGGGAAGAGTGTGATGATGGAAATGTGTCAAATGGCGATGGGTGCTCATCTCAGTGTCGACGTGAATCTGTGGGGGCGTTGTGTGGAAATGGTCCTCAAAGTAATGATCCTGCGAGTGGTTTGTCACGTCTGGATCCTGGGGAAGAGTGTGATCTGGGAAGTCAGAATGGAAGTGCGTGTGTTCCAGGATATAATACCTCTTGTACGTATTGCAGTAATACGTGTAAAACGGTGACTGTTGAAGCGGTGGCGTATTGTGGTAATGGGAGAATTGATTCAATGAACTCTTCATTAACTGAGAGATGTGATTATGTGGGAACTGCTGTGTATGGGCCCACTTCCACAGAACCTATACGTTGTAGTGACAAAGGCACTGTTGCGTGTTTGAATTCTTGTCAGAATTTGAGCATGCAGTGTGCGACATGTGGACTTGGTCTAGCATTACCCACTCCACGTATTTCAATATTAAATCCCATGACTCAAGAGGGTAAGTCGCCATTTACTCCGACGGTCGGGTATGTGGATTTATATCGAAAGAAAAACACAAACTCTTCTTTTACGCTTGATTGGCTTGGGTATCGAAAGATCAATTATCGGACAGCTTCTGATAACACATATATTGATCCGTTTGAACCTTACACATTGCTTATTAATTCAAATTTTCAACCAATTACTGATCGCGGTCTTGAGACTAACTCTTTGTGCGATGGTGAGTATGCTCTTTTATTTAATAAAAATCATATTAGTCAGGCGGTTTCAGGAAGTATATCGAACACAACCCCGGTACAGGTAGTAGAGCGAGGTCTTGGAGACTTGTTCGAGTATTCAGTTCGAGGCGAGGCAGGAATGGTGACAAATGAAGTAGTCATGTCTCCTGCAGTTCCAGAAAATCAGATTCGTGTGGTGGTGCGCTGGAAGCAGAACGGTACCGTGTTATTTACAGGCAATGTGTATCAGGATAATGGTAGACCGTATAATACAATTAACTATATTTCCACTTCTACTTCAGGAGGTAATACTTGGTGTGGTGAAGCCGTGAAAGATTCACAGGGTTATTATGTGCCGAGTAATTGTGTGCAAGTTGGAAATGTTTGGATTCATAAAATTCTTAATCCCACCTCGACCACACAAGGTCTTCAGGCGTTTACATTTCGCACTTCTCAGGTGATGTCGCTTAATACGATTGGATTTTATGTGTCGTCTCCAAATGGTCCACTTAATCAATTAAAAGACTATGAGCTTTGGGTTGATGTGTATGAGTATCGTCTTGGACAAGTTCCTGAACATTCAATTTATAAACCAACTCATTCGTTTGTGTTTAAAAATGCAATACCAAGTGCAAATCCTCTTGCGCGGTATTGGCATGCGTTTAATTTAAATGTACGGACAGCCTCTAGTGGTGCTGCCCTTGGAATTGGATATGAAGTAGTGCCAATTGTTGGAGCTCCGCATGGTAAGATTGTAACGAGTGAATGTGAGGTTCGTGCTGGTATGCCAAATACCACGCCATGTACACTGTCGGGTCAGTGATAGTGTGATATACTACGTTTAGATATATTTTATGTCAAAAAAAGTTTTTATATCTTTAATTTCTTTAGTCGTAGGTGTTGGATTTTTAGGTGTGGGGGTATGGTGGTACACGACACAATCAAAGAGCGCTGATAAGGGTTTGGGTGTCGAGGAACAGCTTGAGATTCCTGATTGGTGGTATTCTGATCGAGATGGCGATGGTATTTCTGATAGTGATGAAGATGTGCATGGTACAAGTACTGTGGAATCTGACACTGATGGCGATGGTATTTCTGATAAGTTGGAGATTGAGGTTTATAAGACTGACCCTGCTAATCCTGACACTGATGGTGATGGATTCCCAGATGGTCTAGAGATAATTCAAGGATATGATCCTTTGATTAAATAATTTTCATTTTTTAATACTCACTTTTTGCTTTATGTTTGATGATATACAGCCACCTAAAACAGGAAATACCCCTAATAATCTTCCCCTTGGAGAGCCTGAGGATATTTTTGAACAGGCAGAACCTGTATCTCAGATTTCTCAAAACAACGAGCCAGTCGAAGAGCCGATTAATTCGATTCCAAATACTGCACTTGATGCAGGAGTTTTACGCCCAAAAGCACCAGTGACGTATCAAGCTAGTACTGAGACGAATTCTGCTCCAGTAGCATCTTCTAGTAATTCTACGTATTCTATTCAGACACCATCTGCACCGTTTTTACAGCAGCAACAAAACGCTGACCAACATATCATGGAGCAGGCCACAGAAGAGACACCTTTTAGTGCGCGTAAGATTTTAGTTCTTATTGGAATTATTTTAATTATTGCCCTTCTTGGTTTTGGTAGTTTTTCTATTTATACACGATATATTAAAAATACGGTGGGAGAAAGTGGTTTTTCGAACGGAAATACTACTAATAATACCACTGTTGATACTCCGTCGATTACGACTGAACCACTTTCTAATGTTCCGACCGCAGTAGAGCAGACTACTTCGAGTAATTCTGAAAATAGTATTCTCTTTGGAGAACCTACTGATACTGATAGTGATGGAATTATTGATGTTGATGAGTCTCAGTATGGAACTGATACGTTGAATTGGGATACTGATGGTGATGGATTATCTGATGGTGATGAGGTGTTGATTTGGAAAACAAATCCACTTAACTCGGATACTGATACTGATGGATATACCGATTCTGAAGAGATTCGTAATGGGTATAGTCCGCTTGGTACGGGAAAACTTTTTGAGCCACCTACTACAACAGAAAGTTCGACAACGACGTTGTAATTGAAGATGCTACGTATGGGATTATTTAAGTCAAAATCAGCGACTTCTTCTGAAAGTGTGAATGAACATGAGTCACTTGATATTCAGAAGATTCCCGATCTTTTTTATGGCGGAAATAATCCTGTTATTTATGATACTCTTGCACCTTCCAAAGATTTTGTTGTGAAGTCTGCTGGTACCCCTACACCTCCTCGCGCTACTCAATTTTCTGAACCTTCAAAACAGGTACCTATTTCAAAGTTAATTGTATTAGTCGTGAGTGTGGGGATTCTTGTTGTTGGGGGCGCTTCTGCATATTTTGTGATTCAGTATTTGTCTGCAAAAAATACTGTCAGTGTGGTACCGATTTCTACTTCATCTACGGCGTTATCTTCTACAACTGTACCATCTGGTGTGGTATTACCATCCTCTACCTCAAATTCAATAGATCTTGTTACAACCTCCACCATGATCGACACTGTTTCTACCACCATTTCTCTTACATCAAATTTTCTTGAATTCCCGCCTGTTAATTTGGGAACTACAGCTGATGTAGATTTGGATCAGGTGACTGATATTGAAGAGGTTTTGTATAGTACAGATAGTGGTGGGTGGGATACTGATGAGGATGGGTATTACGATGGTCTTGAAATTGTGAATTTATACAATCCGCGTGGTTTTGCACCAGTACGAATTGTGGATTCTGGATTGGTTCGTGAATATACTAATTCTTTTGCTGGATATCGTATCTATTATCCGATTCAATGGCGTGAGGGTGTGGTGGATTCAGAAGCTCGTCATGTATTATTTAGTACTCTCACTGGTGAGTACGTGGAAGTGCGAGTGTTTTCTAAAAATCAGACAGTATCGTTTGCTGAGTGGTTTCAAGTGAATGCTTCGACTGAGCAGTTTTCCTCACTTTCATCTTTTACGAATCGTTTTGGTATACAAGGTTTTCGTCGGAGTGATAATCTGGTCGCTTATTTTTCTACAGATGCGTATGTGTTTGTATTGTTGTATCAACAACCTGACTCTCGTGCGCCAATTCCATTTCGTACTACTTTTGAAATGATGTATCAGAGTTTCAGGCCTTCTGGTACGAGCGCTCAGCTACCAGAACAGTCTGTTATTGAGAGTGTGGGTGAGACTGTGGTCGATACGATGGTTTCGTCAAGCATGGTGACCACTTCTCCATAATTATTTTTTTTATGAATCATCGGTCTGAATGTCTTGTGTTTCGAACGGTAAAAAAAGTACCACTTTCTTTGGTCCGTATTGAACAGATTGCGTGTTCGACTCTTCGTGTATTGAAGATTAGCGGGTCGCTTAGTGTGCATTGTATTGGAGATCGACGGATGAGACGGATGAATTTTCAGTATCGAGGAAAAGATCGTACGACAGACGTGCTTTCTTTTGGTTTGTATGAAGGTGAATCTTCGCGGGCGCAGGGAAATGAATTAGGTGATATCTTTATTTGTGTTCCACAAATTATTCGGCAGGCACGTAGATTTTCAGTTTCAACAAAAGAAGAGTTTATTCGAATGCTTGTTCATGGTATCTTGCATCTTCTTGGGTACGATCATGAGACGTCTAGTGACGCTACGCGCATGTTTGAACTTCAAGAAAAATTACTTATTCAATTGAATTGAGTTATGCGATTTGATAAAAGCGTGGGATTTGCTTCTAAAGGAATTGCGTATGCGTTTCGTCATGAGCGCAATTTTCGTATTCAATGTTTTGTGGGTCTGTTGGTTATTGTGAGTTCTTTTGTTCTTGATATGCGCACGTATGAAAAAATTATTTTGGCGATGATGGTTGCGTTTGTGCTGGTGCTTGAACTTATGAACACTACGATTGAAATGTTTCTTGATTTACTTAAACCTCGATTAAATTATCAGGTGGAGTTAGTGAAAGATATTATGGCTGGAGCGGTTTTTATTGCAGCATTAGGATCGATTATTGTCGGATGTATTATCTTTTTTCCGTATATTGTTGAGCTCTTATCATAAAAATGATATACTATTGTAACATTACTTTTAGAAGTATCTATGGCACGAACTAAAGTACATACTGAACTTATTGTAGGACTTGATATCGGATCTACTGCTGTTCGTGTTGTGGTAGGGCAATTGACTTCTTCTAGAGAAATGAGTTCTGAATTGCAATTAATTGGTGCAGCAGAGGTGGTTTCAGAAGGAATTCAAAAAGGACAAATAGCAAGCATTGAAGATGCGGTGTCATCGGTATCTGGTGCTCTTGAGCATGCTGAAAAAATTGTGGGACTTCCGATTGAGCATGTGTGGGTAGGTGTCTCGGGTACCCAAATAATTTCACAAGAAAGTAAGGGTGTGATTGCAGTATCTCGAGCAAATAGTGAGATTACTGAAGATGATATTGAGCGGGCAGTTGAAGCTGCAAAAAATATTGCGACACCTTTGAATTATGAGATTCTCCATGTACTTCCTCGGACATATTCAGTAGACACTCAGTCAGGTATCAAAGACCCGATCGGTATGACTGGTATGCGACTCGAAGTGGATACTAAAATTATTCACAGTGTTTCTTCACATGTGAAGAATTTGAGTAAGGTGGTATATCGAGCAGGAGTAGATATTGATGATTTTGTATTATCTATTCTCGCATCAGGAGATGTGGTCGCGACGTCTCGTCAAAAAGAATTGGGTTGCGTGGTGATCAATATTGGTGGACCGACCACAAGTATGGTGGTGTATGAAGATGGGGATGTGATTCATAGTGCGGTTATTCCGATTGGGTCTTCCCATATTACCAATGATTTGGCACTAGGTCTTCGTACGTCGATTGATATTGCAGAGAAGGTAAAATGTCAGCATGGTGAGTGTGTGAGTAAAAAATTAAATAAAAAAGATACTATTGATTTATTTGAATCAGGTGCTGATCAGTCTGAAATTGTTTCTCGTTATTATATCGCACAGATTATTGAGGCTCGTGTTTCTGAAATACTTGAAAAAGTTGATGATGAACTTTCTTTAATTGGTCGAAGTCAGATGCTTCCAGCTGGGGCATTGTTTGTGGGGGGTGGCTCAAAAATTCAAGGACTTACCGACTGCGCTAAAGAGGTGTTGGCGCTTCCTTCACAAATTGGGTATCCACTTGGAATTGAGAGTATTACTGATAAAGTAAACGATATTGCATTTGTTCCTGCGATTGGGCTGGTGAAATGGGGGAGTGCGTTTACATATTCTCCTGGAAGACACGCTCCTACGGCTCATATTGGTGGAAAGGTGGCTGATAAAATAAAAATGATATTTAAAAATTTAGTACCCTAGCAGAGTCTGTTTTAGCGAAGAACATATAATACACGCATAATTTCGTGTATTTTTTATTCTGTATACCATCATTGCTTTACAGCGATGGTGTTTCCATAGTATACTTGTTTAGATATGGTAAATTTGAATACAAAAAGTACTCACTAACAGATGTGTATGCCTCAAGTAAAACCAGATATTGAAACATTTGCAAAAATAAAAGTAGTAGGTGTCGGTGGATCCGGAGGGAGTGCGGTTGCTCGAATGGTCGAGAGCAATATTCGTGGTGTTGAATTTTTGGCCTTTAATACGGATGTACAGGCACTTCATCATAATCCTGCTGCAAAAAAAATACATATTGGGAGAACAATTACACGTGGATTGGGTGCGGGAATGAATCCAGAACTGGGAAAACGAAGTGCTGAAGAATCTCAAAATGAGATTAGAGAAGCGCTCAAGGATACTGACATGATTTTTATCACCTGCGGACTTGGTGGTGGTACTGGATCAGGTGCTGCGCCGATTGTTGCCTCGATTGCTCAGGATATGGGAATACTTACGGTTGCAGTCGTTACTAAACCATTTTCATTTGAGGGACCACAACGAAAAGCGATTGCTGAACAAGCGCACGCACAGTTATCAAAATATGTCGACACGATTATTACGATTCCAAATGATCGTATTCTTCAGATTATTGATAAGAAAACTTCTTTGCTCGATGCGTTTAAAATTGTTGATGACGTGTTGCGACAGGGTGTACAAGGAATTTCAGAACTCATTACTGTGCCCGGATTGATCAATGTTGACTTTGCTGATGTAAAGACGATTATGAGTAATACTGGTTCAGCACTTATGGGTATTGGTATCGGTACTGGAGAGAATCGTGCGGTAGAGGCTGCAAAATCTGCAATTTCAAGTCCGTTACTTGAAATTTCGATTGATGGTGCGCGAGGTATTCTCTTTACGATTACCGGAGGCGCTGGATTGGGTATGCAGGAAGTTGCTGATGCAGCAAAAGTAATTACGAGTTCTGCTGATGAAAATGTAAAAGTTATTTTTGGTGCGGTGGTTGATGAACGTATGGGAGAGGATGTTCGTGTTACCGTGGTTGCGACTGGATTTGATCAATTAGATTTTTCACCAGCTGAGCGTGAACACGCAGTGGTGCTTGAGCAAAGTTCTGATCCGGGTCTTGATGTATTTACCGCTCGTCCGCTTGGTATCAAATCAGGATTGTTTGCCAAAAAAAATCAGGACACTGTACAAACAGAAGAAGAAGTTTTGTCGGTGCAGTCCGAACAACCTCGTCGTCCATTTATCAAAAAAACAGTTGCTGAAGATATTCCAACTCGTGCAACTGCTCCATCAACAACCGTGCCGCAACGGAAGGTTACTGATGATTCTTCTGAAGAGGATTTGGAAATTCCAACATTTTTGAGAAAAAAGATGGGCATGTGAGATTGGAAGTAGAATGTTTGGGAACGGTATATTCTTTTGAGTGTTGATTTCAGTATTTTTTTGGCGTTGTACACCTCATGCCCAATTCATAATTCTCGTATGTATGCATTGTCCCATATGTCCTTCACAGGATAGTAAAGTTATCGATTCTCGTCTTACTCATGAAGGATATGCAATTCGTCGTAGACGCGAATGTGTGAAGTGTCAGTATCGTTTTTCAACCATGGAAGAAATAGAATTGCTTGATATTACGGTGGTTAAAAATGATGGTCGGCGTGAAGTGTATTCGCGTAAGAAGCTTGAGTCTGGTATTTTACATTCGCTGACTAAGCGTCCGTATACGCAAGAAAATTTTGACAAAATGATTCATTCAATTGAGCGTAAAATTCAAAAGAAAAATCGTAAAGAAATACCGAGTGCTGAGATTGGAGATATTGTAATGACACATTTGCGTAGATTTGATAAAGTAGCATATATACGATTTGCCTCTATTTATCGGGCATTTGAGGATGTGAAGAAGTTTCAAAAAGAAGTTCGTGATTTGGAAGGTAGGGTGTGATAACGATTTTTGAAAAAACAAAGTCTAATTTGCATGTAAGTAAATTTGTTGTATGACACAATCACCAGTTTCCTCGCATACCCCTCACCAAATTGAGGATGCATCTAAAAAAAAGCACGGTTCATCAGACACACACACGGATGTCTCACCTGTGCCGGTACACGATGTTCCTATCGTACCTGCTTCTTCTGAAAAGGCAACTCCTAATTTTCAAGAACTTCTTGAAAAGAATATCAAATGGTCGCAGGTTATTTATCATCAGAATAGGAAAATTCAACGAAGACTCACATGGATGACTGTTGGGAATTATATTCGTCTGTTTTTGATTTTGTTGCCACTTATTTTGGGCGTATTCTTCATATCTGATTTTTTGTCACAGAATGGCGAGTTTGTGAGCGGTGCTCTCAAACACTGGCAAGAATATCTTGAAATATTTCAATCACCATAGTAGTACTATATATGCGTAGTCCAACTCCTTTTGAGGGGCGGGTATACGCTGCACTGAAGCGTATTCCTGAGGGAAAAGTAACGACCTATGGAGCGCTTGCTCGCTACGTGGGAGTGCCTTATGGTGCGAGAGCGGTAGGCCGTGCCCTTAATTGCAATCCGTATGCACCGCATGTGCCGTGCCATCGTGTGGTCGGAAGCACGGGAATGCTTGTAGGGTATGCATTTGGGCTTGAGAAAAAAATACACCTACTTTCTTCTGAGGGTGTGATAGTGTGCAATGGTAAAGTTGATTTAAAAATTTTTGGGTATATGTTTACTGACTAATTTTTGTATATTAATTTTTTTAAATTAGTATTTTTTTATGTCACAACAGCAATCATCAGGTATTGTACTTCGTACAAGTGGCTTATTTGGTTTTTTAGCAGGCATTGTGGGCGGTGTTTTTTCTTTTTTTGTACTTTCACATGTGCCACAATTTTCAAATTTTATTACACCTACGGTTCGTAATTCTGAACCAATAGTTATTGATTCTGAGGAGCGTGGTGTGGTCGAACTGGTGGAGAAGGTAAATCCAGCGGTTGTAAATATTATTATTGAGAAAGAAGTGGGGACTTTTAGTTCTCGTCGAATGTTTGATGATTTTTTAGGATTCCTTCCTCCATGGCTTATGATTCCCGAAGAGAGTGTATCATCCACTCGTGATCAATCTGGGCTTGAGCAGATTGGTGGTGGGAGTGGGTTTGTGGTTACTTCTGACGGTTTGATTGTGACGAATCGTCATGTGGTATCTGATGAGGAGGCCGTATACACTGTTGTATTGAGTGATGGTACTCGACATCCAGCAACAGTGATTGCAAAAGATCCTTCTATCGATGTTGCGCTTATTCGTATTGAGGCTGATAATCTTCCTGTTCTTGAATTGGGTAATTCTGATGAATTGCGTATTGGTCAGACCGTGCTCGCGATTGGTAATGCACTTGCGGAATATGGCAATACTCTTACCAAAGGTGTTATTAGTGGAATTGGGAGACGTGTGGAGGCGGGGGATCGTATGGGCGCTGTAGAAATTCTTGAGAGTGCGATTCAGACTGACGCAGCTATTAATCCGGGTAATTCTGGTGGTCCATTGCTCGATTTATCAGGTAAGGTTATTGGTATTAATACTGCTGTCTCTGAAAAAGGTCAGCTCGTAGGATTTGCTATACCAATTAATAGTGTCCGTAAAACAATAGAAACAGTCGAGCAAGAAGGGCGCTTGGTTCGTCCGTGGCTTGGGGTGAGATATATTCCCATTACTCCACGACTCGCTCAGGCGAATAACTTGCCTGTGACATATGGTGTGCTCGTTCAGCGCGGGGTGAATGAAGAAGATTTGGCGGTTATTCCCGGGTCTCCTGCGGATAAGGCTGGTATTGTCGAGAATGACATATTGCTTTCAATAAATGGTGAGAGAATAGAAGACATTGATTCTTTGTCAAAATTGGTTATGAAGTATAGTATCGGGGATACTATTGTCGTGAATGTGTTGCACAAAGGTGAGGAGAGGGAAGTCGAGGTGAGGCTTGAAGAAATGCCTGAAGAACTTACAAAATAGTGGTAAAAACAGGTAGAATATACACTACCTGTTTTTTATTGGGGCGCCTGTGTATTTCTTGGTGTGCTCTATCTAGACAGTAATCCTTGTACCTTGTACTATAGCATGTGCTAATAGATTACTGTTTGTATGTCTGATTTCGTGCATTTACATGTACACTCGCATTATTCATTATTGAATGGGCTTGCAAAACCAAAGGCTCTGGTTAAGGTTGCGAAAAAACGAGGATTTAGTGCGCTTGCTTTGACTGATTATGGATCGTTGTATGGGGCGATTGAATTCTATCAAGCGTGTCTTGAGCATGAGATTAAACCAATTATTGGTTTTGAGGCTTTTATTGCTCCGCGGAGATTGACAGATAAAGATCCTGAGTACGATAAGGATATGCATCGTCTGATTTTACTCGCGGAAAATTTTGAAGGATATCAGAATCTCATGCGTCTGTCGTCGATTGGGCATTTGGATGGATTTTTTAATGGTAAACCTCGTATCGATAAGGAAATACTCAGGAACATGGGGAAAGGAATTATTGCATTGTCTGGTCCGATTGAGGGAGAGATTCCGCAACTTATTTTGAAACACAATCGTGATGAAGCAAAGCGTGTTATTGCTGAATATGTCTCAATATTTGGTCCACATAATTTTTTTCTCGAACTTCAAGATCATCCTGGAATTCAAGGGCAATTACAGGTTAACACTGCCTTAATTGAGCTTTCAAAAGAGTGTGGGGTTGGGTTGGTCGTAACTCGTGATGTACACTATCTCAACCCTGATGATGCTGAGGCGCAGGATATTTTGCGCTGTATATCTGAAGGTTGGAAAGTGGAATATACTAATCGTGAAGACTATCGTCAGGTAGATCGTTCTCTTAATCTGGGCGATGATATTATTTCTCGTTTTCGTCATGTACCAGAAGCGATTGAGAATACATTGAAAATTGCTGCGCGGGTGGATATTCAGATTCCACTCAATGTGTGGCATTTTGCACCAATTGAGGTTCCTCCAGGAAAAACACATGATGAACATTTGCGTGATGAGGCGTATCGATGTGTGGGTAATTTTTATAATCCTGTTACTGATGAAATCAAGCAACGTATTGAATATGAGCTTGACATTATCAAGACCAAAGGATATTCGCCGTATTTTTTGTGTGTGGCAGATTATGTAGGATATGCAAAAAAAGTAGGAATTGTGGAATCTACTCGAGGTTCAGCAGCAGGCTCGCTTGTGTCGTATGTTCTTGGAATTACGACTGTTGATCCGATGCGATTCAATCTTCCGTTTGAGCGTTTTCTCAATCCGTTTCGTCCATCTGCACCTGATATTGATACTGATTTTGCCGACGATCGTCGTGAGGAGATGATCGAGTATGTTACGAAGAAATATGGCGCTGATCGGGTGGCGCAGATTATTACGTTTGGAACCATGGCAGCTCGAGCAAGTGTGCGTGATGTGGGGCGAGCATTGGGACTTTCGTATAGTTTTTGTGATCAGGTGGCTAAATTGATTCCACAGGGTGCGCAAGGTTTTCCGATGACGATTGAGCGTGCGCTCAAGGAAGAGCCTGATTTGAAAAAAATTTATGATACAAATGCTGAGGTTAAGCGTTTGCTTGATTTGGCGCAAAAAGTAGAAGGATGTGCGCGTCATACGTCGATCCATGCGGCAGGTGTCGTGATCTCGCCGACTCCGCTTACGGATTTCACCCCAATCCAGCGTGAAACCGGAGGAGAAAAAATTACGACACAATACGAAATGAAGGCTGTTGAGACTGCGGGGGTTTTGAAAAATGATTTTCTTGGAATTAGAAATTTGGCAATTCTTGGAAATGCGGTTGTGATTGTAGAAAAAACTACAGGTGAAAAAATTGATATTTATAATTTACCACTTGACGATAAAACCACGTTCGACATGCTTGCTCGTGGAGAAACTATGGGCACGTTTCAGCTTGGTGGGTCTGGGATGACACGCTGGGTCAAAGAATTGAAGCCGAACCGAATTGAAGATATTATGGCGATGGTCGCATTGTATCGACCAGGTCCCATGGAATCAATTCCTGAATATATTAAACGAAAATATAATCCAGAGACTGTTACATATCCTGATCCTCGTCTTGAGAAAATTCTTGGTGCGTCATATGGTCTTTTGGTGTATCAAGACGATGTGATGCTTACTGCAATTGAGCTTGCAGGATATGATTGGATGGAGGCAGATAAATTTCGCAAAGCCATGGGTAAGAAGATTCCTGAGGAAATGGCATTGCAAAAAGAAAAGTTTTACAAAGGCTGTAAAGAATATGGAAAATTGAAGCAGGAAAAAATTGATGAATTGTGGAGGGCAATTGAACCTTTTGCTGCATATGGATTCAATAAAGCACATGCGGCGAGTTATGGAATTGTGGCGTATCAGACTGCGTATATGAAAGCGCATTATCCTGTCCAGTATATGACGGCAGTGCTTCAGGCTGAATCTGGAGATAATGACAAGATTGCACAGATTGTCGGAGAGTGTCGTCGAATCGGGATCGAAGTATTGCCTCCAGATGTGAATGAAAGTTTTAGATCGTTTGCAATGGTATCGAAGCCTGGTGAGAAAGGTCGTATTCGATTCGGTTTGACCGCAATTAAGAATGTAGGTGAACATATCTGTGAGGTGATTTATCAAGAGCGAAAAACACATGGAAGGTATACAAGTCTGGAGAATTTACTTGAACGGATTGATGATAAAGATTTGAATAAAAAATCACTTGAGAGTCTTGCTCAGGCCGGCGCATTAGATACTTTTGGGTTTGATCGTGGATTGTTACTTTCTAATAGTGAAAATATTTTGGGATTTTTGAGACAGCATAGAGAACGTAAGATTACGAATCAGAATTCTTTGTTTTCAGGCACTTCAATTGCGCTTGATGCAAAAGTAACCCTCAAGCCTGCTCCAGAGGCAACGCTTGATCAGAAATTGAAATGGGAGAAAGATTTACTGGGTATTTATCTTTCGAGTCATCCGTTTGCTTTTTACGAGTCACAGATGAAGGGTAAATTAACCATGCTTGCTGACGTGGAACATGCGGCACGCGATATGTGGGTAGTGTCTGGAGGGGTGGTAGCTGCACTCAAAAAGAAAATTACCAAAAAAGGTTCGATCATGATGTTTGTTACGATTGAAGATATGACAGGTATGATGGAATTACTCGTATTTCCAAAAGCGTATGAGCAGACTAAGAATGTCTGGGTCGTGGGGAATGTGGTATGTGTGGTAGGTAAAACACCCAAAGAGGATGGGGAAAATAAAATTTTTGTTGAAAAGGCTTATACCCTTACTCGACAGAATGTGCGTGAGGTTTCGCAGTATTTATCACTTGCGTCTGGTGGTTCGGTTTCGTATGTACCAGAACCTGAAGAATATACTGTACCTCAGATTATTATTGTGACCAATAAGGAATTATTGAAAATACATGCTGAGACTGTTAAAAAAATTCTCAGTGAATATCCAGGATCTCACGAGGTTTTGATTCATGTTGAAGGAGGAAATATCAAAATGCCATTTTTAGTGGATCCGATTGATACCGTAGTGGCACAGCTTGCTGAAATTTTTGGGGAAGGGGCGATAGAAGTTAGTGGCGGATAAGACTTTTATCATTTTTGTAAAAATAGCAATGGTAAAAATGGTGAGCGCGATTAAGTATGGTGGTGTTGGAAATGCATTGAACTAGTTTTCTTTGTACCATGAAGATTGAGGGTCAGCGATTACATTTTTCCATAATACTGTTTTCTTTTCATTGAAGCGATGAAATCCTGCAGTTGCAATCATCGCAGCATTGTCAGTCGTGTACGCAAGTTCGGGAAGTCTGAAATTAATTCCAAGTTTAGTAGTAAGCACTTCGAGCTCTTCTCTGAGTTTTTTGTTTGCAGATACTCCTCCGGCGAGAATAAGTGTGCGGGGGGAATATTTTTTGATTGCTGCTGTTGTTTTTGAAATGAGCACATCGGTAATTGCTGATTGGACACTTGCACACACATCTTCGATGGTAAATGAGCCTTCTTCATTTTCAAATTTCGGATTTTCAACTGTAATCGGGTGATCATGTAGCCAATAGAGTACTGCGGTTTTGAGACCAGAAAAACTCATGTCGAAATCAGGAGATTGTTCCATAGGTCTAGGAAAATTGATTTTGTTTCCATCACCATGTTCAGCTAGTTTTGAGATTTTTGGTCCACCAGGATAGGGTATTCCGAGTAGTTTTGCAACTTTGTCAAAACATTCTCCGACCGCATCATCTCGTGTCCCTCCGACTTTTTCATATGTTCCTGGTACGGGTGAATATGCAAGTTCAGTATGTCCACCGCTTACAATAAGTGCGAGTGCAGGATATTGAATGCTATTTTTTTCTTGAGTTTTTGTATTAATTTCAGGTGAATAGAAATGTCCTTCAATATGATTGACGGGGATTATGGGTACGTTCCAGATATATGACAGTGTTTTTGCTGCTTCTACTCCCACAAGTAAACCAGCAATAAGACCTGGTCCATAGGTTACTGCAATTGCATCTGGTCGAGTGTGTGTTTCCATGACTGCTTCGATGACTGGTATGATGTGTTCGGCGTGTTTTCGACCGGCGATTTCTGGAATTACTCCACCGTATTTTGCATGTACCTCAATCTGGCTTGCGGTTTTTTCTGCAAGGATTGTAATATGTTTTTCATTTATTTCTATCAATGCGACAGACGTATCGTCGCAGGATGATTCGATGCCGAGGATTTTCATAGATATCGTTTTAGTATGAGAGGAGTGTGATACTGAGTTTGCAGAAGGTGTGTTTATTGTTTTCCCTTATATAGTGCGTGCGTAGTGTAGCAGGTGACTAAGGTTAAATCAATATTGTGTGTCTATGTTGACATACTAGTATTTGTGTGCTATATTCGTCTGTCCTCACTATCGAGGACTGGAGGGTTTCGTCAGTGAAATATTACAAGTTGTCTTGGGTTTTTGTTCTCTTCATCATCTTTGCTCTGATCGGCATTATCGTTGTCGACAGTGCGTATGCGAAGGTGGTGTGTGTCGCGATTCTTCTTCTGAGTGGGATCGGCCTGTATGTCGGGCGTCGTGAGCTGAGGACTGCCTTCGATCGGGGACCCTATCTGCCTCCCAGAGAAATGGGGGACGATATAGAGGGTATTTGATGACTTCGTTCGGGTATGTGTTGCATCTGCACCGTACCCGTTTTGCTTTTTATGAGGTGTATGTTGACAAGATTTATCTTTTTTACTATACTTTTTGCTACCAAGTTATGGTGCTATCGTCTAGTGGTTAGGACATCAGGTTTTTCACCCGAAGGGTGATCAGCCTCTGGCTGACATCCTGTGTACCTGTTACTATAGAGGGAGCTATGTTTTATACATATGTTATCGAAAGTCTTCAAGATCGGACTGTGTATATCGGTTCTACTGAAGATTTGAGAAGAAGATTGGTAGAGCATAATCAAGGGAAGACAAAATCAATCAAGCACAAAGTTCCGTTTAGATTGGTTTATTATGAGGCGTATCTTTCAAAGACTCAAGCTCGGAAACGAGAAATTGAGTTGAAGAAAAATAGTAAAAAGAAAGAAGAGTTATACAATAGAATTTTTTAATGGCGCTATCGTCTAGTGGTTAGGACATCAGGTTTTCATCCTGGTAACCGGGGTTCGATTCCCCGTAGCGCTACTCATGGGGAAATTCCCTCGAAAACATCGCTCAACCGAGCGATGTTTTCGTTTTCGCTCGGACTTTTTCAAATTGACCTCCGCTAGATTGAACTATGAGTTGTCCGATTCCCCGTGGACCCTTGACTGCATGGTTTTCGAGTATTACACTCAACTCAGTATGCCGCATCTTGATTTTGACAATCTAGAGATTCAAGAGAAACTCACGAAAGCTTATCCGAATTTATTGCATGAGGAACGAATGAAGATCTTGGTCGAACTTTCAGGTTTCGTTCGTGCGTTCGTTGGAATGGTTGACGCTGAGACAACACGTCCCCATCCCAACATTGTTGACTCAGGGATACCTGATCAAATCACTTCCATATCTAACTAGACTATTATGCGTTTCATCTCCACTGTTTCACTACTTGTCTTACTCGTGTTACTAACTGGTTGTGGTTTAGAACCGAAAACACCTGAGGCTGCATCCCTCAATACATCGAATAGTGATCTAGAAATTGAAACTTGGCGTGCAGACGAGGTTCCATCATATGCAAATTATGATGATATTCGTGGTGGTGCAACTATCGCAGCAACATCGACAATTAAACTTATAGAGACGTCGATTGCTGCGAACAATGATTTTTCTATACTCCTTGAGCATTACAAGTCACTTGGGTATGCGTATGCTCCAACTCCAGAATCGTATCGAGTATTTACTAATTCAGAAGGAGTGCCATTCATTGGTCTCTCATATAATGCTTGGAGCACAGACAAAACTTTCAGCGCTCTTACAAGTCTGTATCAGATGGCTGATGGAAAAGCACTTGTTCCGGTATACACGTATCTCATTGAAAACACTTTTACTCCACGCACTGCACCAGTCCTTACATGGGTTGAAAATGGTTCTATTCGAAAGATGCGACGACCTATTGATGAGGAAGTATTGAATGCATGGAATGCACAGTAACGTAGGTCTTCGATTTTTCGAAGACTCAAGCGAATTGGAACGACTTTGCATCATCTTTAGCTGGCTGAATTAATTTTTGTGCACCAGGTGATATCCATATTTGTGTTGGCACTTACACCAGGGTTTCAAGATCTTGTTCCCGTAGCGCTACAATAAAAATCGCCAGAAGGCGATTTTTTGTTTTCTAAAAATGAAGAAGCCCTGTACTCGTGTGAGTACAGGGCGTGCCGTTTTATTCGGCTAGTCGCGGTGGTCGAGAGCCATCTTCGAGATGGCGTCCTCGATCCGCTGGCGCTCGTTGGTGCCGACGGGGAAGAGCCCGAGCCAGTGGGCGATGATCTTGTCCATCGCCGCCTGCTCGTTCTTCTCCTTGGTCGGCTGGTGGTAGTTTGCACCGACCACGAGTGGGACCTGGAGGTCCAGCATCTTGTAGGTGAAGTTACTCACCGACAACATGCCGAGAATGTAGTCGATGTCCTCCATCCCACCGATCGAGTCACAGCGCGCGTCGAAGCCGCCCATCATCGGACCGAACGCTTCGATCCGGATCAGCATCCCCGTATTTCGGGGGTGGCGGTAGGATCTGCCCAGGGAGATGACGTTGCCGTCCTGCTTCCCTTGGAAGGAGGTTCCGACGACCCCGATCGACAGGTCGTTGGTCGCCGCATCGAGCATGGTCTCGAGGTGGGTGCTCGTGAACTGCGCTTCCACAGAAACGTTCAGGATGAAGCGGAACTGGTTCCGCGTCCTGATGTTCGCCATCAGCACCGCCTTCAAGGCGATGTTGAGGGCGTTCGACCACGAGTACCCTTCGTGCATCTCGATGAGCTGCACGTTGCCGCTCTCGAGGAGGCCCGCGAGGAACCCACGGGTCGCACCCTTGTCACGGGTGGCGTCGGACACGACGATCACCCGGCTGATGCCGGCGTTGCGGAGGTTCCGGACCTGCTTCTCGACGTGTTTGTTGTTGAACGAACGAACGATGGCCGCCGTAGCGGCGAGCTTGTCACGCATGATGCGTGCTCCTTTTGACCCCTCTTAAGGGCTTTTGGAAGTTCTTAGACACTTTATCCTTTGGTACCCATTTGAGGCATTTTGGGACGGCCCACCACGCTATGGTGAACCGTATATAATAGCATATTTAAGCCTTTTTGTCAAGTGTAGGACGTTGTTTTTTTGCTATGCGGAGCTTATTTTAAGCAATTGGTTTTATTACTTGACAGACGTCTTTTTTCTTGGTATTATCTTCTCACCATAGACAGTAGCTTCCTCTGATTTGGAGGATTAAATATGCTACCGAGGTAACACGTATCCGGTCATTCGACCGGGTAAAGGTCGAGTTATACCGAAAAAGTCTGTGGTTCAAAAAACCACATTTTTTATTACTCTGTATGCCAAAAACCAGAGAACAAAAAGAACAGGCGTTTAGTATCCTGGTTGACTCCATGAAGCAATCGAAGTCGGTCGTATTTGCCAACTTCCAGGGCCTCAAAGTGAAAGAATCAGAAGAACTTCGACGATTGTGCCGAAAAGAAGGTGTCTCGTATGTTGCTGCCAAGAAAACCTTGGTCGCGCGTGCGCTCAAAGATGCTGGAATCGAAGCTGATCCGAAAAGTTTCGATGGTGCTGTGTCTGTCGTATTTGGATTGAATGATGAGGTTGCTCCTGCACAGATTCTTGCAAATTTTGCGAAAACTCACGAAGCGGTAAAACTCTTCGGTGGTATTCTCGAAGGTGCATTTATCGATGGTGCTAAAGTAACTGCATTGTCACAATTGCCAAACAAGCAACAACTTCTCGGACAATTGGTCGGTACACTCAATGCTCCAGTATCTGGATTTGTGAATGTACTTGCTGGAAATATCCGCGGACTTGTGACCGCACTTAATGCAATCAAAGATACTAAAACAGCTTAATATATATTAAATTATTCTATTATGTCAGACGAAAAGAAAGTAGTAGAAGTACCAGCAAAATTTCAGTCTCTCGTAAGTGAGATTGAAAAGATGTCTGTGCTCGATCTCTCAGAACTTGTAAAGGTTCTTGAAGAAAAATTCGGTGTATCAGCAGCAGCGCCAGCAATGATGATGGCAGCTCCAGCAGCAGCAGGAGCAGCAGCGGCTGAAGAGAAGAGTGATTTTACCGTAGAACTTACTGATGCAGGTGCAAACAAAATCGCGGTGATCAAGGTGGTGAAGGAAATCACTGGTCTCGGACTTGCTGAAGCAAAAGCACTTGTTGACGGAGCTCCAAAAGCAGTCAAGGAAAAAGTAGCTAAAGCTGAAGCTGAAGAAATGAAAAAGAAAATTGAAGAAGCTGGTGGAAAAGTTACCTTGAAGTAATTTTACCTCAACTCATAAAAACTCCTCGTGAAAATCGAGGAGTTTTTGTTTTTTTTAGTGGGAAGTTCAAAGTCAGGAGTCAATAGGTAAAATAAAAAACTAACGATACTTTTGGTTTCTGACTCTCAACTACAATTTAAATTTATACACGGTCGTAGCATCGAGTACGTATGCTTCTTTTTCGGTGTCTGTAATTGCAAATCCGGTAGGATTGATCCATGTGTCTGATTGGAATTGTTTTTTGAAATTTCCATTTTTATCGAGCACAATAATACGTTTTTTTGATGGTTCGAGAATGTAGATATTTGCAAATTCACTTTTGGTCTCGATTTGAGTAGGGGATTCGAGGACTGGGTCAAGGCCTTGTATGGTAAATAGTTGCTCTACCCCGGCTGAATATTTGAGTACTTTTCCGTTTTCGGTAAGTGCGTAGAGGTCTCCATCGAGTGCAAATGAGATTGCGTTTTTTAATTGTGTCGGGTCGGTTTGTGAGGTTACCCATGAGGTACCATTATCGAAACCTATTTGTGTGGGATTGTGGCGATAGAGTGCTCCATTTGCTCGGTCGAGTGTATAGAGACGTCCATTGTAGAGCGCAATATCCGAGAGTACGACATTTTGATTGGGATAGGTGATTGTTTTTGAAGCAATACTATCGGTGTCTGTGGAGTATGCCACGATTGTATTATCTCCAGAGGTGAATACGAGTTGTGAGGCATCTTTTGCTACGTAACCATATGCGAGACGGTGTGCAGTTTCTACATTTTTCTTTTCGATGAGACCGGTAAGAGTGGAGATGAAGTATAGGCCTGTATCGTTTGTGCCGCTTGCCACCAAGCGATCACCCATGAATACGAGTGCGTCAGTGCGTGCATTTTCGTGCGCTTCTCGAATGTCGACTATTTTCTCAGGGATGATAGCGGTGATTTTTTGTACTTTCAAGAGGAGTGTGTGTAATTCACTTTTTAGATCATCTGCACGTTTTTGTTTTTCTGGTGTGTCATGTGTGAGTGTTGCAAGTTTTGCGTCTATTGTACGAAGTGATTCAAGCGCTTTCGCATGATCGCCATACAGCACATATGCGTCAATTTCTTTTTTTGTATCGATAAGGAGAGCCATTTCAGATGCATATGCTTCTTCACGAGCCATTACTTTTTCTTTTTCTTTGGTATATATAATACTTCCAGTGAGAATGCCAATTCCGATAATGAGAATGAGAAGAAGAATTTTTCCGAAGATTCCCAGTGCGGTGAATTTATCTACCATTCGCTGTCGTGCATCAGCGTATTGTTCAAGTAGGATTTTTCTACCCCCATTGTAATTGGTGGCAAGTGTCCAGAAGATTGCGAGGAATTTACCAAGTGCGATACTTAGTGTTTTTATTACGTAGAACAATGCTTTTGTTGTCCATACGATTATTTTCCCGAGTATAATTAATAATGAGCCCCCTGTATCGTATGTAGGTATTTGTTCGGCGCGTCGTTTTCGGCGGTATTTGCCTGGATTGGTTTCTTTTGTTGCATGTAGTACAGGAACATCTTCTTCTGATTCTTCGTTTTTTTTGAATCCTCCTGCAAATGTTTTTGCAATATGAGAAAAGACTTTTGGTGACAAAGTGTCTTCAGTCGAGCGGGTGGTGTCTAGTAGTCGATCCATTGATTCTTCTGATCCGATATTGGTGCGGTAGTTTGGTTTTGGGGCTTTGGGTATCTCGGTGTGTATTTCAGAACCAGTGATTACAATACCACCGAATGAATATTCAGATGAGATTCCTTCGAGTGTCTTTTGGATTTGTTGTATTGATTGTTTTGCAGGTTTTCCCACAATCATTTTTGCGATACGATCAGAAGAGAGATATTTGGTGATGTGCGGGGTAGAGAGGTATACCGCTTCGTCTGTAGTAAAATTTCCTTCGATAACTGACGAAAAAAACATGTGCTCTGGATACGATGCTTCGTCTGTGATTGAGGTATATGAAGGGCCTTCTGCACTCATATATGCGAGTAATGCGCACAGTTCTCCTCGATATGCAAATGAGAGTCGATTGTTTCGTATCACCCCGACAGCCATGTGAATTTTGTAGGCTCGCTCATTTGATAGTAATGTTTTTGCTTTGCGATTGAGTTTTTCAATGACTGATTCAAAGTGTCGTGTTTCAGGATCGGGTGCCTGCATGGTTTCACCGTCATATCCTCCATAGTATAAATTTTCTCCATCTCGAATAAGGTCTTCAAGGGTGTGAAGGATTGCAGCTTCGGGGTTATCCATTTCGGCGAGTACAAAAAAATATCCCTGATTTTCTCCATCTGGTTTTCCAGGGGATGCGATATGGAGCAACACGTGGGATAGGTGATGATTTTTTCCTTCTACAAAAAATTCGTATACGTCACTTTTGATTCGCATATCTTTTGACACGTTGCTTATAAGCATAGTATACTATACCCCGTTATACGTCGGCAATGATATTTTGAAATTCCGCTCAGTTACGTCTTTTTTTCTCGTATGCTCGAACACTTATTTGGCTCAAAGACTCGAGTCAAGATACTCAAGCTCCTCTACCGTCAACCAGAGCGAGCTTTTTTTGTCCGTGAACTTTCTCGAGAGGTCGGTGTCCAGATCAATGCAGTACGTCGTGAATTGGAATTGTTATTAGGATTGGATATCATCCTTGAAAAAATGGATGAGCAACCAAAAGATATGGAAAAAGCAGGTGCTTCACTTCGAAAATATTATCAGCTTAATCCTGCGTCACTTTTGTACTCTGAATTACAAGCACTTCTTATCAAGGAGACTGTTATCGAACAAAAACAGTTTATCGAAGATTTATCAACCAAGATTGGGGAAATCAAATTATTGGTTTTGACCGGATCGTTCACGAATGATCACAAGGTTCCGACAGATTTATTGGTTGTGGGTTCGGTAAAGCTTCGTGCGTTGGCAAAAATGGTCGAGCATTATCAAAAAGAGCTTGGATTTGAGATACGGTATACGATTATGGGTGAGGATGAATTTGCAGATCGACGATATGTGATGGATAAATTTTTATATTCGATTTTTGAGGCCGAACATATTACTGTCGTTGATACGATTGGGGTGACGAAAGGGAGGTAATGCAGTGTACACGTACTAATTTTAAGATAGGTTTCATTTTGTTACTGTATGTATTTGTTTATTGACCCTTCAGTATATGCTGAAATTAGTATAACACTACTTTTTCCTGATCGTGAAAAACGGGTGGTGGTGACTGAAAAAAATAGGGAATTATTACGTGTTATTGCCACTGTTTTGGAGACCGAAGGTATGAGTCCGCAGGATATCTCGGGTATTGTAATTTTAGTGGGTGAAGGTTCTTTTTCGAGTACTCGTATTGCGAGTGTTATCGGTAATGCATGTGCGTATGCATTACATATCCCTGTTGTGGGGATTCTCTCGAATGCGAATGTAACCTTTCAATCAGTCGAAGCACATATTTCTCGTGTACCTGTGGGTGTATATTTGAGCCCTACATATAGTGGAGAGCCACATATTGGCATTACTACTTCTACGTAACTATGCTTTCGCCCTATCAGCGATATCGATTATATGAAATACTCCCTGGACTTACGGTGTGGGGAACGCTTATTTTAAGTGTTCTTTTGTCTTTTGTGTACCCATTAGCGATGATTTATTTCATCATCATTTTTGATATTTATTGGGTGCTCAAGGTATTTAATTTTGCGTTTTATCTGATCGTTTCGTGGGTACGTTATCGTCGAGTGCGTTCTATTGATTGGAAGGATGCACTAGTACATGATATTGCTTCGGCAGATCGATATCAGCATGTGGTATTTTTGACGGTGTTCAATGAGACGTGGGATGTGGTAGAAGATGCGATTCAGAGTGTGGCTCGATCGGTATATGATCCGCGTGCATTTACCATCGTGATAGCAGGAGAGGAAGTTCAGGAAGCGCATTGTCGAGATATTTTTGATCGGGTGAAGCATCGTTTTACTGATTCGTTTCATCATATTATGTTTACCCTTCATCCTAAAGATTTGCCGAATGAAATTCCAGGCAAGGGTTCCAACTTGCACTATGCAGAAGGAAAAGCACGAGAATATGTGGATCGAAATGGGTGGAAGTATGAAGACGTGATTGTTACGGTGTTTGATATTGATACCGTGTGTCATCCGGATTATTTTAGTTATCTTACCTATGTGTATGCGACACATCCCAATCCTACACGAAGCTCATACCAGCCGATTGCATTGTATAACAACAATATGTGGGAATCACCGTCTGTTCTTCGTATCATGGCATTTGGTACGACTTTTTGGATGATGATGTCACTTGCTCGTCAAGATTCTCTGGTGACTTTTTCTTCTCATTCGATGAGTTTTAGAGCATTGGTGGATGCAGGATTTCATGATAAGCGTATCGTGTCTGAGGACTCACGCATTTTTTATCAATGTCTTCTTGCATATAATGGAAAATACGAAGTCACTCCTCTGTATATTCCGGTATCTATGGATACCGTTCGAGATGATTCATGGTGGCAGAGTATTAAAAATTTATATCGACAACAGCGTCGATGGGCGTGGGGAGTGGAACATGTGCCGTATTTATTGTGGGAATTTCGGAAGAAGGGTAACCTGATACCGTGGTATACTAAATTCAAATGGGTGTTTATCGAGTGGGAGGGAAAGTGGTCGTGGTGTGTTGCTGCACTTATGATTACATTACTTGGTCGTTTTCCGTTGTGGATTGCGAGTCCGAGTATTCGACAAAGTGCATTATATTTCAATGCGCCACATTTACTTGAAATTCTTATGACGAGCGCAATGCTCGGATTGATTTTGTCTGCTATTTTGAGTTTTCCTTTGCTACCTCCTCGTCCTGAATCTCATCCACGGCATTTGTATATTATCATGTTGTTGCAATGGATATTGTTACCAATTTCGATGTTGTTTGTGGCTGCGTTACCTGGAATTGATGCGGTAACGCATTTGATGCGTGGAAAATATCTTGGGTTCAATGTTTCACAGAAGAAGCGATAAATATTTAGAATATTTTGTATGTCATTTTCTCAGCTTCATAAAAAGAAACGCCGATGGCCGTGGATTCTACTTGCAATCGTGATTGTGTGTATGATTCTTGTGGGTAGCGGTGTGCTTTTGTTGAAGCGTATGGGTGTTGCAGGTATTATTTCTTCACCGTTGGTGCGATCCCAGTTGGTGAATAGTGGACTTGTCGAACAAGATCTTTTTGATCTACTTCCGCGCGCACTGGGGTTTATAGAGCCTCACACGTATCTACTATTGTTTCTCAATAACACCGAGCTTCGTCCGGGTGGTGGATTTATCGGGTCATATAGCACGGTGCGGATGAATCGTGGAAATTATGAAGTACTTGCACTCGAAGGAACTGAACTTCTCGATTATCGAAATAAAAACTTTGTTCCACCGATTGCTCCCGCGCCGATTATGCAGTATTTGAAAGTACCCGGATGGTATTTTCGTGATAGTAATTGGTCTCCTGATTTTGCTGAGAGTACCAAGATGGGTTTGTCACTATATGCACAAGAAGGGGGAGTTGCCGCTGATGAAATCGATGCAGTGATCGGTGTTACGACGCATGTGCTCGAAGAAGTGATGCAGATTACCGGACCACTTACTGTTGACGGTATCACGTTTACTCCTCAGAATGTTGTAGCAGAGCTTGAGCGTGAAGTAGAGTATGATTTTGTTGACCGAGGAATTGCTCGAACTGATCGAAAGGTGATTATTAAAGATTTGATGATTGCGATTGTTGACAAGCTCAAGAGTGATGTACTTCTTCATCCACTCAAATATAAAGCTTTGGCGGAAAAGCTTATTCAGCAAAAGCATGTTATGATATATGCGACTGATCCTTCGATTCAGGATCTCGTGATTTCGCATGGTGCGAGTGGAATGGTAACGTCCACGACCGGGGATTATCTGATGTGGGTCGATGCCAATCTTGGTGCATTGAAAACAGATCATGCAATTACTCGCACACTTTGGTATCATATTGAACCCGCGATATCTGCCGAAGGAGAATCATATTATCGAGCGGTAACGACGATGGAATATGTACACGGTGCTCCGTTTGATTGGAGAACGTCACGATATATTTCATATGCTCGGGTGTATGTTCCAGAGGGTGCTGAGCTTATTTCGGTCGAGGCTACTCCTCGTCAGGCACGCGATATACCGAGTATTGAAACAGGTTTTGAGTTTGGTACACAATGGTTTGGTACCGTGATAGCAGTAGAGCCACTTACCACAAAAAAACTTACGTTTACGTATCGATTACCTCAAGCGATCACTGATCAAATCGGTGCGGGTTCATATGAATTGTACGTGCAAAAACAATTAGGTTTGTTTGGTTCTCAATTGACGCTTAATCTTGATTTTGGTACAACTATTCAATCCGCACGTCCTGCAGAACTTTCTTCAGAATGGGGAGATATGGTCTATCGATTCAACACACCATTCGAATCTGATGCGGTATTTCGAGTAGGATTCTAGTTAACCCCTGATTTTTTTAATGGTACTCGTATGAGAAAGGTTGGTATTGATCTTGGAACAACGAATATATTGGTATATATACCCAAGCGCGGGATTGTGGTAAATGAACCATCAGTCGTGGCAATTTCTAAAGAAGACAAAAAAGTGCTTGCCGTAGGAATTGAGGCAAAAGAAATGATTGGGAGAACTCCTGATACTATTATTGCAGAACGTCCACTCAAAGATGGGGTGATTGCAAGCTATAAGACGACTGAAGCGATGCTTAGATATTTTATCAATAAAGCACTCGGTGGAGTACGATTGTTTCGTCCCGAAGTAATGGTCGCGGTTCCCGCTGGGATTACTTCTACTGAGCGTCGTGCGGTGATTGATGCAGCGCTTGCTGCAGGAGCAAAAGCTGCGTACATTATCAAAGAACCTATTGTTGCGGCGATTGGTGCTGATATACCGATCGGTTCTGCGTCTGGTCATATGATTATTGACATTGGTGGTGGGACTGCTGAGATTGCGGTGATCTCGCTTGGTGGTATTGTGTCGGTAGGTTCGGTACGTATTGGTGGCAATCGATTCGATCAGTCAATTGCTGAATTTATTCGTCGTAAATATGGTCTTGCAATCGGGGATCGGAGTGCCGAGGATGTGAAAATCGGTATTGGGAGTGCCATGTTTATGGATAGTCCGCTTACGATGGAGGTAAAAGGACGTGATATGGTGACAGGATTACCTCGAACTATCATTGTCACCTCTGATGATACGACAGAAGCTTTGCAACACGATCTCGAAGGATTGATCGAAGCTGTAAAAGAAGTGCTCAATCGTACACCACCTGAATTGTCTGCTGATGTAATGAATAAAGGAATTATTATGTCAGGTGGATCGAGTCAGCTTCGAAATCTCGATGAATTGATTGCGCAAGCGATTGGAGTTGCTGCGTATGTGGCAGAAGAACCATTGCTTTGTGTGGCCAAAGGTACCGGAATCGCGCTTGAAAATTTGGATAATTATAAAAGATCAATTGTATCGACTCGGTAGGTGAGTATACGGTACGCATGTATACGGTGTCGTATCAATTTTATCATATATATTATTTGTAATTTGTGTGTAGAACTGTTATTATTTTCCGTATATGAATAATATCATTGGTCACACACACATACGTTCTTTTTTTGATCGATGTATTTCTCAGGGACGATTGAATCATGCATATATATTTGCAGGTCCTCGACATGTGGGAAAGCGTACTGTGGCAGAGATGATTGCTCGGACCATTCTTTCGATTACGGGAACATCATGTGCGCATCCTGATCTTGTAACCCTTGCACGAGAGTATGATGAAAAGACTGGAACTCGTAAAAAAGATATTTCTATCGCACAGATACGTGAATTGATTGGTAGATTTTCACAAAGTGCATTTGTGCGTGGTGGATATCAGATAGCTATTATCGATGGGGCTGAATATCTGAATACTGCCGCAGCAAATGCATTACTCAAAACGTTGGAAGAGCCTCGTGCACAGACCATCGTGATATTGGTTACCGAAGATGAATCAGCACTTTTGCCTACGATTCGATCACGTGCACAGACGGTGTATTTTTCTCCTGTACCTGATTCTCATATATACGACTGGCTCATTCTACAGGGTATTACTCCTGATCGGGCAGTAGTGATGGCGAGAGATGCGTGCGGGTTGCCAGGATACGCAGTCATGTGGACACATGATGAGGTGGTGTATACGATGTATCGTGAAGAAAAAGAACGTCTACGTTCATTATTCTCACGTTCTTTTCATGAAAAAATAGAAACCGTTGAAGATTTTTTTGCAGATCGAGATGATCATATCACTGCTCGTTCTCGGATTATCGATATTTTTCGTATCTGGACTATTGCACTTCGAGAATATCTCTATGAACAGGGGGAGTATGCGTCGTCCATTCCTCGTATACTCGATACCCTTCGACGAGCTGAATTGCAATTACAAAAAAATGTCCATCCACGATTGGTAGTGGAACATGTACTTTTGTCTATTCCTTAAATTTTTAATTACCTACATCTATGAAACGAACACTCATGTCCATGATAGCGCTCATGGTAGCACTCATTGTCACCGGGCAATCATGTGTGTCTTTTGGAGCAGGGAAGAAGAATACGTCACTCGGTCCTGCTGGTGCATGGGTCACGACTGAGAATGGTGAAGCATGGACACAGATCGTATCGGTTCCTACTGCCGAAGGGGTGCAGAAAATTCCCAATGCCGAAGTATTTCGATTTATCGATGATCCACAGGATCCGCGTGCATTCTACTGGGCAAGTCGTGAGCATGGGCTTCTCTATACCTATGACGATGGTAAGACGTGGTCTCGTTCAGCTGCACCATTGAATGCAGGTCTTATACAAAATCTCTCGGTCCATCCTACTGATAAATGTACTATTTTTGTTACCAATGCACGTCAATTGTACAAGACTACTGATTGTGCTCGAACGTGGACTGAATTATACCGAGAAGGTCGTACACAATATATCATTACGTCGGTTGCAGTAAATCCGTTTAACACGAGTCAGGTCTTTGCAGCTACGAGTGCTGGAGACTTGCTTAGTAGTGTCGATGGGGGAAATTCATGGAGTGTGTCAGCACGATTTAGTAATGCGAATATTCGAGAAATTTATTTTGATACCAATAAGCAAGGACTCATGTACCTCACTACACGTGCGAGCGGGCTGTATCGTAGTCGGGATACTGGATTGTCGTGGGAAAATTTGGCAAAAAAGTTTTCTGATTATGCGGGGGCTTTACAGTATCAGCGGTTTGTGATATATCCTGCTAAAGCAGAGCAGATTTATTGGGTTTCGAAGTATGGTATCCTCACCTCTCGCAATGCGGGAGAAGATTGGGAACCAATTCCTCTCGTCACTCCTCCGGGAAGTGTCTCTATCTATGGATTTGGTATCAATCCTCGGAATGATAAAGAACTCTATTATACTGGTACAATTGGGGACAGATCTACCTTCTATCGTAGTGTTGACGGGGGTATTACGTGGGAGACACGAAAATTACCGACTCAACAGATTCCGACTGCGCTCCGGGTACATCCCGCGAATAGTGGATGGATCTATCTCGGGTTTACGATGGCGGTGAAGAGTTAGGGACGTGTGCAGATTGAAGTCATGGTATACCACGCATCATGTAGCATTTAATTTATTTTTTATGACCTCAGAATACAAACAAGAATGTGCAAAAGCACTCGAATTCCTCAGACAAGATATCTCAAGTCTTCGTACCGGGCGTGCGACACCTGCGATTGTTGAGGATATTCAGATTGAAGCGTATGGTATGAAACAGCCCTTGAAAGCGCTCGCGTCTATTTCTGTACTTGATGCAAAGACATTGGCGATTGAGCCATGGGACAAGAGTATTGTACAAGCTGTGGATACTGGATTGCGTATGTCTGACCTAGGTATCAATCCAGTGAATGATGGTAAGATGATTCGTCTGCCGTTGCCAGAATTATCGAGTGAACGCCGGCAGGAATTGATCAAGGTATTGCATACCAAACTCGAAAATGCTCGTATCGCACTTCGCAAGATTCGAGAAGAGGCTCGGGATATGGTAGACACACAGGAAGAAGAAGGTACGATTAGTGAAGATCAGAAATATAAATTTCATGAAGAGATTGAGAAATTGACCAAAGAGGCGAATGAACAGGTGAAAATGATCGGAGAAGAAAAGGAAGCTGAAATATTGAAAGTGTAATTCTCGTGTTTGTCCCCAGAAAAATATCACGCGATACAAAAAACATGCTATACTATACGCACCATATTCTCGGTGCGTATTTTTATGCCACGCCATTCTACTCCTCATACTTCCTCATCTTCCACTCCTGCTGACGCTCGTATCAACAGTCTCTCTACCTACTATACCTGGCGTGGCATGATCCAGTCGTATTTTACGCTTCGTAAGGATAGTCCGGTGTATCGAGACAAACAACGATTGAGATATCTCCAGAAACAAATTCTATTTCACTATCTCAAACACTTCTTCCTCTTTCCACTCTGGATTATCCATTTTCTCACTCCGTCCTATCTCAAAGGAGACGTAACACTCTGGACCAATCTCAAAACCATTCTCTCATCACGTGAATTCCGTCCCTTACGTGTCGCTCTTCTCTCACAACTCTTCTTCATCTATACCACACTCCATCTCGGTCTCGTGGTATTTCATCATTTTGCCTCACCCGTCTATGCTGCTACGTATACCTGGCTCCAATCATCGTGGAGTGGGGGAGCTACGTCTACGGTAGCTATTCACCCTGGCAATCGCACCGGATGGAATAGCTATACTGCTGCCTCATCTACCATCACTGCAGGAGCTAGTGTAGCACTCACTCCCGAATCACTCTCTCAAGTATTCACCTCAGACTCAGATTTTGCAGGTGCCACACTCACGAGCACTACCATCAGTGGTACTGGTGCATCTGCATCCGTAGCATTAGCTGGTGCGGTGGAGCAGGTGAATAGTTGGGAGACTCACTTACCAGTCGTTCCAGGTGCTGTGCAGAGTGGGTATGTGGGCGTGCATATGCTTCGCAATGGAAGTGATGATCATATTTATGTTTTGCAGGGAAATAGTGCTACAGGTTTCTACCGCTATTCAATTTCTGGTAATTCGTGGACAACTTTAGTTTCGGTACCAGGATCAATAATATCTGGAATAATGCTACGAGATGGTTCCAGTGATTATATCTATGTGTTACGTGGTTATGGCTATTCTAATTTCTACCGCTATTCCATCTCTGGTAATTCATGGACAACATTGACTTCGGTACCTGCCGCAGTTGCTGAAGGTTATAAAATGATCCGCAATGGAAGTGATGATCATATTTATGTTTTGCGAGGTGGTGCTCAAACTTCTTTCTACCGCTACTCTATCTCTGGAAATTCGTGGGAGACACTTGCTTCTCTTCCTAGTGTGGCTTCCAATGGTGCTCAAATGATCCGCAATGGAAGTGATGATCATATTTATGTTTTGCGAGGTGGTGCTCAAACTTCTTTCTACCGCTACTCTATCTCTGGAAATTCGTGGGAGACACTTGCTTCAGTTCCTTCTGGAATTTATAGTGGGGGTGTTGTAATTCGTCATCCTAATGATGATTATATTTATGTTTTTCCAGGAACTTCTGGGGGTGGATCTAACACGTTTTATCGGTACTCCATTTCTGGGAATTCATGGGTGCAATTAGCAAATTTAGCTGAATATGCGACTAGTGCAAACTTGCTTTATGATTCTGTTAGTGGTTTTATTTATTTTTTTGGTAGTGGTTCAGGAAGTTTCCAGCGTTACTCCATTTCTGGTAATTCGTGGAGTAATTTTTTTAATGTTCCTTTTCTTTATAATTTAGGTTTCAATCCTCAGATTGTTCGTAATGGTAATGATGATCATATTTTTGTGTTACATAATGGTAATAATAGTAATTTCTACCGCTACTCCATCTCTGGAAATTCGTGGGTAGGGAGTACTGTTTCTTCATTGGCAAGTGTTCCTACAAGCATATCAGATGGAGCATCTCTGATCCGTAATGGGGAAGATGATTATATATATACTTTTCGTGGCAGTCCGGGTAATGCGTTTTATGCTTATTCAATTTCTGGTAATTCGTGGGTCACACTTGCGTCTCCTCCGGCAAAACTTGTTCCTCGTAAAAATGGTGTTATTCATGACGGGGGAGATTATATCTATGCGATTCGTGGTGATTTTACTTCAGATTTTTACCGCTACTCTATCTCTGGAAATTCGTGGGTAGTTCGTGCGAGTCTTCCTGCTGCCGCAAACACAGGCTCTGTTATTAAGGGTGTTGGAAATTTTATTTACTATTTTAGACATAATACAGCTAGTTTTTACCGTTACTCCATCTCTGGTAATTCGTGGTCAAATCTTCCGGACTATCCAGGAGGAGCTATGAGTGATGGTATGGATGCGGTGTATGATGGTGTCGATACATTCTATGTTCAGCGAGGTAATCAAAGTGGATCATTTGCAAAATATTCCATCTCTGGTAATTCGTGGACAGTACTCGCAACTTCTACATTAGGTCCTTTTTACCAAGGTTCATTGCATTATTATCCTGGAGAAGATTATATCTATTCTTTTGCGGGGGGTGGGTCAAATGGTTTTGCTCGTTACTCCATCTCTGGTAATTCATGGACGAACCTTACTTCGGTTCCTGGAACTTTGACAAGTGGAAATTCAGTGGTTCGTCATGGTGCGAGTGATTTTATTTATGTCTTGCGTGCAAGTGGCAGTGGAAGCTTTTACCGCTACTCTATCTCTGGAAATTCGTGGACCACACTTACAAATATTCCTCAGAATGCTAGTCTTGGTGCCTCTTTGCTTTCTACTGACACAGGTGAAATATATGCTTTATTAGGTAATAATGGTACGCATTTTTTTAAATACGTAACTTCCCGCACCACCTACTCCACCCCCGGCACCTACACCTCTCCCGTCTTTGACACACAAGGCCACACTGGCTACACCACCCTCTCCTACAACACCACTGCACCTGCCAATACTGCCATCACTTTTGACGCACGTGCAGGAGACACTCCTACTCCAGACGGATCATGGACTACCTGGACTACCGGCATCGCGAATGGGGGAGACATCTCGAGCTTTGGCAGTCGTAGATACATCCAATACCGAGCCAATCTCTCCACCTCGAACACGGCTCGCACTCCCTCACTCACCGATCTCACACTTGGGTATGCACGGTATACCTCTGGCTCACTCATCTCGAGTCCGTTTAATGCAAATGATCCGGCGAGTGTCTTTGCGGGTGTCTCGTGGACGGGTACGACTCCTGACAATACCTCGATTCGTTTTCATGTACGCACCAGTCCGAATAACAGTACCTGGACCAGCTGGTCTGGTCCCGATGGGACGAGTAATACATACTTCACTGCGTCAGACGGTTCTCAAGCACTTCCTGCTGCACTCAATGATGGCTCAGATGATCAATATATCCAATACCGTGCAATACTCACAGGCTCTGGCACTGAGACCCCAACACTGTCTGGTGCAACGATGACCTATGTCGTCAACGCACCTCCCGAAGTACAGCTCACGACTACCTCCACTCTCTCATCGACTGGGCTTGTCTCTCTCGACTTTTCAGTTCGTGACATCGATACTGCTACCGGTGTTACTCCAGGATATGTCTCACTGGATTTCCAATATTGTAGTTCGAATTGTGCAAGCTCAGGGAACGAAGTCTGGGAATCGATTAGCACTGCTCATCTCACTGGGTCGTATGGCTCACTTGGAATAGACGATAGTGATTATTCATCATATTCCGTCGTATGGGATGCAAAGACTGCGTATCCAAACCAGTACAATCCTACCTTCAAACTTCGTGTCCGTGCCAACGATAGTGAAGCTGCAAACAATTATGGCTATGCGGTTACTGATGCCTTTGTCCTCGATACCACTGACCCTGTCGTAACACTCGGTATTGATGGACGGAGTGACGCTACTGACACTCTGGTCTTCGATGCGTTTGATGACACGACTGAGGGGCTTGAGATGCGATTGTCTAATAACAGTGAACTCAATCCCGATGGACTCAATCTAGATTCAGGATCGTGGATTCCATTTGCTGAAACCAAACAGTGGAATGTGGGTGCAGGAACTCGTGTGTACTACCAGCTCCGTGATCGCTATGGCAATATCTCAAACGATGGGGTAATCGCATATGCTGACACACCACAGATTCCTGCAAACATTACGTACCAAGATGTCTCTACTGCAGGTACCGAAGAATGGCGCATCTTTGTCGCCTGGGGATCAGTCGACATTCCTGGTCCAGGATTCAAACACTATCTCGTCTACCGCTCGACGGATGGAGAAACATTCTCAGTTCATCGCACGATTACTGATCGCACCATCAATTATTTTGTCGATGGTTCGCTCGATGGAGCAACGACGTATTATTACAAAGTCGTGGCTGAAGACGATGATGGAAATGTCTCCAACTATTCACAAACCATTAGTGATCTTCCTGATGGACAGGGAGGTACGGA
>DBDW01000004.1 GCA_002293825.1 Candidatus Magasanikbacteria bacterium UBA922 | reverse complement strand
AGATGTGTATAAGAGACAGCAACTACTGATATCCGAACATCTTCGTATTTTCGCTCAAATAGAGTATACTTTACTTGTTATTGTGTAATCAAGGAGGGTGTTTGGAGAATGTGTAGTGGTGTGAGCCGGTGGTTTAGTCTAAGTTGATTTTCCGTTTATAATAGAGTAGGATTTGTTTTATTACATTTAGAAATGTGTATGATTCGTTTTTCCGTACTCACTCTATTTCCAAAAATTATCTCTTCATATTCTGACGAAACTATTCTTGGGCGTGCGCAGAAAAAGAAATTGATTGAGGTGTGTCCTATTTATATTCGTGATTTTACGCACGACAAGCATAAGACTGTCGACGATACGCCGTATGGTGGGGGAGCGGGGATGCTTATGAAGCCAGAGCCGATCTATGAGGCATTGGTCTCGATTGATGGATTGCCGTTCAAGAAAGCTCCAGGGCTTACGAAATTGAAACGATTGGCGACAGGAACGGTTGCAAAGAAAAAACGCACCGTATTGCTCTCACCGCGTGGACGACAGTTCGATCAATCAGTTGCCGAATCGTGGAGTACACTTGATGAACTTGTCCTCATTTGCGGGCGCTACGAAGGGGTGGACCAGCGTGTGGTAGATCATATGATTGATGAAGAGATTTCAGTCGGTCCGTATGTGCTTGCTGGTGGGGAATTGGGAGCACTCACCATTATCGAGGCGGTTTCGAGGCTTGTTCCTGGGGTTTTGGGTAATGCTGAATCGCTCACCGACGAAACATTTAATAGCGTAAAAGCGCACAAGGGAAAATCAAAAAGAGAGGTGCAAGATATAGAAGTTGAGTATCCTCAATACACGAAGCCTGCGGATTTCAAGGGATGGAAGGTGCCGGATGTATTGCTGAGTGGGGATCATAAGAAAATTAAGGAATGGAAGCAGTCTCAGATTGACAAAAAGAAATAAATATTATTGATTTTTTCGTTTGAATTTTTTCCTGTATTTGACTTATCCCCAATCTGTGTACATTTCGGGCTTGCCAAGCCACTTGACAGATGTTTCAGAGTTTTATACTATATGCGAGCACTTAATGATATTTATAACTGATACCTTTTCTCAAGTCTTCTAGCCTTCACTTGGCGAGTTTGTCACTGACCCGAGATACTAAGAAAAGAGCGACTATACTTGCTTTTCCCCTAATTCACATTATTGGAAAGGCAACAGAGTTTCTCTTTTTTCTTTTACCAAAGAAAAAAAGGGTACGATCTTTACAATTTGAAGATGTGAAACAACAATACAGCAAAAAATGATTAATACGGTGTTGTAACCCTACGGGGCACTGCAACAAGTTCACGTTATACACGTGGCAAAAACCGATTGATCGTCTATTTTCTTAGAGCTAACTCATATGTTTAATCTAACATATGAGAATTACTTACTATTGAGTAGTAAGTAATTACAATCAAACATTATTTTCTCTTCGGAGAAAATCTCAATATTATTGAGAGTTTGATCCTGGCTCAGGATGAACGCTGGCGGCGTGCCTAAGGCATGCAAGTCGTGGGACAGGTTTTTTTGTAGCAATACCGAGAAACACTGACCGGCAAACGGGAGAGTAACACATTGATAACTTACCTTCGAGACGGGGATAGCTCGGCGAAAGCCGGATTAATACCCGATAGACATGGGGGGGCGTGAGGCCATTCCCATGTAAAACTTCGGTGCTCGGAGAGAGGTCTATGTCTGATTAGTTAGTTGGTGAGGTAATGGCTCACCAAGACGATGATCAGTACCGGGCGTGAGAGCGTGACCCGGCTCACTGGGACTGAGATACTGCCCAGACACCTACGGGTGGCTGCAGTCAGGAATATTCCGCAATGCACGAAAGTGTGACGGAGCGACGCCGCGTGCAGGAAGAAGCCCTTCGGGGTGTAAACTGCTTTTATATGGGAAGAATTTTTGACGGTACCATATGAATAAGAGGTTGCAAACTCTGTGCCAGCAGCAGCGGTAATACAGAGACCTCAAGCGTTATCCGGATTCATTGGGCGTAAAGCGTCCGCAGGTGGTTTTTTAAGTTGGGAGTCAAATCTTTGGGCTTAACCTAAAGACTGCTCTCAATACTGGGAAACTTGAGACTGGGAGAGGTATACGGAACTGTTGGTGTAGTAGTAAAATGCGTTGATATCAACAGGAACACCAAAGGCGAAAGCAGTATACTGGAACAGTTCTGACACTCATGGACGAAAGCGTGGGGAGCGAATGGGATTAGATACCCCAGTAGTCCACGCCCTAAACGATGTGTACTAGGTATTTGGAGTATCGACCCTCTAAGTGCCGTTTAAAAAAGCTAACGCGTTAAGTACACCGCCTGGGGACTACGGCCGCAAGGTTAAAACTCAAAGGAATAGACGGGGACCCGCACAAGCAGAGGATCATGTGGTTTAATTCGATGGTACGCGGCAAACCTCACCAAGGCTTGACATGTAGCTGCAAGCTCCTGGAAACAGGAGCCGCCTTCGAGGGCGCTACACAGGTGCTGCATGGTTGCCGTCAGCTCGTGCCGTGAGGTGTACCCTTAAGTGGGGTAACGAGCGCAACCCTCGTCGTGTGTTAAATGTACACACGAGACTGCCTACGCAAGTAGGAGGAAGGTGGGGACGACGTCAAATCAGCATGGCTCTTACGTCTTGGGCTACACACATGATACAATGGCCGGTACAAAGGGACGCCAAACCGCGAGGTGGAGCCAATCCCACTAAAGCCGGTCTCAGTTCGGATTGTAGGCTGCAATTCGTCTACATGAAGTTGGATTTGCTAGTAAACGCGCATCAGCACGGCGCGTTGAATACGTTCTCGGGTCTTGTACTCACCGCCCGTCAAACCACGAAAGTTGGCAATGCCCGAAGGCTCCCAGTAGGGGGACGAAGGCAGGGTCAATGATCAGGGTTAAGTCGTAACAAGGCATCCGTAGCGGAAGCTGTGGATGGATCACCTCCTTTCTGGAGTTCATTTCAACGAAAGTTGAAATATATCCAAAGTCAGTATTTGACTCGCAAGAGTAAAATCTGATTCTTGTTCTAAGTATAAGAAAACGTTCAATTGGTTTTTTGTCACTTGTATTGCGTGAAACATCTTCAATTCAAAACATCCCGATATATCATCGGGATGTTTTGTTTTAACCAGATAAATCACTGTGTGCGTTTATAAGCGAAGCTTCTGGAATTACACATGGCTTTTGTTCAGAGGGAAGTATGTACATGTAAGTGATCACCTATCTTGAAAGCACTACGTTATCTGTACTTTTTGTAACCAAAAAGTACCAAAAACTTTCGGGGGTGAAAAAACTCGCCTCATTAAGGTTTATTACTTATGTTACTCTCATAGCTCAGACAGTTTTCACCCCCGAACCCCCTTTAATCCCTCGGACATGCATACGGTCGAGAATGCTTGCGCTGGTGGTAGTTCATTTGCATGTATGTTTTGTATATATAAAAAAACGCGCATTTTAGCGTGTGTAGTATGTCGTCTGTTTTCGCCCGATGGACCGCCCCTCACCGTGAGGGGCGGTCGTGATCGGACGAGATGTTATGAACGAGCTGATATCACCATTGCACACATCCCATCAAGAGGAAGTAGGGCATGATGATGAGAGAGATCGCGAACCCTTTGGTGAGATCATTCAAGATCTCATAGGTGCACGGTTTCAAGGGGGGCGTCTTTTCGACAGTGTTCATTCGGGTACTCCTTGGGTGACGGGCAGGTGCCCACTGAATCTGACCTGTGTGATCCGGTCAGAGGAGCGTAGGGAATGAGTCTTCACTCACTATGCTCCTCATCGGATACGTGGTCGTATTTTAGGGTATGCCCGCAAAGAACAGACACATAGTGTATGATTTTTTTATATACTCGTCAATGTGTACGGTGGATAACCGTGAGGTATTATATCGTGCGGTGATGAAATTTGGAGCTTCATATACGTATTACCTTTGTTTGACACGCGACTTTTCTCTTCGTATAATCACCCTATACTGTTTATCTCTTATTTATTATTACTATGTCTGAGCGGCTTACCCGTATTCTCAATCTGTCGAAGAAGACTGGAGATACTGTGATTGTGCACGATCCATCTGCAGACCATGACATGGTAGTGATGTCATTTGACGACTATGAAACGCTCGTGACGAAAGAGGAGTCTGTGTCCCCATCTACCTTGTATGATGAGGCATTATTTGAAGAAATGTCTGAGCGAGAATTGATTGATAAAATTAATCGTGATATTGCAGTGTGGCGTTCGTATCAGGATCTCAATGAGCAGGAGAAACATGCTGCACTTCTCGAAGATCAGATGGTGGAGGACCCGCTTCCAGATCCATTTGAAGAAGACTTTACTCATCGTTCTGATTGGCATCGAGTGAGTGATCTTATGAGTGAAAAGAGATTTTCACGTATGAAAGAAAAAGTCGAGACGGTAGACACTGCAGACCCTATTCGTACGTATGTTCCGGTAGAAGATGAGGTGATACATACTTCTTCTGCGCCTGCATTTGGTGATGTTCCGACAGAGACATCTGCGATTGCACCTACCGATGATGTACATTCTCCGGTTTTTCAGGATGAAGAACCACTTGATTCAGATGATGATCCGGTATTTTTTGAAGAGCCTACCACATAGGGTTTTCTCAATGGTAGTATCCCCAGTATCACCTCTTGACGAGTAGATAGAAATGACGTATACTCACCCTCGCATTTCGTATGCAACTTTTTTAAATATTTTTTATTAACCGCTGGATAACAAATCTACCTCGATCATTCGGGTGTAGTGCGGGGAACACCATAGTACTATGGCAGAATTTCTAAGAAACAAGCCGCATGTGAATGTGGGAACCATCGGTCACGTAGACCATGGTAAGACGACGACGACTGCTGCAATCCTCAAGGTTGCTGGAGCGCATGGTTTGACTGCTCAGGCAAAAAACGTTGATGAAATCGACGCTGCACCTGAAGAAAAAGCACGTGGTATTACCATTGCTACCGCACACGTTGAGTATGAGACTGAAAAACGACACTACGCTCACGTAGACTGTCCTGGACACGCTGACTATGTAAAGAACATGATTACGGGTGCTGCTCAGATGGACGGCGCTATTCTCGTGGTTTCAGCTGCTGATGGTCCGATGCCTCAGACTCGCGAACACATCCTTTTGGCTCGCCAGGTAGGAGTACCATACATCGTGGTATACTTGAACAAAGTTGACCAGGTAAGTGATCCTGAACTTATCGACCTCGTCGAAGAAGAAGTTCGTGATCTTTTGAAGAAGTATCAGTTCCCTGGAGATACCACTCCTATTATCCGTGGTTCTTCACTCAAAGCACTTGAGAATCCAAACGATCCTGAAGCTGCTAAGCCAATTCTCGATCTTCTCAAGACTCTCGACGAATATATCCCAGATCCAGTACGCGCACTCGACAAGGATCTTTTGATGCCTATCGAAGACGTATTCTCAATCGAAGGACGTGGAACCGTAGTTACCGGTCGTATTGAACGTGGTGTGGTGAAAGTAGGAGACGAAATCGAAATCGTCGGTATGCGCGCTGAAACCATGAAGACTACTGTGACTGGAGTTGAAATGTTTAACAAGTCATTACAGCAGGGTCAGGCTGGAGACAATGCCGGAATTCTTCTTCGTGGTACCAAGAAAGAAGATGTAGAGCGTGGTATGATTCTCTGTAAAACTGGAAGTATCAAACCTCATACTGAAGTAGAAGCTGAAGTATACGCACTTACCAAAGAAGAAGGTGGACGACACAAGCCATTCTTCAATGGATACAAACCACAGTTCTATATTCGAACTACTGACGTTACTGGAGAAGTAACCCTTCCTGAGGGAACTGAAATGGTAATGCCAGGAGATACCGTAAACATCAAGATCAAACTTATTGTTCCTGTAGGTATCGAAGAACAGATGCGTTTCGCGATCCGTGAAGGTGGGCGCACTGTAGGAGCTGGAGTTGTAACCAAGATTATTGCATAATATACGACACCCCGTCCTCTATAGTGGAGGGCGGGGTTGTTCGGTTAACTATCGTTCATTTATGTCAGCTACACAAACAAAAATTGAAGAAGCAGGCCCACGTCTTCGGGTAAAAATTAAAGCGTATGATCACAAGATCATTGATGGTGCTACAAAAACTATCATCGACACTGCTGAGCGCAATGGTGCTAAGGTCGTAGGTCCAGTACCACTTCCTACACATATACAAAAGTATAGTGTGAACCGTGCAACATTTGTTCACAAGACCGCTCAGGAACAGTTCGAAATGCGCACCCATAAACGACTTCTCGACATTCTTTCTCCAAGTCCAAAAGCAATTGATGCTCTCATGAACCTCAATTTGCCGAGTGGTGTTGATGTGGAGATCAAGATGATGTAAAAGAATGGTCTTGACAAACGTGTCGTTATCGGGTAGACTAGGGCCACAAAAGAACTATATCTATTTTGTACAGATAAGATCCCTTCGGAAGCTCAGGGTAATACCCTCTAGATTCGGGAAAACATCTGATGCATGATTGCTATAGCGCGAGGTTTTATTCATTACATGCTTTATCACACAACGCCTTACACACTCCATATTTTTTATGGTTTTTTAAGAGGCTAGAAGTAAAGATGTCATGGGTAGGCGAAATTGTGGCATTATTACTTCTAGTTTTTTATTAAGCGAATCTAGACAGAGTTTCAAAAACAAACTGGTATGAAATTCATTATTGGTAAAAAAATCGGAATGACTCAAGTGTTTCGAGCTGATGGCTCAGTGGTACCTGTTACCCGAGTTCAGGCTGGACCTTGTGTGATTACTCAGGTAAAAGATGGGGCCGTACAGGTCGGCTTTGGTACACAAAAGACTTTTCGCTTGAACAAGGCGATGAAAGGTCATTTGAAAGGTATCTCAAGCGGTAACAGTGGGGAAACCACCGTACGATTCCTCAAGGATTTTCGTGGCGAAGTTCAACATCTCAAGAAAGGTGATCAATTTACAGTTACCATTTTTACTCCGGGTGAAAAAATTCAAGTGACAGGTACCTCAAAAGGACGTGGTTTTCAGGGTGTGGTCAAGCGACATGGATTTGCTGGTGGACCTGCGACTCATGGACACAAGGACAACCTTCGTATGCCTGGTAGTATTGGAGCTGGTGGTGTGCAGCGTGTATTCAAGAATATGCGCATGGGTGGACATATGGGTGACGAACAAGTTACGGTTAAAAATCTTGAAATTGTTGAAATTCATCCTGAAACTAATGAACTTCTTATCAAAGGAGCGATCCCTGGAGCACGAAATGGATTGGTATATATCTCAACTCAGGAAGGGTCAATTGTCATTGAGGCAGCAGCGAGTGAAGTTGCTCCGGCCGAGGCAGTATCAGTGCCAACGGTATAATATTATTTTCTTGATATGACTAATGTTGCTGTATACAATTCACGAGGGGAACAGAAAGCTCCGCTTGAGATGCGAGAAGATATTTTCGGCGTGAAACCAAATTCTAATCTCATTCACCAGGTATATGTGGCACTTCGCGCAAATGCTAGACAGCCATGGGCACATACTAAAATGCGTGGAGATGTACGTGGAGGTGGAAAAAAACCATGGAAACAAAAAGGTACTGGTCGTGCGCGACACGGATCTATCCGCTCTCCATTATGGAGAGGTGGAGGTATTACGTTTGGACCATTGAGCGAGCGTACATACACTCAGAAGATCAATAAAAAGATGAAAGTTGCTGCAGTAAAAATGTTGTTGAGTGATAAACTTGCTCACGAACGTTTGATGGTAGTAGAGGCTTTTGATTTCAAAGGAAAAGCTCAGGATGTTGCACGTTTTCGTGCTGCACTTCCTGGAAGTGGAAAAACGACCATGTTTGTAGTAGCAGAGCATGCTTCAGAACTAGTGCGTGCAGTACAAAATGTACCTGCTATTGATGTTGTACGTGCTGCAGATGTAAATGTGGTAGATTTGCTTCATCATCAATATGTGGTGATTTCAGCAGATGCGATTGCTGCTTTAGAAAAACGTTTTGTAAAATAATCATATGGGATTACTCAATAGAAAATCAACCCCACAAGCAGCTGCTGAAAAAACAGTATCTGATGCTCCAAAAAAAGCTCGTACCAAGAAAGCTGTAGAAAAAAGTCCTGTTTCTCAGAGTGCTACAAAGCAGGGATCTGCATTTCGTGTACTTTTGAAACCTATTTTGAGTGAAAAAGCTGCATTGCAGGAATCACGACGTTCATATGTATTTGCTGTAGTACCTTCAGCTACCAAAACTGATATCAAAAAAGCTGTATTCCAGGTGTATGGTGTTACCCCTCTTCGTATCAGAACACTTCGTTTTGAAGGAAAAACTGTTCGTTTTGGAGCAACTATGGGACGACGCAGTGACTGGAAGAAAGCGATTGTGACCTTGAAGGAAGGTGAATCAATCAGAATTCATGAAGGTGTATAATATCACTTCCTTATTTTAGAACCATCGTATGCCAATCAAATTACACAAACCAACTAGCGCAGGAAGACGTAACTCAAGTGTTCAGGATTTTTCTGATATCACGAAGTTTAATCCTGAGAAATCATTGATTGTACCATTGAAAAAGAATTCAGGCCGAAATAATACAGGAAAAATCACGGTACGACATCAGGGTGGTGGAGTGAAGCGCTATTATCGAAAAGTTGATTTCAAACAACAGATCTTTGATATCCCTGCAACGGTTACTGCTATTGAATATGATCCAAATCGTGGACCTCGTGTCGCATTGGTCGAATATGAAAATGGTGTGAAATCGTACATCCTTGGATATCAGGGAATCAAGGTAGGAGACCGTATCGTTTCTTCAAAAGCAAAAGTTGAACCAAAAAATGGAAACCGCATGCCACTCGAGCATATTCCTGCCGGAATGTTTGTATACAATGTTGAACTTGAGCCTGGTAAAGGTGGGCAGATGGGACGAGGTGCCGGAGTTGGAATCCAGCTCATGGTCGTAGAAGGAAAATATGCACAATTGAAAATGCCATCATCTGAGGTGCGATTGGTAAAAAAAGAATGTATGGCAAGTGTGGGTCAATTGGGAAATTCTGATTACAAACTTATTCGTTGGGGAAAAGCTGGACGTATGCGTTATCGAGGTATCAGACCAACGGTAATCGGTAAGAACATGAACCCGGTAGACCATCCACACGGAGGAGGAGAAGGACATTCTCCGACTGGACAGAAACGTGGTCCTCGAACTCCATGGGGAAAACCTGCTCGTGGTGTCAAGACAAGAAAGAAAAAGGCAAGCGACAAATTCATCGTTTCACGACGAGTTTCAAAGAAGAAAAAGTAATATACTCTACTAAATCCGTTTAAATCAATGCTATGTCACGAAGTTTGAAAAAAGGACCGTACACTGATGCTAAGCTCATGCAAAAAGTTGAGAAGGCGCTTCAGAGCGGGGACAAAAAACCAATCAAGACCTGGGCACGTGCGTCTACCATCACTCCTACAATGGTCGGTCTTAAATTTCAGATTCACAATGGAAAAGATTTTCCTGAAGTATTGATTGATGAAAACATGGTAGGACACAAGCTTGGTGAATTTTCATTGACTCGCAAGTTTGTGGGACATGGTGGAAAAATGGCAAAAGAACAGACCAAAGGATCAGCTCCTGCAAAACCAGCAGCAGCTCCTGCAAAATAATAGTCCCTATTTATAGCGAAATATGAATGTTGAATCAAAAGCACAATTGAACAGTCTTCGCATGAGTCCACAGAAAGTGCGACTGGTTGTCGATCTCATTCGCGGGATGCATGTTCGTGATGCTGAAGCACAGCTTCTGTTTTCACGAAAAGCTGCTGCAAAACCTCTTCACACGTTGCTCAAATCAGCAATCGCAAACGCTGTGCACAATCATCGAATGAACCCAGATTCATTGGTGATTAGCACAATTTATGTTAATGAGGGTGTGGTATTGAAGCGTTGGATGCCTCGTGCACAGGGACGAGCTACTCCACTTCGAAAGCGTAGTTCACATATTACGATTGTATTGAGTGGAGAAGGTGCTACGACTTCTAAGAAAGAAGAGACCGTAGTATCTACCGACACTGCAGCTGAGACTGAAGTAAAAACAGAACCAGTAACAACAAAAAAGCCTGCTCGAAAAACTGCAACGCGTACACGCGCTCGTGCCAAGGCATCATAACTGAAACATAACGATTTTATTACACTTGTATGGGTCATAAAGTTCATCCCAAAATCTACCGCACCGGCATTCTTTTCCCTTGGGCATCACGATGGGTAAGTATTGCTAAATATCCGCACTATCTTGAGCAGGATATTAAAGTACGTGAATTCTTGAACAAGAAATTCAAAGATGCACAGATTGATTCTATTTTTATTGAGCGAAGTCCCAAGAATATCACGGTAACTATTTTTGCAGGAAAGCCAGGTGTTATTATTGGTCGTGGTGGGGCAGGACTTGAGACCTTGAAGAAAGATATTGAGCGAAAGTTTTTGAAAATGTCGATTGCGGTTAAATTGAATGTGCAGGAAGTTCGCAGTCCATCACTTTCTGCGACGATTGTTGCACAGGGTCTAGCTAAAGATATTGAAAATCGTATCCCATTCCGCCGAACCATGAAGCAGACGATTGAGCGTGTGATGAAAGCAGGAGGTCAGGGTGTGAAAATTTCGATGTCAGGACGTTTGAATGGTGCTGAAATTGCTCGTCGCGAAACATTGTCAGCAGGAAAAATTCCTTTGACTACGCTTCGAAGTAATGTGGATTACGTGCATCACACTGCTGAAACTATTTATGGTGCGATTGGTATCAAAGTGTGGATTTATCTTGGAGAATCATTTGTTGAGGTTGATAAACTTGCAACCAAGAATGATACTACCAAGCGACCAAAAAAGAACAAGTAAGGTAACAATACGAAATCTATATGTTAGTACCTAAAAAAGTAAAACACAGAAAGTGGCACAAACCACGACGCATGAACAAAGGTGTTGCGTCACGTATCAATACGATTGCGTTTGGTAGCTTTGGTCTCAAGTCAACCTCACATTCGTGGGTATCAAGTCGACAAATCGAAGCTGCACGACGTGTGTTGACCCGCTATGTAAAACGCGGAGGAAAAATCTGGATTCGTATTTTCCCTGATCGACCAGTAACCCGTAAAGGAAGTGAAGTTCCGATGGGTGGTGGTAAAGGATCTCCTGATCATTACGTGTGTACGATCAAGCCAGGAGTAGTGATGTTTGAGATGGAAGGTATTCCTGAGGCAGAAGCTCGAGAAGCATTGACTCAGGCAGCCTACAAACTTCCGGTGACTACACTATTCGTCAAGCGTTCATAAATTTTTACCTATTGCTTTAAAATCGTATGTTGCAGATTTCTGACCTACAACTCAAAAGTTTGACTGAATTGCACGAGATGCTTGGTGCTAAGCGAGAAGAATTGCGTGCACTTAGATTTTCTGTCAGTGAAAATCAGCTCAAGAATGTTCGTGGCATCCGAGATGTGCGACGAGATATTGCACGCATTTTGAGTGCGATCAATACTAAGCACGTGAATGCCTCACAGGCGTAATATAATTTTGTATGAAAAAGACAACCCCGACAACCGAGAAGACCATTAGCCAGCACCGACGATTTGAAGGTGTGGTCGTGAGTACCAAAGAAAACAAAACCATCCATGTGTCTGTAGACAGTATCAAGACACATTCAAAATATCAGAAACAGTATACTCGCAGTAAGAAGTATGCCGTTCACGATGAGACTGGAAAAGCTCGTGTTGGGGATGTGGTATTGTTTGAAGAATGTCGTCCATTGAGTAAGACCAAGCGATGGACATTGGTGTCAGTGGTGACCTCACACGCATAATAACAGGTAATTTGCATATATGATTCAACATAGAAGTATTCTCGCTGTTGCTGATAATAGCGGAGCTAAACGCCTCATGTGTATTCGTGTACTTGGTGGATACAAGAAACGTTTTGCACGTGTCGGTGATATCGTTACCTGCAGTGTAAAAGAGGCACTTCCTCGAACTCAGGTAAAAAAAGGTGATGTGGTTCACGTCGTTATTGTGCGTCAGAAAAAAGAACTTCGTCGTAAAGATGGAACGTATATTCGATTCGATGAAAATGCTGCGGTAATTATCGATAAAGCTTCAAAAGAACCAAAGGGAACCCGTATTTTCGGACCAGTTGCTCGTGAGCTTCGAAGTAAGGGTTATCAGCGCATTATCTCACTTGCACCTGAAGTACTCTAAACCTCTAACCTTTTAGCAGATTGTATGAAAATAAAAACAGGAGACAACGTCGTCATTTTATCTGGAAAAGACCGTGGTAAGACCGGTAAAATTGTTCAGGTTCTCACCAATAAGGCGACTGCACAGTCATATGTAGTTGTCGAGGGTGCAAATATGAAAAAAAAGCATTTGCGAGCAGGTCGTGCAGGTGAAAAAGGGCAGGTGCTCGAACTCCCATCGCCTGTTCATGCAAGTTCTGTTGCATTGATTGATCCAAAATCAAGTAAGAGTACTCGGGTAGGTTATCGTCTTGAGGGAACCTCAAAAAAGCGAATATCACGTCGAAGTAATGAAACTATAGAATAAAATTGTGTTTATGAAATCACCATTATATCGTGCCTACAAGGAAACGGTCGTGCCTCGCCTTAAAGAGCGAATGGGATACGCAAACGTTATGCAGATTCCTCGAATTTCAAAGGTTGTGCTTAATGTTGGTTACGGAAAACGAACCAAAGAAAATTCATTTATCGAACGTGTCGAAGACACTCTTCGCAGAATTTCAGGACAGAAGCCGGTTCGCAATAAAGCAAAGAAGTCAATTTCAAACTTTAAACTTCGTGAAGGAACTGAAATTGGTTCATCAGTAACCTTGCGAGGAGATCGAATGTATGATTTCTTGTACAAGTTTATCAATTTGACCCTTCCTCGTGTACGAGATTTTCGAGGATTGAATCCACGTAGTTTTGATGGAAAGGGGAATTACACGATTGGTTTCAAAGAACATCTCGCGTTTCCTGAAATCGGAGGAGATGCAGCGGATCAGATTCATGGACTTGAAGTTACGATTTCGACAACAGCAACAAAGAATGAAGATGGTAAAGCATTGCTCGAAGAACTCGGATTCCCATTCAAAAAGAAATAAACTATTTTTTAGATAAACCATTATTTACGGTTATGGCTACACAGGCACAGATTTCAAAATCAAGTAAACAACCAAAATTCAGTACTCGCGTCGTACGACGATGTTGGCATTGTGGACGAAAACGTGGATATATGCGCAAGTTTAGATTGTGCAGAATCTGTTTTCGTGAATTTGCAAACAAAGCTGAATTACCGGGTGTTCGAAAATCAAGCTGGTAAGCTTTTTAACCTACCAAACCGTACTCCTAAATAATTATTACGTATGATGACTGATCCTATCGCAGACATGCTTACACGAATCAGAAATGCGCAGCAATCGCGCAAGAAGCGTGTACTTGTACCTTTTTCAAAGGTTAAGCTTGCGGTTGCCGAAATTCTTAAAAATCAGGGATATGTTGAGGCTGTTTCTGTCGAAGAAGGAATGCCAAAAACACTTGCGATTGATCTTAAGTACCATGGCACCACGCCCGCTATTTCTTCTATTACACGAGAAAGTACCCCTGGTCACCGTGTCTATAAGAAAGCAACTGACTTGCCAAAAGTTTTGAATGGATTTGGTATTGCAATTGTGTCTACTAGTCAGGGGATCATGACTGGAAAAGAAGCGCAGGCAAAAGGAGTCGGTGGTGAAGTACTGTGTCTCGTCTATTAAACCGCAGTCACTAACACGATATATATGTCACGTATTGGAAAACAACAAATCACCATCCCTCAGGGGGTAGACGTTACACTTGCTGGACGCACACTTACGGTAAAAGGTCCAAAAGGTACGTTGGTTCGAGAAATTCATCCATTAGTAACGGTTCATACTGAGAATTCAGTATTGAGTGTGTCGGTGGCTCATCCTGAAGAGGGTCTCGAGCGATCAATGTGGGGAACTACCGCAGCTCATCTCAAAAATATGGTTGACGGTGTGACCAAAGGATTTGAAAAAAAACTTGAGGTTAATGGAGTAGGATATCGTGTTGCCATGCAGGGAAAAGATATCAAACTTGAAATCGGCTTTTCTCATCCGGTAGTATATGCGATGCCTCCTGAAGTGACTGCTGTCGTGGAAAAAAACGTGATCACCTTGACGAGTGTTGATATTGAATTGCTTGGTAAAACTGCTGCTGAGATTCGTGCACTTAAAAAACCTGAACCATATAAAGGCAAAGGTATTAAGTATATGGATGAAGTAATCCGACGCAAGGCTGGTAAGACCGCAAGCGGAGGTAAGGAATAATACTATTCTCATTTTACACACTGATTACACAGATATTATATTTGTATGAAACAAGCACGAACAAGCAATGCATACCGATTGCGACGACATGCGCGTATCCGAGCCACCATCTCGGGTACTGCTGAGAGACCTCGTCTTTCAGTATATCGCAGTCTGTTGGGTATGTACGCACAATTAATTGATGACACGACTTCAACTACTGTTGTAGGTGTTTCAAGTAAAGAAAAATTTTCAGGAGATGCAGGTGAGAGAACTGGAAAAGTGAAACTTGCATATCTTTTGGGTAAAGCGCTTGCTGAAAAAGCAAAAGAGAAGAATATTACCACTGTTGTCTTTGATCGCGGAGGTTTTGCGTATCAGGGGCGTGTTGCTGCGTTTGCTGAAGGTGCGCGTGATGGTGGGCTCAACTTCTAACTATTGATTAATTACACTATATGGCTCAAGAACAAAAACGCAGAGAGCGCGGTCCACGATTACCAAAAGAAAAACCTGAATTTGATCAGACAATCGTTGATCTTGCTCGTGTAACCCGTGTTACCAAAGGTGGAAAACATATGAGTTTCCGTGCATTGGTACTTATTGGCGACCGCAAGGGTCGTGTTGGGTACGGTGTTGAAAAAGGAAAAGACGTGCAGATTGCAGTAGACAAGGCGGTCAATCAGGCAAAGAAAAATTTGTTGCGCGTACCGATTTTTAATGAAACGATTCCACATCGCGTGGAGGCAAAATTTAAAGCAGGTCGTGTATTGATCAAACCAGCTCCAAAAGGTTCGGGTATTATTGCAGGAAGTGCGGTACGAATTGTGCTTGATCTTGCTGGAGTAGGAAACGCTTCTGGAAAAATTTTGAGTAAAACCAACAACAAGATTGCGAATGTAAAAGCTACGTTTGAAGCATTGAAAAAGTTCAATTATCGCGCGGTGAAGACATTGGGTCGTACACAATCATCTGCTCCAAAAACTGAGGTTGTTGCAACGTCTGAAGCACCTGCTCCTGAAGTAAAACAGCAGAAGCCTCGTGCTCCTCGCAAAGTCGCTTCGAAAAAAACAGCGTAAGCGATATCCACCTTTTAAATTTTTATCTATATGATTACTCCGTCAACTATTTCCTCACGCGGACGCAAGCAAAACACTAAGCGTGTGGGACGCGGAAACTCGAGTGGAAAGGGAAGTTATTCTACTCGTGGTATCAAGGGTCAGCGTGCTCGAACAGGTGCTTCGGGTATTATGCGTCGTGCGTTTAAAGCGCAACTCCAAAAAGTTCCTAAATCTCGTGGGTTTTCTACCATTGCGCGAAAACCAGTTCCTGTATCTCTTGCAGCATTGAATGCGATTGCAGTTGATGGTATGGAAATCACTCCATATGTATTGAAAGATCATGGACTTATTGCAGATATTCGTGCAGGTGCAAAAATTGTGGGAGGCGGCGAACTTACTAAGAAAGTAATGGTTCGCAATTGTCTCGCTACTGCATCAGCACTTGCAGCTATTGAAAAAGCTGGCGGAAAACTGGTAGTCTAATACCAGTTTTATCGTTTTTTGGTATAGGGAGTGGAGATCTTTATTTTTGTCTATTTGATATGTGGGAGAAATTACGTAAAATTTGGACTATTCCTGATATTCGTAAGCGCGTACTATTTGTAATTGGGCTTTTGGTCGTGTTTCGTGTTGCGGCACATATTCCTGTTCCAGGGGTGAATGTGGAAGGATTACGTCAGTTTTTGGCAGGTAATCAGGTATTAGGATTACTTAATCTTTTTTCTGGTGGCACCATCCAGAATTTTTCGATTGTGATGTTGGGTGTTGCTCCCTATATTACCGCTTCGATCATTTTTCAATTGTTGACCATGGTTGTGCCTCGATTTGAGGAATTATCAAAAGAGGGTGAATCTGGTCAACAGAAGATTAGTATGTATACGCGTATCGCGTCAGTTCCACTCGCATTTTTGCAGGCGTTTGGAACGATCAAGTTGTTGAACCAAACTCAATTTGGAATTTTGGGAGATCTTACGACTTTCAAATATGTTTCTATTATTTTGACGATTACGGCAGGAAGTGTGTTTCTCATGTGGCTCGGTGAATTGATTACAGAAAAGAATGTGGGGAATGGTATCTCATTGCTTATTTTTGCGGGAATTATTTCGTCATTACCTACTACCGTACAGACTGCGATTGTGAATTATGATCCGTCACAATTGTATTTATACCTCATTTTCCTCGCACTTGCTCTTGCAACTATTCTCGGTGTGGTATTTGTGAGCGAGGCTCAGCGAAATATTCCAGTCAGCTACGCGCGACAAAATCAAGGAACTCGTTCGTTTGGGGGTATGACTAATTATTTACCACTTCGATTGAATATGGCTGGGGTGGTGCCAATTATCTTTGCTATTTCAATGGTGTTGTTTCCACCGATGGTTGCTCAGTTTTTTGTAAGTAATGGTGGATTTGTTGGAAGTGCGGCTACCTTTGTGGTAAATATTTTCAACAATCAGCTGTTCTATGGAATTACGTATTTTATTCTAGTGTTTGGGTTTACGTATTTCTATACATCAGTCGTCTTCAATCCGAAGAAAATGGCTGAGAATCTCCAGCGTCAAGGTGCGTTTATTCTCGGTGTCCGACCAGGAACACAGACTGAAGAATATCTACAAAAAACAATGACCAAATTATTGTTCTCAGGGGCAATATTTCTCGGTCTTATTGCAATTCTTCCAGTGGCAGCGCAGGCAGTTACTGGTTCTCAGACATTGATCATTGGAGGTACAGGGCTCTTGATTGTCGTATCAGTTGCGATTGAGACAACAAAACAGCTTCAATCACAGCTCAAGATGCACGAATACGATCATGTGTAATATTTGTTACTTATCATAAAACACGTCATTTGCTATACTGCGTTGGCGTGTTTTGTTTTTGAAATTTTTTACTGTTATTCGTTATGAAAAAAATTGTTATTCTGTTGGGTATTCCAGGTAGTGGGAAAGGTACACAAGCGAAACGATTGGCTGAAGAGTTTGGGTACCAGCATATTTCTACGGGAGATTTGTTACGGGCGTTTGAAAAAAATGTTGATATTTCTACACATGATGCAGAATTACTTCGTGACATGAAACAAGGTAAATTAGTTTCTGATGAGCTTATTTATCGGTTGGCGTTTGAGGCGATTGATCAGGTGCTTGCTCGGGGTACGGGTGTGGTACTGGACGGTGCGATTCGTACCGAAGCCCAAGCTCAGGGATATCAAAGTTTTTTTGAATCGCGCGGATTACGTCACGAGATTATTGTTATTGAGATAGCATTGAGTGATGCGGAAGGAACGGCACGTATTTTGGGTAGAAAAATTTGTGCGTCATGTGGACGTATTATTCCATTTACTCCTGACAATGAATCGCGTGACGTGTGTGAGACCTGTGGTGGTATGCTTGTGCGCAGAACTGATGATACACCTGAAACTGTGGCTCAACGTATGCGAGAGCAGGGTAATGATGCTGTGGCTCCGGTACGTACGTATTATCGTGAACATGGATTATTGTCTGTGGTCGATGGTACACGTGAGATCGATGATGTGTGGACAGATATCAAACACGTGGTGCAGGAACTGTCTCTTATACACATCT
>DBDW01000003.1 GCA_002293825.1 Candidatus Magasanikbacteria bacterium UBA922 | reverse complement strand
GTGCACGAGTATCCGTGAAGTAGAGGTTAGTTAATCCTTCGTCGAGTGCGTCAGTCGTAGTTGCATTCCATTGTGCGAGTGTGAGAAAACGACTATCAAATACCGAACCATCCAAATAATTTGCCGCAAGCTCCAACGAACCCGCATTGATCGTAAGTCCTGCGCCAGTAAAATCAGTAACCGTCTCCCCACCAAGAGTCAAATTAGTAATACCAGCAGTAGCAAAAAACGCATTTGTAGAAGTAATCGAAGTTCCTGATGCAGTAAAAAACGAAAGTGCATTCCCTACTTGGATATTTGTGGCCGCAAGTACATTGGTTGAAGAATTGAACGTGAGAGCCGAACTTCCATTAAACACACCCCCATCATTGAATTGAATATACGTGTCCGCACCACCAGCCGTACTAGAACTCATGCTAGCATTATCAATTCCACATGAAAATTTTCCTGTTGTTGCATTATATAAAATATTTTGTGTTTCAGAACTACAATCACCTAATCCACTCTGGAAGAAATTTCCAGTCACCATCATATTATTAAGCGTAGTCGTCGCACCTACCGACAAACTCGTACCAAAAATATTAGTACTCGTAATCGACGTGCCAGACGCTGAATGAAACCCAATCGCAACAGCGACTACATTGGTAGTAGTTACCGTATTTACCGTGAGACCTGCGGCAGTAATAGGCCCTACCAAAGTCAAAGCACCACTCGACGTAATTTTATTCAATCCATTGAAAAATTGTACATCACCCGTACCACCACCTCCTTGCAACACAAGTGCATTAGTACCTGTAGCATTGACCTGGGGATTCGTACCTCCCAAAGTCAAATTTCCAGAATTCAAAACCGGAATCTGATTACCAAGTGCAAGCTGACTAGGAGAAAAACCGCGAAGTGTGTTTGCATTAATAGCATATCCAGAAGACGCCACGCGCTGACGAGGACTCAACGTCTCAAAAGAACTCACCCCAACACAAGAGCCAGCAATCGAAGGTGCAACTTCCACATTGAGAAATACATTCTCAACATCTTCAAAATTAAAATCAAGCACATCTCCACCAGCAGCAGTATCTCCAATTCCAACATTGAAAATTCCCTGTCGAACCATCACAGTCATCGTAGCAGGCGTTCCCACCGGCCACACTTTGGTACCGATACCAACGGTAGCATTATCGTACAAAGAAAAACGAAAACAATAATTAGTTCCTACTCCACCCAATAAATTTCCTCCAGAATTAAGCAGACGACCTTGATGATTGATAATCTTTGGAGCTGCCGCATCTACACTGAATTGGGTATACAAAATTCCCAATCCTACAGCCAGGATGGTAATCAAAAAAAATAGTAGACCACTTTTATTTTTTTTCAAATACGACAAGCTCATTTGAAAATGTTTTTTGTACAAAAAATGTACAAAGTAAGTATACCACAAAAATATATCTGTTTTAAGCTTTATAAAGCTATTTTATCCACACAAAATCTTATACACAAAAGACCCTATTTTATAACAAAAAATCCCTTGTCGAGGGATCTTTTTTGTGCTATAAAATCTACTTCTTTTTCTTCGTAGAGTCCGAAGACTTCACACGCAATGATAATTCACGAATCTCGTCACGTAGTAATGCTGCCACTTCAAATTCGAGATTTTTAGCAGCCTCTTTCATCTGAGATTGTTTATCACGAATAATTTCTTCAAGCGGACGTCCATCTCCCTTCAAATCGAGTTCGAGCACACTTTCTCTGCGTGTTTTCTTCTGTTTAGCACCTCGTGAACTTCCTTTTCCAGCCGTAAGCCCAAATTCTTCGAGCATGTTTCGAATTGTTTTTTCAATAGTTTTAGGAGTAATTCCATGTTTTGTATTATATGCAAGTTGAATTTCTCGACGACGCTCTGTCTCGCCCACTGCGTTGGTAATAGATTCCGTTATATGATCCGCATACAGTACGACCAGCCCATTGGCATTACGAGCAGCGCGTCCGATCGTCTGAATCAGACTAGTCTCATTGCGCAAAAAACCTTCTTTATCAGCATCAAGAATCGCCACCAATGAAACTTCTGGAATATCCAATCCTTCACGAAGTAAATTGACACCAACAATTACATCTACCTCGCCTTTTCGAAGAGCCATAATAATTTCAATCCGCTCAATCGTCAAAATATCACTATGCAAATAATGAACCTTGATCCCCTTCTCTTTGAGAAATTCAGTCAGATCTTCTGCCATTTTCTTGGTCAACGTGGTCACCAACGCACGCTCACCTTTTGTAATACGTTCCTGAATACGAATTATCACATCATCTACCTGAGAAAGTACATCTGGACCTTTTCCAGTAACAGGTCTAATAATCACCTCAGGATCTACCAATCCAGTAGGTCGTACGATCTGTTCGACCACCTGAGAACTTTCTGAGAGCTCATATTCAGCTGGGGTAGCAGATACAAAAACAGTCTGCTGAATTCGATCAGTGAATTCATCAAATGTAAGCGGACGATTGTCGCGAGCTGATGGAAGTCTAAAACCATGCTCTACCAACACATCTTTACGTGCACGGTCCCCGCGATACATCCCCCGAATCTGAGGAACAGTCACGTGAGATTCATCAATAACCGTAAGAAATTTTCGTCCAGCATGTGCAAAATAATCAAGTAATGTAAACGAAGCCTCGCCTTCAGCGCGTTCTTCAAAATGTCTTGAATAATTCTCAATACCATTGCAATAACCAAGATTCTTGATCATTTCCAAATCATACGACACACGACGTTTCAGTCGCTCGTATTCCAATACTTTTCCCTGCTGTTTAAATAATTCTAATTGTTTTTTCAACTCTTCTTTAATCGTCGTAAATGCTCGTTCACGAGAACTCTCACTCGTAACATAATGTTTTGCAGGAAAAAACCACGCATCCTCAATTTCACGATATACGTTTCGAGTAACAGCATCGACGACTTCAATCCGATCGATTTTATTACTAATTTCAAAACGATAAATCCGCTCCTCATTGACAGGCATGATTTCAAAAACCTGTCCACGCATACGGAAACTTCCACGTTTCAAATCTGCGTTGGTGCGCTCAAACTGCATTTCAATTAGCTGCTCCATCATCTCGGTCCGTTGCATTGGCTGATCCTTTTTTAGATGTAGCACAATCTTTTCATACTCAGTCGGTGAACCGAGGCCATAAATCGCAGAAACCGAAGCTACGATAATCACATCCTCACGAGTGAGTAATGCTTGGGTGCACGCATGACGTAATCGATCAATTTCTTCATTGACCTGTGCCTCTTTTTCGATATAGGTATCACTCGAAGGCACGTATGCTTCAGGCTGATAATAATCATAATAGGACACAAAATATTCAACTGCATTATCTGGAAAAAATTCACGAAATTCATTACACAATTGTGCGGCAAGTGTTTTATTGTGTGCAATCACGAGTGTGGGTCTTTGAATTTTTTCTATCACATTCGCAATAGTGAACGTTTTTCCAGAACCAGTAACACCGAGCAGTGCCTGACGATCAAACTTTTTTTCAATACCAGAAACCAAAGCTTCGATGGCTTTCGGTTGATCTCCTGATGGTTTATATGAAGATACTAATCTAAATTTCACAAAACAAAAAAATCGTTAAATATCTTATAGTATACTAATAATTTCAGATAAATTCCATCCTAAACCTCCACCACCCGTCGCTGTGGTGTATCCCCAAAAATCTCGACAGTCATACCTGGTTCAACAAACTGATACAAAAGTTCAGCATCATCTTCACGCATATTCACACACCCTCTCGACATAGTTCGGACACCAAAACTATCATGCCAATACGCAGCATGAATATAATACAAAGGTTTAAAACGCATATTCCATTTCACATTCGGAATATGATAATCAGGACCAATATAACTCTTTTCAGGTATCATCCAATCAATCGTGAATTGCCCGGCAGGTGTCGGTGTCCACGGATTACCTGTGGATACCGGAAAATCAAATATTTTCACCGAATTTACCACAAAATACAAACGCTGATTGGTGCGATCAACCTTGATTTCACGAACAAATCGAGTAGTAGTCGAGATATCAATTGGACTATACCCATGAGCCACTTCTTGAAAATCAGAAAATCCATCTCCATCAGTATCAAGTTTTCCAATATCACTACCAAACAAAATTTCCTGTGCATCATACAGTCCATCACGATCATAATCATGCTGCTCCATCGTCGTCTTGTCTGGTGCCAAGGGAGAATACCCATGCACAATCTCATCACCATCAAAAAAACTATCACCATCAGTATCAGCATTAAACGGATCCGTATAATACATGACTTCGTCTTCGTCACTAAGACCATCCCCATCAGCATCATTCGTCTGTTCAGAGTGTAATACAATCGGTGAATAAAAAAACACACCGCACGAAACTGCACAAAAAACCATCACGTATACACTAAATTTCAATAATTTCTTCGTACGCAGGAACATAGGCAGAAACTCCAATATCTCGTTCAATAAGACTCCTAAAAGTAAGTGATGCTTGTTCCTCACCATGAACACAAAACACTCGATCAGGCGCACTCCCCGCACTCTTGATCCAGCGGGCGAGTTTTTCCTGATCTCCGTGTCCAGACAATGCAGACACATACTCGACTGCACACTCTACCTGAATATTTTGACGAAGTAAAGTAACCTGTTTTTCACCATCAAGAATACGTCTACCAGGCGTATGAGCAGCCTGATATCCGATAAACAATACCGTGGAATGTGGATCCGGTAAATACCGAATCGCGTGATGCTGAATTCTACCACCATTCATCATGCCTGCGCCGGCAATAATAATCTTAGGACCTTTCAAGGTATTCAATTGCTGTGATTCAGTTTTGGTATACGTAAGATGTAAATTAGGAAAGTCAAAAAAATTATCACCTGCTCGAAATTTCTTCTGAGCTTCACTATCGTAATATTCATGATATTTTTCATATACTTCTGTCGCATCGATTGCCAAAGGGCTATCCACAAACACAGGAATATTGGGAAGCGTACGATCATACTCGGAAAGCGTATTCAATTCGTACAACAATTCCTGTGTGCGCTCAAGAGAAAACGCAGGAACCATAATCGTGCCTCCACGAGCAATTCCTCGCCTGAGTGCCTGCAAAATCACTGCTCGACGAGACTCTATCGGCTCATGCACCCGGTCTCCATAGGTAGATTCACACAACAATACATCTACCGGATCAAGTATATCGGTCTCCCGAAGAATCGGTACTCCATCATTCCCTATATCTCCAGAAAATCCTATTCGTGTTCCATCAGCCATAACTTCGATAAACGCTGAACCGAAAATATGTCCCGCATCTTTCCAAATCGCAGTTACCCCACCAGAAAGATCTACGATCTGATCATACTCAACCCCACGACACAATGATCGTGCGCGTGCAACGTCTTCCGCCTCATACAACATAGGGTATTCAAATTTTTCTCGATCATGAGACATGATAGACAATGCATCTTCCCAAATCAAAGGAGCAAGCTCAGTCGTTGCTCTCGTCATATAGATCGGCCCTTCAAATCCATCTCGAACTAATTTCGGAATCCTGCCCACATGATCGTGATGCGCATGAGTAACCAAAAGCACGTCAATACTACGAGGGTCAAACGGAAAATCATCAAAATTTTTACCCGCATTAAAATCAGAACCTTGAAAAATTCCGCAATCAACTAAAATCCGCTTATGCTTGGTCTGAAGAAGGTGGCACGATCCAGTAACTTCTCGATTGGCGCCACAAAATTGTAAATGCATAGTTAAAACTCAAAACAATAACTAAATTTTACATCTAAATTCAAATTTCAAAATTTGAATTTTCAGTCTTAAGCTAAATACATCATATCACAGTTCCTCCCCCACGACCACTATACGTTTCCCTCTTTTTTTGGTATACTCAATACGCATAATTATGCGTGTAGATATCGATAAAATAGAAATCAAAGAACCGCCAATTGAAGAACTCAGCAAAAAAAGATCTTGCCTGAGTCGTTTTGTAGTTACAGGATGCGGATGCTTTATACTTGCATTTATTGTTTCATTGGTTATTCTCCGTTTTGCGATCGGACCACAGACCAAAGAACTAAAAGAAATACCAGACACATTCAAAGCATCGGTCACAATTTACGACTTTGACGGAGTGGAAAAAATAACCTATACTCCGGGTCGAGAGCGCGGACGAGTTATTGAGACTGCGGGATATGTCCCAAAACTCATTATCGCTCCATTCATCATCTTTATTGACAAAGAATACGCCTATATTCCCCTACCAGAAGAACAACGAAACACTGCCGGTTTTTGGGAAAAATTTTTTGCATTCGTAAAAGAGCCAATCACTGATCATCGTGACGTATACCTGCTTGAATGGCAAGGTCTAACAGCTGAGGGACTTTTTATCGAAGAATACTATCGTAAAGGATTAGAAAAACTTGGATTTACACTCACTACCGAAACCAAAGACAAAACACACACACAATTTTTCTTCAACAAAGGAGAGTCGTCTGGAAAAATTGAAGGTACGGTACGAATCGTAGATGAAAACATTGCCCCTGGTACAGACTACGTATCATTGACGGTGGTTGTGCCAACAGAATAAAAAGTAAGACGAAAAAAGTAAAAATTTTTACTTTTGCCTTTTGCCTTTTTTACTTTGTACTATGTCTGTCAAAGAAATCAAACATGGTTCCCTCACCTGGATCCATATTAGCAAAATCAATGACGAGGTAATCGAATATTTGAAAAAAACATTCAAATTTCACGCACTCGATCTGCAAGATATCAAAACAGCTCACCACAGCCCCAAATTAGACGTGTACAAAAACTATCTTTTTCTCATCACCCAAATTCCCTACATCAAATCTACGAGAAAAATGATTGCACATGAAATTTTCATTTTTGCAGGCGACGGCTTCCTAATCACCATACAAGAATCAAAAAGTCGTGAAATAAAAAATTTATTCTATCGCTGTGTCAACAATCGAAAAATGAGAAGTGAATGGTTTGCAAATACTTCAGGATTATTACTCTACCACATTCTTGAAGAATTATTTGTGGAAGTACAAAAAACACTCAATCAAATCGGTATTGAATTAAACGAAATTGAAAATGAAGTATACAAAGATGAATTACAAACAGTAAATGAAATCAAGGAGCTGGCACAACACAGACGAAATATTTTTGCAGTACGCCGTATTCTCGACCCACAACGCTTTATCATCTCCACACTCTCACACACACGACGTTCATTTCTCGATGAATCATTGTCAATTTATTTCGACGACATTAGAGACTTGCTCGACCGGCTCTGGGTAATCGTAGAATCATACAATGAAACATCAGACGGACTCCATTGGACGATCGAATCCCTTATCAATCAACGCACCACCAAAATCATCAGTGCCTTGACCATCGTCTCAGCTGCATTTACACCACTCATCGTAGTAACTGGTTTTTACGGAATGAATCTACAACTCCCCCTACAAAATCATCCAATATTTATTCACGGACTTCTCTTGATACTTGCAGTAGGTATCATATTCGCAATCTACCTCCTGAAGAAAAAACGCTACTTATAACATACTCTTGATGTGATTACGCGTATCTTCTCGTCAAAAATACACAGCATCACCGGAGCTGCGATTCTCGTAGGAGCCACCTCGCTCATGAGTAAAATAATCGGTCTCATTCGAGATCGATTATTGGCTCATGAATACGGAGCAGGTACCATCATGGATGCATATTATGCAGCATTCAAAATTCCTGATTTTGTATACAATCTCCTCATTATAGGCGCACTCTCAGCAGGATTCATTCCTGTATTTATCGAGGCAATGCAAAAAGATAAAAAAGAATCATGGAATATCGTGAACGGCGTAGTAAACACACTCGGTCTCTCCCTCATCATAGTTTCAATTATCGCACTGTGGCAAACACCTAGACTTGTAGGCTGGCTCGTACCTGGTTTCACTGGAGAAAAATTAGCACTCACCATACAGCTCTCACGTGTCATGTTTTTTTCACCCCTCATACTCGGTCTCTCGAGCATTTTTGGGAGTGTACTACAATCGTATAAAGCGTTCGCCATTTATTCAATGACACCGATCATGTATAACCTTGGCATTATTATCGGTATCACGATCCTCGTTCCATTCTTTGGGACAATCGGTCTTTCGTACGGAGTTATCCTTGGGGCAGTTCTACATCTCGCAATTCAATTACCACTCGTAGTGAAATACGGGTATCGATATCGACCAAATTTTCATTGGAAAAATAAATCTGTAAGAAAAATCGGACATCTCATGATTCCTCGAATGCTCGGAATGGCTACCAAACAAATCGATATTATCGTAATCACCATTCTTGCGTCGACCGCTGGTACCGGATCATTATCAGTATTTTCATTTGCAGACAATCTACAATCAGTGCCAGTGAGCATGGTCGGTATCGCGTTTGCAATAGCAATCTTCCCTACCTTGTCTGAGCTAGCAGGAAAATCTCAAATCACGGAACTACGCACGCAAATCGCACGCACCGCTCGCCAAATCATGTGGCTCATCATCCCTCTCGCAATCACCATCCTCCTCTTGCGAGCACAAATTGTACGTGTCGTACTCGGCACCGGACAATTCGATTGGAAAGACACCATTCTCACAGCACAGTGTCTCGCATTCTTTTCGATCTCTATCTTTGCACAATCTCTCACGCCGATGCTCGCACGTTCTTTTTATGCATTACAAAATACATGGACACCTTTTGTGGTGAGCATTATTTCAACTCTCGTAAATCTAGGAGCTGGTATCTGGGCCACCCCACGCTATGGAATCGTAGGATTAGTCGCTGGCTACTCACTGAGTACAGTCATACAAACTGCTGTACTCTGGATGCTCCTCCACCGATCAATCGGCTCACTCAAAGAGTCGACCATCGTGAATCTACTTGCAAAAGTATCTATTGCAGTGATTGGCATGGGAATTGTAATTCAGGGATTCAAATATACGCTTGGCAATATGTTAAACATAAACACCTTCGTCGGTATTTTCACTCAAGGAATTATTTCAGGAATAGCCGGCATTCTAATCTACGGATTCATCTGCCACCTCCTCCGTGTGGAAGAAATGGAAATCTTTATGGAAAGTTTCAAACGAAAATGGTTCAAACTCAAATCTGCTGACGTAGAAATCGGTAGTGTAGAAAAATAATAATTAGTCCTAAACAAAAACCCTACACCATTTTGTCAATCCTTGCTTTTTCTATAAGAATTCGCTACTATAAGTCTAGAAAAAATAACAAAAATTTAGCTCTATTAAGCTAAATAAGTATTATACGCATTTTAGACCTTTGAAGCCCGAATTATGCAAACCCGGAATTTCTGTATCATCGCCCACATTGATCACGGCAAATCGACCCTTGCAGATCGATTGCTTGAAGTTACCAATACCGTAGAAAAACGCAACATGCGTGCACAACTCCTCGATCAGATGGAATTGGAACAAGAACGTGGTATCACGATCAAACTCCAGCCCGTAAGAATGAAATACAAAGGCTACACACTCAATCTTATTGATACCCCAGGCCACGTAGATTTCACCTACGAAGTATCTCGATCTCTTGCTGCAGTCGAAGGAGCAATACTCCTCGTTGACGCAAGCCAGGGTGTGCAAGCTCAAACAATTGCAAACTTATATTTAGCAATTGATCAAAACCTCACTATTATTCCAGTGATGAATAAAATTGATTTACCAAACGCTGACCCAGACAAGGTTGCAGCGGAAATTATTCATCTACTCGGCTGTACACGTGAAGAAATTCTTACCTGTTCTGGAAAAACTGGTGTAGGTGTACCAGAACTACTCGATGAAGTAATCACACGTATCCCCCCACCAAAAGAAACAAAAGAACAGCCTCCACGTGCCCTGATTTTCGATTCATTCTACGACGACTATCGTGGAATCGTAGCTGCGATCCGTATGAAAGACGGAGAGTTGAAAAAAGGTGATCCGATACAATTCATGGGTACACTCGCCGAAGGAGAAGTGCTCGATATCGGACACTACGCACCACAGATGACCTCAGACGGTATACTCGAAAACGGACAAATCGGATACATCACAAGTGGAGTGAAAGAATTGGGCGAAGTGCGCGTAGGTGACACCATTACACACGGAAAATTTTCTGCAACCGAAGCATTGCCCGGATACAAAGAAGTAAAACCAATGGTATTCGCAGGTATTTTTCCACGCGAAGGAGATGATTACAAAATACTTCGTGAGGCAGTAGACAAGCTCAAACTCAGTGATTCAGCACTATATTATGAACCCGAACATTCGCAAGCATTAGGATTTGGATTCAGATGCGGACTCCTCGGAATGCTTCATCTCGAAATTTTTCAGGAGCGCCTCAAGCGTGAATTCGGATTATCGATCATCGCCACCATTCCAAGTGTTGCATATCATGTATTCAAGACAAATGGTGAAAGTCTTATCATCAAAAGTCCCCAAGACTTGCCCGAAGTCCAAAAAATAGAACACATCGAAGAGCCGTGGATGACTGTCGACATTATCACCCCACAAGAATATATTGGAAATATCATGGGGCTTATTGCAGAGCGCAAAGGAATATACAAAAATACCGAATATTTGAGCACAGGCGCAGGGACTCGTGCCATGCTCCACTATGACATGCCTCTCGCATCGCTTATCACTGACTTTTATGATAAACTAAAATCTGTTTCGAGCGGATACGCAAGTCTCAATTACGACTACAAAGAATATCGAAAAGCAAACGTGGTAAAACTCGATATTCTCATCGCAGATGAGATCGTGGAAGAACTTGCTACACTCGTGTGGGAAGATGATGCACATCGAGCAGGAAAAAGAATTGTCGAGGTACTCAAAGACACCCTCGATCGTGAACAATTTGTAATCAAAATTCAAGCTGCAATCGGAGGAAAAATTGTTGCAAGCGAACGCATTTCAGCACTTCGAAAAGATGTTACCGCAAAACTATACGGTGGTGATGTAACTCGAAAAAACAAACTGCTCGACCGACAAAAGAAGGGAAAGAAAAAAATGTTGAGTATGAGTAAGGGAAAAGTGAATATTCCGACCGATGCATATCTCGCTGTACTGAAACGCTAACAGTGACCCCACAGATACTTCGAGATGTATCGGATATGTGTAACATCTACGCAATCAATTTTAATTAGTCTAAATCAATATATATGTACGGAAGTAAAAAAATGAAAATACTCTGGACGATCATCAGTGTCATTGCCGTATTTGCCATGCTCTTCTTTACAGTAATGCCAGCGTTCTACTACTAAACCATGGCACTTGTTCCTGCGAAACATATCCTCAACATCATTGGGAAACGAAAATCTAGAAACACAAAAAGTACACTCTCTGCGTTCGCAGGGATGACATGTGAAGTGTTGTTATTTATTGTATATGCAAAAAAAATGGGTAGTACTACCTGATCCTCCACTACAATTCATGGAAGAGCACCCCGAACTACCTCCCATTGTCGCACGGTTACTGTATCACCGAAACATGAGAACGCAGCAACAGATCGATGAATTTCTCAATCCTGACTATGAAAGAGACATTTATGACCCATTCCTCTTTCGAGACATGAATCGTGCAATAGAACGAATTTTACGAGCAATAGAAAATCAGGAATCTATAATTGTTCACGGTGACTATGATGCAGACGGTGTGTCAGCGTCAGTAATTTTAGTATCTACCCTACGAGCACTTGGGTCCACTAAAACAGACGTATTTATCCCCCACCGCGAACTCGATGGGTATGGTCTCAACATGAATACTGCAGAGACACTCATAAAAAACAACGTACAACTACTCATTACCTGTGACTGTGGTGTGAGTAATGTAGCAGAAGTACAAAGACTACAGGAAGCTGGAATCGACGTCATCATTACCGATCATCACGCAGTTCCCGAGACACCTCCACAAGCATACGCCATCATTCATCCTCGTGTACCAGGAGAACAATATCCCGACAAAAACCTCGCAGGAGGAGGAGTAGCATTCAAATTGGTGCAAGGTATCATGCGAACACACAAAGAAAAACACCCCACTCTTCCAAATGGAAAAACACATGAGTCGCACGAAAAATGGCTACTTGATATGGTCGCTATCGCAAGCGTAGCCGACATGGTACCACTAATTGGAGAATCACGCACCCTGACCAAATATGGTCTAATCGTATTGAACCACACTCGTAGACTGGGTCTACAAAAACTCCTTCTCGAGGCTCGTTTTATAGAAGAAGGTGAAGGTAAAAAACGAGAAATCACAACCGAAACAATTGGATTTCAAATCGCCCCACGAATCAATGCTGCGGGAAGAATGAACCACGCAAACACTGCTTTTCATCTCATGATTGCAGACAAGGGTACAGATGCAATTGACCTAGCTTTTGAACTAAATACCAATAACAAAGACCGACAAAAACTTACGGATGAACTCGTCAAAGAAAGTATCAAAAAAGCAGAAGAAGATATGGACAGCCCTGTCATCGTCGTCTGTGGACATGGTTGGGCACCAGGACTCGTAGGACTTATCGCAAGCAGACTCAAAGAAAAATATCACAAACCTACCATTGTTTGTGCTGAAAATGAAGGTGTCGTCGTAGCATCGGGTCGAAGTGTTCCCGGATTCAACATGATCGAAACACTCCAAGAAATGCCTCAGTTTTTTTTGAAATTTGGAGGCCATCCTATGGCATGCGGTTTTACACTCATCGCAAAAGAGAAACTAAAAGAATTCAAAGAAGCACTCAATGAAGCGTTTAGAAAAAAGACCAAAGATGTCGACATAGAGCCTTCAGTACAAATTGACGCAGAAATCGATCTCGAAGACGTAAACTGGGAATTATTCGATATTCTCGATAAATTCAAACCATTCGGTGTGGCAAATGAAAAACCAAAATACATGGCACGTGGCGTCACCATTCACCAAATGCAACCCGTAGGAAAAGAAGGAAAACATCTCCGTCTCATGGTAAAGCACCGTACGCACAAAATACGCAAAACCATCGGCTGGAGTCTATGTAGTGAGAACGCTTCGACCAATTGGTGTACCGTATTACGCCCAGGTGATACAATTGACATAGTATTTGAAATCGATGTGAATGAGTGGAATGGTAATCGAGAATTACAATTAACAATTGTCGACTTACGAAAACCAGAGACAGGTATTCACAAACCGAATTAATCAGAAAACCTATGAAACTAACCATCTATACCGACGGAGGTGCTCGAGGAAATCCAGGACCAGCAGCGACCGGAGTCGTCATCAAAGACGAACACGGGAAAACCGTAAGTGCATTCGGTGATTATCTCGGCAAACAGACCAACAATTATGCAGAATATATGGCAATTATTTCAGGTCTGAAAAAAGCACACGAATTGGGTGCAGATGAAGTGGACTGTGTTGCAGATAGTAAACTCGTAGTAGAACAACTCAATAGACGCTGGAAAGTAAAAGAACCCACACTACAAAAACTGTTTATCGACGCATGGAATGAAATGCAGAAATTCAAACGTGTTCGAGTTTCTCATGTGCTTCGTGCACACAATAAAGACGCTGATGCAGAAGTGAATCGAGTGCTCGATCATGGTATGTACTAGTTGACAGTCAAAAAAATGATCGATACAATATTCTCAAATACCTAGAAATAGATATACCTAGATTTATCACTTAATACACATGGCTATGAAACTAGAACTCGGACAAGGAGAATCGATCATTAATTCATGGACACTCGTATACACCCCGCCAACAGGTGGTGTATACAATGGCAAACTCACCGTGACAAACAAACGCCTAATCTATGATGCAAAATTTGATGTATCTGCACAAGGCATTGTAGACGAAGTACTCTATGTAAAATCAGGATCAGAAGCCTATATCGTGATTCCAAAAGAAAAAATCAAATCAGTCGAGGCAAAGAAAAGTTTCTTCTCAAAAAAAGCAATTCTCACACTCGATAATGGCCAGCAACACGTATTCAGCTATGGCATGCTCAATATCGATCCAGTAGTCAATGCAATCAATCAACAATAACAAAAATCCTCCCGTAATTGGGAGGATTTTTTATCCTACAAAACTTACAACTCATTCCTGAGTTCCTCGATCAATTTCTTCACAGATTTAGAAATTTTCTTTGGAACATCTAGTTTTACATGCACGTAATGATCTCCTCTACCAGACCCATGAAGTCTGGTAATTCCCAAACCCTTAAGACGAATCACTTGTCCTGGCTGGACACCCTCGGGAACCGCAATCTTTTTCTCACCATCCAGTGTCTCGACAGGAACAGTATCACCAAGAACAGCCTGAGGATATGTAATCGTGATTTCACTATGTACATCATACTGATCTCGTTCCCAGCCTGCATGATCTCGCACATGCACACGTACATAGAGATCACCTGGTTGTGCTCCTGCACCCGCACTCTCACCTTTTCCAGACAATCGAATTGCCTCACCAGAAGAGATTCCAGCGGGAATCTTTACCGTATATTTTGATTCAGAACGGACAATTCCATCTCCTCCACAATGCTTACATTTTTTTTCAGGAAATTTCCCAGCACCGCTACACTTTGGACACACTACGACCGACTGCATTGCACCTAAAATAGTTTGCTGTACCCGTCGCACCTGTCCCTGACCTTTACATTCACCACATTCACTCAATCGCGTCCCTGGTTCAGCACCTGATCCATCACACACGTCACAGGCATTGTTTTTAGTAAGCTTAATCTCACGTTCCACACCAAACGCGGCTTCTTTGAAATCAAGCTCAATATCGACCTGTATATCTCCACCTCTCCGCTGACGACCACCACGATTACCTCCCATTCCAAACATGTCGCCAAAAATATCTCCAAAATCAAATCCACCGAAGTTTCCACTGAAACCACCATTTCCCGCCCCCTGTCCACGAGTAGCTCGCATGAAATCTTCCCAACTCATCCCTCCACCAAATCCACCTTGCTGATTAAAATCAGCACCAAATTGATCATATTGCTTTCGCTTACCCTCGTCTCCGAGCACCTGAAAAGCCTCGTTCACTTCTTTGAACTTTGCCTCATCCCCACCTTGTTTGTCTGGGTGATATTTATGTGCAAGCTTACGAAACGCTTTCTTGATCTCTTCAGCACTCGCACTCTTCTCTACTCCCAATATTTTGTAATAATCTTTTGAGGACATATTATAGAAAAACAACTAGCCGGGATTATTCCCAGCTAGTACAGTCTATCACTATTTCTTATCATCCACCACTTCTCCCTCAATCGGACCTTCATCTTTTGCATCTTGTGACGTATTGTCGGCACTTTTTTGCTCACCTGCTTTGGCTTGTTCTGCCTGATACATCTTCGCACCTACCACCTGTGCTGCAGTAGATAATTCATCAGCAGCCTTCTTGATCGCTTCCACATCATCAGTGTCTTTCACTTCTTTTACTTTTGCCAACGTTTCAGTAACTTTTTGCCTCTCTTCATCAGTAACTGAAACCTTTTTCTCATCTACTTCTTTCATCATTTTTTCAGTCGTATAAATCATCGTATCTGCAGTATTACGCACATCGATAAGTTCACGCTTTTTCTTGTCATCAGCCGCGTGCATTTCAGCGTCTTTCTTCATTTTTTCGATTTCTTCTTTCGAGAGACCAGACGATGCTTCGATTCTGATTGACTGCTCTTTGCCTGTTGCCTTATCCTTTGCTTTGACACTGAGAATACCATTTGCATCGATATCAAAGGTAACCTCTACCTGAGGCACACCACGAGGAGCCGGTGGAATTCCATCGAGAATAAATCGTCCGAGAGATTTATTATCTACCGCCATCTCGCGTTCACCTTGCAATACATTGATTTCTACACTTGGCTGATTGTCAGCTGCAGTGGAAAATACTTGTGATTTACTCGTAGGAATAGTGGTATTTCGCTCAATCAATTTCGTCATCACACTTCCCATCGTCTCAAGTCCAAGCGAAAGCGGCGTAACATCGAGAAGCAAGATATCTTTACCAAGATCCCCCTGGAGCTGCCCTGCCTGGATCGCAGCACCTACCGCCACCACCTCATCAGGGTTCACACTCGCATTTGGTTTCTTACCAAAAAATTCTTCTACTTTTTTGATAACGAGTGGCATACGAGTCATACCACCAACAAGAATCACTTCCTGAATATCTTCTTTTTTGATACCAGAATCATCAATTGCTTTTTGCACTGGAATCATGGTTTTTTCCACCAAATCCATCACCAATTCCTCAAGTTTTGCTCGTGAAAGTTTCAAATTCAAATGTTTGGGACCTTCTGCTCCTGCAGTGATAAATGGTTCATTGATTTCAGTCTCAGCAGTGCTTGAGAGTTCTTTCTTTGCTTTTTCAGCAGCATCCTTGATACGCTGCAACGCAAGCGGATCTTTCGAAAGATCGATCCCTTCGGTCTTCTTGAACTCTTCCAAAATCCACTGAATAATACGCTGATCAAAATCATCTCCACCAAGATGCGTATCTCCATTGGTTGACTTCACTTCGACCGTAGAATTTCCATCCTCATGATCATGAGAAATTTCAAGAATTGAAATATCAAATGTTCCTCCACCAAGGTCGTAAACTGCAATTTTCTGATCTTTTGACTTATCGAATCCATATGCAAATGCCGCTGCAGTAGGTTCATTGATAATACGACGAACTTTGAGTCCTGCGATTTCTCCCGCATCTTTGGTAGCCTGTCTCTGAGAATCGTCAAAATACGCAGGCACCGTGATAACCGCTTCTTCAATTTTTTCTCCCAATTTTTCTTCTGCATCAGTCTTCAATTTACGAAGAATCATCGCAGACACTTCTTGTGGTGTATGATTTTCTTCACCCATTTTTACCTTCACCTTTTCTCCATCAGGAACAATTACATACGGTACATGCTTTTTAGTAACCTCAACCTCGCTATCATTCGGACGACGCCCAATCAATCGTTTTACCGAAAAGATCGTATTAGTAGGATTTGTCACAGCTTGACGCTTTGCAAGCTGTCCCACGAGAATCTCACCTGTTTTAGTCTTTGCCACGACAGACGGAGTAGTTCGATTTCCCTCTTTATTCTCAAGCACCTTTGGTTGCCCACCCTCGATAATCGAGACACATGAATTAGTTGTTCCAAGATCAATTCCTAAAATTTTTGGCATATATGTATTAATGATATGTGTACTATTAAACGTAGAAAAAAATTAAAAATAAAACTAACGATTTTTCATATTCTCTTTATTTAATTCATACTGTTCTTTAGTTATAAGCCCATCTTTATATTGTGTCCATAAACAAAACAAGTCATAAATATGAGAAAGCATTTTTGAAAATTCAGGCAAAGAATCAACATTAAAATATTCTTTTTGGCCTTCAAAATCAACCGACAAAGTATAACTTTCTTTAGAAGAAACATCATATCCCGTGTCACCCTCTTCATGTTCTACAACTAACTCTGCTTTAAAATTATTTTTTGTATCAGAAATAAGAAATTCTTCGACACCATAATTTTTAGGTGTAAGATTAAAATTTTTATTAGGAAGTACATCAAAAATTTTTTGATATGTCTCCTTTAATGCCTGATCAACAGCCAATTCTTCTACACGATTAGTGTTTTCTTTAATTAATGAAAAATCAATAATCTCTTCTTCAGAACCAGCTTGACCATACCATCCGTGTTCCCGCTGAATAATTTTAAAAATTTCTTCAAGCTCTAAACGTTCTTGATTAGTTTTAGAAAATGTTTCTCTATTTTTTTTATCCAAAAAAGCCTCACCAATAACATTTAAAGACATGTCAACATTTTTCAATAATTCTGGATTATCTGACAAATTTTTTGATTCAATGAAAACTTTTTTTTCAGGAGAAGAAACACTATATCCAGTAAGTGCAGTCATGGCGGTAAAAAGTGCTGTCCATTTATTCAAAACAAACTCACGAAAATTCTTAATTTCTTTTGAAGACTGAATTTCCTGAGAATTTCCAAAATCACGATTCTTACTCATAATATTAAAATAGACATAAATAGAACCAGAACCCTTTGCTCGACTGTATAAGCACTTGTACAGAGCGCTTCTGTGAGACAGTCAAGCAAAGCGGCTCAAGTACTAATAGAAAGCTGAACCTTCTTCCTATTAGTTTCTATCAATTTTTATCCTTAGTGTGTATTTTTACACTCACTTTCTTTTTCTCTGCCGTCTCCGCCTTGGGACATGTAATCTTCAATATCCCATTTGCAAATTCAGCAGCAACCTTTGCCTCCTGCACCTCTGTCGGGAGAGGAACTTGGCGATAAAATGATCCGCTGCGCACCTCTTTTCGATAATAATTTTTCTCCTCGACCTCGTGCTCTCGCTTGTGCTCACCCTTGATATGGAGCATACCATTTTCCACACTCACCTCGACTTCATCGGGATTGATGCCTGGAAGCTGGGTTTCTACGACGACCATATCCTTGGTCTCATAGACATCGACCGGTGGAATAAATGCGCGCTGTGATGCAAGTGATGAGCCGGGAAGCGATGGAAGAGAGCGCATGAGCTCGTCCATCTCGGCAAATGGATCCATAGGGATCCAGCGTGTGAGAGACATATGCTGTTCTCCTGTTCTCAACACATACCGTTCGATATGCGTTGAGCTTAAAAATTATATCTATAATTTCTTATACCTTTTCGTTTGAGCTTTTTCCTTTCGAAACAACCACTTTCGCAACCTTGATCACTTTTCCTCGCATCAAATATCCAGAATCCACTACACGAATAATCGACCCTGATTCAGATTCATGCTCTTCTTCAGCGACCACTTCATGATACTGCGTATCAAACACACCATCGGTCTTGATCTCTTCTACTCCATGATTCTTCAACACATCTTCAAATTGTTTTTTGATAAATCCGATCCCATCAACCCAACCCTTAACCTTCTTATGAAATTCATCAGAAATATCCAATTCAGGATGATGTTCAAATGCTTTCTTGAAATTATCGTATACAGGGATAAATTCATTCACGATCTGTTCTTCACTCCATTGGAAAAGCTCTACTTTTCGAGCCTCTGTTTCCTTCTTGAGATTATGATAATCAGCCACTGCTCGTTGCCAACCCGATTTGTATTCCTGACACTCCTGCATCAATTTTTCAAGATCAGATTGTGGCTGCGTATTCAGAGATTCTTCATGATTAGTTGTTCCGTGTGATTCATCACTCATACTATATTTAGATACAAAATTAAAATAATTCATTAGTATGATCCAGTAATGCAAATGCCCTACTGTATCTCATGCGAAGAGGGCCTAATACTGCAATAAACGCACCATCTTCTAATTTCTTACCCACAATACTGCACATTGCCCCAAATGGATTATCAGAACCAATCATAATCTTCGGCTGAGTATCTCTGTATTCTACATACAAAGCGGGAATCACCTCTTCACACGCATCAAATATTCCAGACATAGATACCGTAAACGAATAATCCTTGAACTCTGGCTGCGAAAAGAACTGTGAAATGCCCGTATAATACAATGAATCTTTTTTTGACAACACAATTACTGCGGTACCACACATCTCAGAAGCCATGCGTGCAAATAATTTCAATCTTCGTTCACGCTCATCATACTGTTCAAGCATTGTAGTAATCTTATCAAATACACGCTTGCCAATTACCTCTGGCTTCATAAGCTGCTCTACATAATACCGATACCCTGCCTCTGTGGGAATTCTTCCCGATGAAGTATGGGGATGGGTCAGGAGTCCAGCCTCCTCAAGCTCACGCATCTCATTGCGAAGTGTGGCACCAGAAACACCAAGCGCAGCATCCTCAGACATCAATTTCGAGCCGATAGGTTCGGCATCGCGTATATAGGTCTCTACAATATAGGTAAGAATTTCTTCTTTTCGAGGGGTAAGCATATTAGCACTCTTATTCTCTGAGTGATAATATAGCATTATAAAAAAGAGGCTGTCAAGAGCCTCTTTAAGAAAAATAAATTCTAGTTAAACCGTAAAAGCTTGGACAAATTTCTGACTTTCTATGTAAGCAGCTCTAACTTCTGGCTTCTCTCCGGTGCGTAAATAAGTATCAAGAGATTTGGTATTGAACAATAAAGCTAATCGTTGAATATCGACCACATCATCATCGCTCTGATCAATATCTTCAATATCAACATTACCAAGTTTAGCAAACAAAGGCTTAATTTTACCTTCAAGACCTCTGCCCAACATCCATGATTTCATTTCTACAAACTCACAAGAGATAGCACCTGATTTAATCTGTTGAGCAATTTCTTTAAAACCTTGCACAATTTTAAAAACAAGTTCAGTGGATTGCAAAGTTCCAGCAGGAAGAATATGAAGAGATATCGTTTGCTCATCTTTCCTGGTAAAAGCAACCAGACTGTTTACATACTCATACTCTCCTAGTTTACTATCCCCACTTTTAGGATTCCATTCATCAGAAAGACCCAATAAAATATCATTATTTTTACGTATGTATTGAAGAAAGTTTTCTTGATCAAATGTACCATCTTCTGCGTGCTGTAACGCATACTTAAATATATCGTCTACATTTAGAGGCTCTACATTTAAAACATTTTTGTTATGCTTATCAACATTAATCTCTCCAACTCCATGTAATATATGCATTCGTTCCAAAATCACTTTTTTTTCTTCAGGAAGCACACTCGACGAACCAAGTAGTTCTTGATAACGAGAAAAACCTTTACAAAGACGAATAAAATAAGAATTGGAACGCAAATTTTCTAAAATTTTCTCTTCTTCTTTTGTATCATGGTCTTTTGACAACTCCTCAGTATGATACACTGACTCATTCCGTCTCTGAATCACGTTCTCACTCATAAAGAAATATTAAAAATTTCCTCCATGCTCTTCTTTCTTCGCCCCATCTCCACCACTAGATCCACTCACCTGAGAAATCTCAGACAGAAGAATATTTTCTACATAAATCCCTCGTGGGTAGAAAATTCGCTCAAGTTCATTTTTCACTTCAGTTTCTACCGCATCACGCTTACCTCCTACCAAATCTTCATAATTGAATCGGGTCGCCACCATACGCATACGACTGCGGATAGTAGGACGAATAATTTTCTCCACAAAATCTTCACCAATCGTCTGCCAAATCATCGGAATTTGATGTATATCAAGACGAAGCAAAATCGTACCCTCGACCGCAATGCGTCGATTATCATGAGTCACCGCAGCAATCGGTATATCCCCCATCGCTTTCTGATTGCTACTATTAAACTGTCGAGAAATACCATACTCAAGTGTCTGGGTATTAAACAATTTTGCCTTCTGCCAAAATGGAATCTTGAAATGAAGACCGGGGGTCAATACCTTTTTCAATACCCCACGACCAAGATCATACACACACGCCACATATCCTGGTGGTACATAAATAAACAAACCCTTAAGTACATCCTCCATTACAAATGAATACATGAGTTTGTCGAGCGATGATTCAGCCATAAAGTGATATTAATGATGACACTAGGTGTGTTCTGTTTTTTTAGGCTTCATTGCAGCATGCAATAAAGGATTGACTATAGCAGAAAAAACGATTGAGGTCAATACAAAGAGTGATTTTACCATTGGAAGGAGCCATAGTATGTAGAATGTTGCAAGCGGAAACAAGATAAAATACAGTAAATCTGATTTCGTAGGAACTTTCTTACTACGACGAACCTCTAAATAGATTTCGACCAAAATGAGAATCGCAACAATTCCCGACCACACTATATCATGATACGCCCCCAAATTAAAGCCGTAAAACATGACATTGATCGTTCCTGGAAAATCCACCCAATCATACAAATAGGTAATCAATTTTTCTCCCGTAATTCCACGCCAAAACACTTGATACAACAACAGCAAAACAAGTAATTGAAGTGCGAGTCCAAGCGTCTTTGACCACGGATGCACTCGTCGAGCTTTAATCAACTTTCGTATCTGTTCTTTTCGTAAAACAGGATCATATTTGAAATCAGCAGTCATCTTCTCGATTTCAGCATTGAGTTCTTGATTTTTGACCGTATTATATTCAGAAATAACAGACAGCGGAAGCATGACTACACGCAATGCCACGGTAAGAAGAATTACCGACCATCCCATATTATGATCGGTAACATTATTGTATAACCAAATAAGTACATTAAATAGTGGCTGGTACAATAATTCACTCCAAATATAGGATAACATAGTATATACAGTATAGCCGAAATTCTATCATAAAGTCAAAACATCTACTCCCGCAATCAACTATTCCTTCCTCAGCGCATCAATTGGATTAAGTAGTGAAGCTTTGCGCGCAGGATATAGTCCAAAAAATAGACCAACTGCAGTAGAAAACACAAGCGCAAGAACAACTGAATACAGTGGAATAGAAAACACCCAATCTAGTCCAATATTTGTAGCAACAATATACACCAGATACGAAATCAATATACCCACAATCACACCGACCACTCCACCACTAAATGTAAGCAGAGTTGCTTCAGTCAAAAACTGAAGTAAAATATCTTTTGATCGAGCACCGAGAGATTTACGAAGACCGATCTCAAATGTTCGTTCAGCTACCGTAACGTACATGATATTCGTAATACCTACCCCACCTACTACGAGAGAAATACACACTAGTGCAATCAATAATAAGGTGATTCCACCAATCACCGTCTCAAGTGTACTTCGAATCTCGACCATCGTCGAAACTTCAAAATCATCTTTATCAGGATCGGTAATATCATGACGCTCACGAAGAAGAATTTCGACATCTTCTTTGGTCGTATCAATCTGATTCATATCAATCACATGCGCATTGATACCCATCGCATAATCAGTACCCAAAAACCTCTTTTGCAATGTCTGAGTAGGGATATAAATCACCGAATCCATATCAAAACCAAAACTCGCACCCATTGGCTCTTGTACACCTACCACTCGAAATGACTTTCCTTTGATAAAAATGCTTTTCCCCACCGCAGTGTCATCACCAAAAAAATCTTCTTTTATCTTTGCCCCGATAAATACTACCTGTGCCAAGGCAGCCTCTTCTTCAGGAGTATAAAATCTACCTTCAGAAATTTTGATAGTATCGACTTCTGCCGCATATGCTCCATACCCAAAAACCGTAACAGTTTTATTTTGTTCCCGATACTTAATCACCTGCTGACTCGTAACATAATTATACGCAACAGAAATATTTGGATGCCTCATAATCGCATCCATATCAGAATTCTTGAGTGTGGTTATGGTCACACCACTTGCCATACTTGTAGCACTGCCTCCCCCTCCCTTGCCTGGAACACGGACTTCAATGTTCAATGTATTAGGACTATAAATATCGAGCTCACCCAATACCATAGACTCAAGCCCTTTGCCAGCAGACACGATAATCACAACCGAAGCAATACCAATACTTAGCGCAATAACCGTAAGCACAGTTCTCATCTTTTGACGCAAGAGCGCACCAAACGCCATGCTATATAAATCTTTGAATACCATATAGAATTATTCGTAACGCAATGCATCGATCGCATTGAGCATACTCGCTCGACGAGCAGGTATAATACCAAATACAAGTCCGATACCTACCGATACCCCCCATCCTAATAAAATCGAGCTTGTCGTAATTACCAAATCCCATGAATAACCCATCTGCTGAGCAACTACTGCGACGAGCACCGAAATCAATACACCCAATAGAATACCGATAGTTCCACCGACAAATGTAATAACCATCGACTCAATCAAGAATTGAAATGTAATTTGTCGTGAAGTAGCACCAACTGCTTTTCTAAGTCCGATTTCACGAGTACGTTCCTGCACCGTAGCAAGCATGATATTCATAATACCAAATCCACCGACCACCAATGCGATACTTGCAATCGCCACCAAAAAGAATTTCAAAGCATTGGTAATACTCGTGAGCGCATCCAACCCTTGTGCCATCGAACGTACCGAGAAATCAGGCGATTCATCAGGCTTGATATCGTGTCGATCACGAAGTATTTGTCGCACATCTTCCATAGCGACCTCCACATTTTCTGGAACATCCACTTTCATGCGAATGTAATTCACATGATTAATTCCTAATAACAATTTTTGTGCAGTACTAATCGGAATAAATAACTGATTATCCTGATTCTGAAAACCACTTACTCCACGCTCTTTCATCGTGCCAATAACGGTAAAATTTACCTTACCAATTCTAATACGTTTACCAAGTGGATCCTCATCTCCAAATAATTCATCACGAATACCTGAACCAAGTACTGCAACAGTCGCATAACTTTTCTCCTCATCTTCTGAAAAAAATCTACCGGTAAGCACTTCCGTATCTTCAACATCAATATACGCAGCACTCGTACCAGTATAATTTCCACGAATTGTCGTGTCATCTGCAGTAATAATGTCGTTACCGGTAGTATACACCGCCAAATCTTCAATACACTGACAGGCATCTCGCATAATCGCCTGCCCATCTTCATATGTCAACGTAGTGATTACAATCCCTAGCGCAGAAGCAGGTGGACCATCCTCCTCAGACGCACCTGGCAACACCACAACCAGATTTGAACCCAACCCTTTCACCTGATTAATAATAAGACTTTGCGCACCAGCACCAACAGACATTACAATAATTACTGCCATGACACCAATAACAATACCCAGCATGGTCAAAAAAGATCGAGCCTTATTCCGAGTAATAATATTCCAGGCACTCGTCGTGCTTTCAATAATATTCATACATTACTTCATGAGATCATTACCCTCGACTGCACGTTGTCGCTGTGCAACCACACGATCAGATTCAATCAAACCATCTTTTAATCGAATAATACGTTTTGCATGCTCAGCAGTGTATTTCTCGTGAGTAACCAAAATAATACTATGACCTGCATCATTCAATTCTTGTAAGATTTTCATGACTTGCTGACCAGATTTTGAATCAAGATTTCCTGTAGGCTCATCAGCAAATATAACTTCAGGATTATTCACAAGTGCACGTGCAATTGCTACACGTTGTTTTTCTCCTCCAGAAAGCTTGCCTGGAGTATAATTGAGACGATGACCAAGCCCTACTCGTTCGAGCAATTCAGTAGCACGCTGAATACGTTCTTTTTTAGGTACATCAGTATACAGAAGTGGAAGCATGACATTTTCAAGTGTAGTCGAGCGATTGAGCAAATTGAATGCCTGAAAAACAAACCCAATCTTTCTACCACGCATATACGCCAATTGATCACCAGACAGCATACCTACATCCACACCTTCAAAGAAAAAAGAGCCTTCCGACAAGGTATCAAGAAAACCCAAAATATGCATCAAGGTGGATTTTCCTGAACCCGACGGTCCCATGATAGAGACAAATTCACCTTTATCAATATCAAACGTGACACCATGTAGAATATGTGTAATCACCTCTTCGTTTTGATAGTGCTTCTTTAAATTTTTAACTTCAATAAGTTTAGGCATACAAATAAGTTCAAAGCTCAAAACATAAAATTCAAAACTGTAACTAAAATTTTTAGTTTACACATTGGGTTTTGAATTTTGAATTTTAAGTTCCGTCTCACCCCGTTCCCATTCTTCAGCATTACGCAAATACTCATCTTTTATCGTGTCAAAATATACACGTGCAGCATCATAGTCATGTGGAATTTCTCCATCAAGGATAGCATCTTCGATCCGTTTCTTGATCTTTCCCACAGTGGGACCAGCTCGCAAACCGGTACGCTCCATTATTTCTTCTCCTCGAACCGGAGATTGAAACGCACGAAGTTTATCCTTTTCAATCACCTCTGCAATTCGTTTCTCAAGATAATCATAATTCTTCAGACGCTTCTTGAGTTTATACGGATTCCCAGTGGTGATATCACTCCGACAAAGAGTAAGTAAATCCTGAAGATGATCTTCCAAATTTACAATAAGACGACGTACCGGACTATCGGTAACCCCCTCATCCATCAAAGAAATAGGCTGTTGATGCCAGCGAACAAGCAACGCCACATACTCGATATCATCACGACTCATACGAAGCCTGCGCCCCACATCACGTACAATTTTTTTTCCCAAATGTTCATGCATATCAAATGCCCACCCACGACCAGGTACAAACGATTTGGTTCCTGGTTTTCCAATATCATGCATCAAAGCAGCAAAACGCAATAACACATTATCAGTTCGCTCAGCGATATTATCAACCACTTTGAACGTATGCACCAAATTATTTTTATGTTGATGTCCATACAATTCCTCGACACCATTCAATTCACTTACTTCAGGCAAAAATTCATTGATAAGTCCTGTGTTATAGAGAATATACAAGCCCACCGAGGGGACAGGTGTTGCAAGAAGTTTGAAAAATTCTTCACAAATACGTTCTTTTGAGACAATCTTCAATCGTGACCGATTCCGAGCAATCGCATCATAGGTATGATGTTCAATCGTAAAACCAAGCTGAGAAGCAAAACGGGCCGCCCGCATCATACGAAGGGGATCTTCAGAAAAGGTAATATCTGGATCAAGTGGAGTACGCAAAATCTTCTTCTCGATATCAATAGCCCCATCAAAAGGATCGACTACCTCACTTCCCAATCCATTGACTCCAATAGGAAGTGCAATCGCATTTACAGTAAAATCACGTCGCGTTAAATCTTCATGAAGAGTAGTGGTTGAAACTTTTGGCTTACGAGAAAGTTCATCATATATCTCACTCCGTGCTCCTGCAAATTCAAGCTCGAAAACAGTGTGCTTATGACCCTCTTCATCCTCAGTCGTATACACATACCGCGCAGTATCAAAATCAGAAAATTCTACCAAACTCCCTTCAGCTTCCACCTTCTCATCAAACCATCGTGCAAATTCAATCCCACTTCCTTCTACGACCACATCAAGATCTTTCACTGATTCACGACGCATCAAAAGATCACGTACAAAACCACCCACAGCATACGCACGAATTCCCCGCTCTTCGGCAATTCCTCCAATCACCGTGTAAATTTTCCCAAGATCAAACATATAATAAATTGGTCCGAAAGCAAGGAGATTGCATCATAAAAAAACTCACTTCCACAGTCTTTTAAGCATGCTCCATATCATCAACAAAAAATCACAAAATATGCAGATACACTTATTCAGCCCGCTCACGTACTATCACTTCATCACCCTCAACCAATCCAGAGAGAATCTCAATCATACCACCGTCTCCACGAAGACCAGTCTCGACATCTACTTCCCGAATTTCAAGACCTTCAAGTACACGTACAAATCTACGGGTATCTTCTGTGCGCAACGCACGCTGTGGAATAAATAATGTATTTTCTTTTTTCTCAGTATAAAATACCACATCAGCCGTCATTCCATTCAAAATTTCATATCCATCTTTCTCTTCAATCACTACGGTAACAGTATAATACACTACATCCTGTATGATCGTTTCACCTGTTTCAATTTCAGTCACCACGCCATTGAATTTAACTTCACTTCCATATGCATCGAGAGTGACCGTTGTCGAGACACCTGTCACAATCTTCACAATATCCGTTTCAGGAATATCCACTTTTACTTCAAATCGAGGACTTACTAATTTCACCACTGCATCTTGTGAACTTACAAATTCACCAGCCTTAAACGCAACTTTGGCAACGGTTCCCGAGATAGGAGCAATGATACGTGAACGATTTCGTGTAGCAACCGCAGCGCCGACCGATGCTTGAGATCCACGAAGCGACGCTTCATACGCTGCGATATCTGCAGCAACTTTTTCTTTTACATTTCGAAGATTTTGCTCTGCCTGCTCAAACAATACTCGATTAGTAGTATAACTATTTTTTGCATTCTGAATTGACTGTCGTTGAGTAATCAGTGCAGAAAATCGAGTACTGAGAGATGCTCTTTCTGCAGAAATAGTAGACTTGAATCCATCGAGAAGTGTCTGTGTCAGATCACCTACCACCGGAGAAGCATTGAGCACTTCCGCAACACTATATAATAATGATCGGCTAGAGGTAAGCGCACGTTCAGCCACTGAAAGCGCTGAATCTATGTCACTATGTGATGATTGAAGAGACAGTGTATTAACACGCTGATCAAACGTACGCATATCAGCACTCGCCACCCCATATTGACTCTCTGCAGTAGACAACAGTCCAATATTATGAACCGCCAACTCATCCTCAAATAAATCATTTGCAAATGAATTATCTATACCAAGAATATTATCTGCCTGCGTAAGCGCCTGTGCAATTGACGTCTGTGTTTGTATCAAAAGTCCCACAGCATCTGCGTATGCATCACGAATAATCTGACTATCACTTCCACCCTCAGATAATTTCAAATTCAATTCAGCTTTTTGAAGTGCAGCTTCTGCATTTGCAATCGCGTCATTTCCAGAAACTTTGATCTGTTCAAGCACTGCCTGTGATTGTCCCACGCTCGCAGAAGCCTGCCCAATTCGCGCATTAAGCTCACTCAAATCAAGATCAGCCAATACCGTCCCTGCACGAACCTCCTGATTCGTAGTCACATATACTTTTGCAATCTTTCCTGCAGACTCAAATCTAAGATCAAGCTCATCTGCTGAACGAATATTACCAGTAGCATCCACCGTCTGAGTAAGCTCACCTCTTTCTACACGCACCGTATCATATAGTGGTTGCTGTTGTGTATTTCGAGATTGCGTAAACACCGTTCCACCAATCACAAAAACAAGAATGAAAATAATATAAATCCACTTTTTTTTGTACCATTTTTTCTGTAACGGAAGCCCAGCTGACGGAGTAGTCATAAAACGTATAAGAAATTAATTTTGTATTTTTTTAAGTGTAGTTGTAAGTGTGTGAAGCATCGTCTCTGCAACATCGGTCGGAACCAGTAAAATCATCGATTCTTTTTCAATTACCAAAAAATCGTCGCCTTTTTGAATGCCCAATTTTGCACGAGCTTTTTTGGGAATTACAATCTGGCCACGTTCACCCACCGAAGCGGTGCCATGAAACGCACACATATCAAGAGTAGTCTTTTTTTTCATACAAAAAATAAGTATGTTTTTTCATACTTATCATACCAAATAGATGCCGATCGGTCAAGCTATACAAATAGATACAAAATCACACTGCCAATAATAATACGGTAAACTACAAAGGGAGCAAAACTCAACTTTTTAACAATCGCGAGAGTGAGCCAAATGGATAATAGTCCCGAAAGTGCAGCTGATACAAACCCTACCACAAGCACACTCAGAGACAATGTTTCGCCCACCCCACTACGAACAAGCTCACGAACTGCCGATGCTCCGGCAAGCGCGATCACAGGAATACTCATCAAAAATGAAAATTCCGCAGCAGCTGTCCTGGAAAACTTCTGAAATAATCCTGCAGCTATCGTCATTCCCGAACGACTCATACCCGGAATAAATGCGATTACCTGGGCAATCCCTACCACGAGGGCATGAGAAATTTTCATATCCTTTACCTCATATGGAGTGGCTACCCGTGTCACGTGATATCGATCGGCACTCCACAATACGATCGCACCGATAATCAAACTCAGTGCCACATACACAGGCAATCGTACTGCATTTTCAATCACATCCCCGAAAAAAAACCCAATACACGCTGCCGGAACTGTAGCGACAATAAGAGCAATACCAAGCGTACGATCAGGTGACGACGTACGATACTGAATAAGTGCTTTTAGAATACGTACAAGCTTGGTGCGAAAAAAAATCACCACCGCGACCAACGTCGCTACATGCACCATAATATCAAATAACTGACTCTGCACATCCCAACCAAACAAGACGGGTACCAAAATCAGATGTCCTGATGAAGAAATAGGAAGAAATTCAGAAATTCCCTGCACCACCCCCAGAACCAACGCTTGAACAATAGACATATAGATACCATCAAAATAACTTCACCACACTATACACTGCCCCAATTCCAAGTGCAATAACCAATGGAATAATAATATACCCAATAAACCTCAGCTGATAGGTATGATGATTCAAATCACCACTCCGATATGCTCGCCAATACATTGCAACAATCAATAAAGTTTCCAGACTCACCAGCACACCACCAACAATATCAATCACACCTGCAAAACTTCGAAGCCCAAAACAAAATAACAAAAATGGGACCACACAAACTCCAATAGTCGCCATCCATTCAGGAATATGATGATCCCATACCAAAGAATCACGAAAAGAAAGCCCAGTAATAAGAAAACTCATCCCCATTGCAAGAAAAGCAAAAATATTTCCAAACACAAATGCTTGACGACCTACAAAATGTTCAAGTCCCGTGGTAGCAAGCTCGGTCGTCTCCACACCCATGACAGCTACCGACATGAGTGCAAATGCAGCGTAAACCAAAATCGCGATAACCCCAGACGAAACAATTGCAGTTTTAAATGAACCATTTTCTTTTTTCATAATTGAATACACCTCGGGCATCGCACTCGTACCATGAAATGCAAACAGGATAATTCCATATGGAAAAAGTAACTGGGCAAAATCATATGATAATAAATTGGAAACCTGAGCATGAGGAGCGCTCGCAAGTACAATCAAAAAAACGACCATCAATACACCAATAACCAATACTGACTCAATTCGTTTGATCAATCGCATGCCACTCGAAAGAAATATAAGTGCAAGTACAAAAAAACCACACGTCCAATAGAATGGGTTACCACCTAATAATGAAGATAATGACTCTCCTTCACCAATCAAATACACCAATAACACACCCGTAAACATGGTATAAAGAATACACGTCATAAATATGCCCCCAACCTTACCCAAATACTTATTCGCCAGACCTGTAATTTGCAATGGATGTGGTTGTACAGATACCATCTGTCCTAACATAAGATTGAGCGTAATCATGAGAAGTCCGAGCACACAAATATACATAAACCCAATCAGCGCACCTGATTTTGAAATCGCATAGGGTAAGCTCAATATACCCGCACCAATCGTACTACTTACAATCAGCGCAATTCCCTGCATCAATGTGATACGTCTCTGAAATATGCCCCGCACCTGCACCAATTCTTCACGTGCTCGACTTTTTGTTGACCCTATTCCCTGCATACACCGATGATAATTAAACACCTAATCTAAAATTTTCATTACTATTGTTGTTCAGAATTTTTCTGAACATACGCTCGTGCAGTGTCAATAAACGATACATTTCCCTGTTCATACTTCATCCAATACCACCATTCAACCCCCCAAACATATGCCCGAGAAGCACCGCTATGTCGTGCATCTTCAAGATTCTTTTTCATTCGCTCAATATCCATTGTTTTCATCTGTTCCTCAACTGAGGATGCGGGAATACCTCCTGTATGTACCCATGGCTCAGCCTGTAATTCAGAAATAAAAAACTTATCATGAGGCACACCCCATAACATGGCGCGAAAGCGATACCAACCCATTGGAAGCCAGTCATAAGTAAGCACCCGACCACCTGGAGTACGAATTACACGATACATGGTAGTACCAAACACATCTCCTGCCTGAGCAGCCTTTCTCCAAAGAGAAAGTTCGCCACTATCAGTCACGACGACAGGGTGCTCGGTGTCAAGTTTTCGCACCACAGCAAGTTCCTGGTCAAAAAAATGAGGACGAAAATGTGCGCACTCACCAAATTCAAACGTAATAAAAGGCTCATTTTCTACTTGCCAATATTCAAGTGCAGGGTGTGCACGATATCGATTCACAACGGTCTCAACATACGCAAAAAAACGAGTACGGTACTCCTCTTCTCCATATGATGTTGCCCATTTCGGAATATGACACTCTGGCCACCGCGGAGTTTTTTGTCCAAAAACGAGTACTACCTGCGTACCATACGCTTGTGCAGTATCCATCATAAAATCGACTGAAGAAAAATCATACACGCCTTCCTCTTTCTCGACCTCATCCCAATCAGCTGAAATACGAATAAACGCTGGCTGCAAATCCTGCAACATCTCTGTATATATATTTTTCCAATCAATATGTAACCACGCTGCATACGATGAGCTAAAACTAATTCCATACGAGAGTGGATGCGTAGACCTACCATACCACCACAAGCCACCATATGCTAATACTAATAAACCAATCAGGAGACCAAACCAACTCATACGCATAAGCCTATACAAAAAATAGTGATCCAATAATAACTAATATAATACCAATACTCTGCATTATAATTTCACGTCGAGTAAAATATTCACGAAATACTCGTGGAAACCATGTACTCAAGACATATACCCCTATAAACATTAACGCATACTGTAACCCACTCATCGCCTGTACCACAGATACTGATCCCAATGCTGCAGCATATTGTATCGCTACTACCGCCAACACTCCGCATAGTTTGGTCACCCACACCAACACGAGAGAGGTAAGTTTTGTATGGGCTTTCTTTTTTGTTTTTTTACGTACAGTAAAACGAAGACGTAGCTCGTGCCATACCGGAGGATACAGTAATAAAGCCAACCCTACGATCCCTGCACCCGCTCGCGTCCACGCAAATGCCGGAATAAATTCATGGAACATATAAATATACTTTGCAGTAACATGTGACACTCCAAAAAAAATCCCAGAAATCACTGCCCACCAATATACCGTAGAATACCCACTCTTTCCTCGAGTTTCCTGATACGACAACACAATAGACGCGATACTAAAAAGTAAAATTCCAAAAAACTGAGCACGTGACAATTGCTCTGCTAAAAATGTATATGAAAGAACATACGTAGTAAAAATAACTACTACCCCATTAAGCGGTGTCACATGCGAAGCCTCAGTCCCTTTGAGGGCGATATACAAGGTCAATAATCCGAGCCCAAAGGCAACGCCAGACAAAAGACTAATTCCAATATGCATCAATGAAAATGCTTCTGGAAACACGAGGAGGAGTAACAACGCGGGCCATAAAATAATCGTCGAATAAAACGCATACACACTCGGACGAGCAATCGTGGTCGACGACAAAATATACTTATCGAGAATAAAAGTGAGAGCTAACAATGCATACCCAATGAGAGCAATAACAAGCCACGTCATATCTTAAAGTAAGTGTACATCTTCTATTTCACTTCGTTTACCTTTGAGCAACACCTCTTCAATATGGTGCGTTCCACTCTTTGGAGCATGAAGGAACCCACTCATCGCAGCTTCTGCAAGCCACCCTGACTCAAGCCAATCAAATAACCACTGATGCGTGTATCGAGGATCTTCTTGCTCAAATCCTGCTCCGATCGCATGAAGCCACGCACGATTATAGTCTTCTTGGGAACCAATAGAAGGAGCGATAATAATAGGCAGACCCAAACCAGCATAAAACGAAAGCTCAGAAGGTTTGGTCCACAAAATATCAGTAGTCAATAAAGCTTCATTGAACTTTCGAAAATATTCCATCTTATTCGCAGCATAAATAATATTCACCTTGCCAGTATGATGCGCATCCACATGCAATTCTTTCACCTTATCTTCATAGTACGAATATACATCATTACGAGAACCTGCCACGAGATTGAGTCGTACCTTCCCCGCATCAATATGATCATGCAGACTTTCGAGAATCGTAATTCCAATATCTCGCTGTGCTCCTGCACCCCCGACAGCAAAGGTAATCGTAAGCGGGTGTGCATTTCGAATATCACAATACTTCACGCCCAAATACTCTTCAATCATTGCACGATATTTCTTTTGATAACGAAAATGTGGATCCAGATTCGCAATACGACACCCCAAAGATTGTCGAAGTATCTCAAGATCAACAGAACCTGTATTTTCTTTGGGTAATGGAAATCCAGTTACATATATTTGTTTGCTCGGGATCCCATACAGCTCAAGTCGTTGCTTTACTCGCTTATTCGGCGCACAATACTTGATTCTCGTAGTACGAGGATTGAGCGGTGCCCACGCACGGCTAATATCCGTATCAGTACATAGACAATAAATATCTCCAGTATATCCATGCTCCTCTGCAAAAAATGCAACAGCAAAAAAAGATGTAAGTAATGGCAATGGTTTCTGATTAAGTGTATCAATAAGATGCTTACCCCACCCCTTATCAATCATCCGATAAATTTGTTTTACTTGTAAAATGGGACGAGATAGGTCACGTTTAGGATAAAACGGATCGATTCGTTGAATGTAATCCATGATTGAAAAAGAAAGTGGCCCAATTAAAGGTATTTTTTTCAATCGAGATACGGTTTCATACAATTTCCTACTTCCTTCCCATTTGAGCCGATCACTCTTTGGAATTCCTGCGTAGGTGTTTGCCGTTACTACCGTAGCCTCCTGCCATCCATCCGGAGAAGCAGCAATATCATTCAGTGGATACACTGCTCGCTGATGACCATACCCCATGTCGACGGTCACAATATATGCATTCTTATATTTTTTTCGTGTAATTGCCATAGTAATAGTAGTTGGGTTATAGTATATCATATTTAACCCATAACTATGAGTGAATTACCTAAGACACGAAAAATTATGAGACGAGGGAATGAAAACCCTCGAGAAATCACGTCCCCCGATCTCTATATGGAGGAAACCATGAAAGATGTACAACATGAACACAAATCAGAAATGCTACAACATATCAAACAATTAATTCTCGATGATGTACGCGAATTATCAGAAACAAAACAAAAAGAAATCTCTACTGCTCTCGATCGGGCGATTGAAGAAACCATCGATCAGTTTCCACACGATTTCATGCAACGAAAAAACACCGAACAAATCAAATATATTATACTGAGTCGTATTGATGAAAAAACACTTCAAGATCTACCAATTGAAACACAGACAGCACAAAAACAAGGAATACTTGAAGATCTAAAGGTCGACCGCATGGCACGAAAAGAAGCACACGCTCGAGAAAAAATAGAAAAAAACGAACACCTCAATACTTCGCAAGAATACATACAAGAATCAATCAGTATCAGTGAAGAAATTGATGCACTTCAAGAACGCACCAAGCCTGAAATTGGACACCTCTTACAAAGAGGAGCTGACGCAGGAATTAGTATCATTGCACTCACACATGAGATCGTAGATCAAATGACCTCGGACTATTATTCAGCAAAAATTAAAACGGAAAATGGAATTAATTCAGCAATGGACAACGGTACATCAGAATATCAGCTCGTATACGACCACGCACTCAATAAAATACTACTCGAATACGAACCATTCATCGAACCACCGCACACTACTGAATTGCGAGCAATAAAGAAAAAAATCAAAAGCATACAAAATCCTGACATACGACACACGCTCAATGAGCAACTCGATTCATACTATGAACAGTATATAGAAGAAGCACTGCAAGTACTCAAAACAAGTATTGGTCCAATGATAGAAAAACGCATACATTCAAATAAAGAAGATAAAAAACCAGGATTACTACGCATACCTCAGACGCAAAAAAAAGAGGAGTACTCAGTACGAATAGAGGGAGCAACCCCAAAAACAGAGCAGGAAAAACAAAAAATTGGAAAAATAGTATCGGGTTTTTTCAAAAAAATATTTCAATAACACTTCGCAATAAAATTAAAAAAACCACCATTTCAGGTGGTTTTTTTAATCAGATACTATTGATTAAGATGATTGTCGTGCGCTAATATCAAATGAGACACCCAACTTCTCATCAACCGTATACAAGTTCAAAACTGACGGAGCATCAATACCAAAATCTCCAAGCATAATACTTCCCTCTCCTTTTGCAGTAATAACCCCATCAACCACTGAAGCAGTGGTGGTAAAAGGTACGCGTTTAGTAACTCCATTAATCATCACATCGAGTTCCACAGATCCATTAAACGACGCAGTATCAGTCACCGCAATAGATTCTGATAATCTGATCGTAATATTTTCTGAAAACATTTTCTTCACATCAGCGTCTCTCATACCACTCCCTGAGACAAATGACTGAGAATCAATAGTAACCACCAGTCCAGTAAGCGATGATTGTTCGGTATCAAAATAAACGGTACCTGAAACATCCGTATTAGTAGCATCTACGACTTCAGTAGGTTTTTTGAGCCATCGTTTTTGCGCATGATAACGTACCAATGACTCATCTGAAATTCGATACGCATCACCAGATACTTCTGTCTCAGTAGATACCACCGCTTCTACAGCAGCCTGAGACGAAGAAGGAGATCCGGTATTTTCACCCACAGAAGGTGTGGCCATATCCTGCTGCACATATGAATATGCAAAAATTCCACCACCCACGACTACCAATGCTAACACTAAAAAAATACGAGAATTCATATACGATATAATTAAGAATTTGTATACTATACATGAAATTTTCTCACCTTGTAAAGAACATCAAAAAAAATTCCGCAGTATGCGGAATTTTTAATACTCTATGAGTGAGTAGTGCCTCGTCGCCCAAACGTGGTATGGAATGATGGTTTCTGACTTGAATTACCAAACGCTTCACCACGATCACGAGCTTCTGCACGTCTTTTCCCATATCGATGCGTACGATTTCGTCGACGAGAAGAATGATCATGAGATGACGATCCATCAGACACTCGATCACGAGAGCCTGATTGTCCATATCCTCGGTCACCTGCACTTCGATACGATCGCCCTCTACCACGATTATTTCCGTGTCGAGAAAAATCATCAGAATCACGTTCTGGAGCTGGTGTATCCATTTTTGGAGGCAATGTCGGCAACCCAATAATCGGCAATGTTTTCTTGATCAATCGCTCAATCTGTCGAATCTGCGATTTTTCTTGATGTGTAGCAAATGACACAGCTTTTCCAGTATGGCCCGCACGTCCGGTGCGACCGATACGATGCACATAGTCTTCAGAATTATCCGGAAGATCAAAATTGATTACCAATGAAATCCCCGTCACATCGATACCTCGTGCAGCAATATCAGTAGCCACAAGAATACGATATTGACCAGATTTGAATCCAGCTAATGCTGCTTTTCGCTGTGCGAGCGTACGATTGGAGTGAATTTCAACGGCAGTGTGATTCATCTGTCGCACAGCAGCTGCAATTCGTTTTGCACCAAATTTCGTACGAGAAAATACCAATACCGTTCCCTTATTATCATCAAGTAATTTCTGTAATAATTGCATCTTTGATTCTTTTTGTATAAAGAAAATTTCCTGCTCTACATTCGCAGAACTCGTTCCCTGAGGCGCTACCTCGATACGCAATGGCATTCGCATATATTGTGCAGCCATCTTGGCGATTTCAGCAGGCATAGTAGCCGAAAAAAGCAATGTTTGTCGTTCTGAAGATATCAATGAAAGAATTCGCTTGATCTGTGGCGCAAATCCGATATCAAACATACGATCAGCTTCATCGAGCACCACCAATTTCACTCGATCGAGTGAAACAGTTCTCTGCTCCACATGATCGACCAATCGTCCCGGAGTAGCCACAATCACATGCGGATTACCCCGAAGCTCTGCGACCTGACGATGCATCGAAGCCCCGCCAATAATCACCGACGTGCGGAGCCCAAATGCTCCACCGATTTTTTTCAATGTTTCGTCTACTTGCAATGCCAATTCTCGAGTAGGCACCAATACGAGTCCCTGAGCCTTGAGTGCACTCAATCGCTGAATCATCGGAATACCATAGGCAAGCGTTTTGCCTGTACCAGTCTGTGCAATTCCGACCATATCCTTTCCTTCAAGGGCAACAGGAATAGACTTCAATTGGATTGGAGTCGGATAAGTGTATGAATAACGTGTCAAAACTTCTAAAAGCTTTGGCGCAATAGGCAGGCTTTCAAAGCCCACCTTTGGAGGAGTGTGTTCCATATAAAAAAATTAGTGACCCAATATCTTCGAAGCCACTAAAGTATGGAACAAGAGATTCGAGTCTGAGAGACGATCAAAAAACCGTCTACATAAATGAAAAGCTAGTATAGCAGAAAAAGGATAGTTTGTCAAGGAAGCACTCTGTATATACAAACTATTATAAAAAATTTGAAATTGTCACACTACTCTTTGAAAATGCAATTCTTTCCATCAATTACCACTCCCCAATCTCCCAATCCAATTACATCTCGAAAATTATCTTTATACTTACACTCAACCACTAATCCTTCTTTTTGAAGTGAAGTTGGTAAATCATGTATATATACAATATCGCGAGAAAATAACATGCCTTTTGACTGTACGCCCCATTGATCCACAATTTCAGAATGTTTAACAACATTACCTGTAACCACAGAAGGTGTATATAAAAAATAATAGACACCAATCATGCCAACCACGCAAAGAAAAAGTAAACTATAAAAAAAATTATGTTTCATACGCATCATGTAGTATAACATTCTATTTATATGTATTATCGTTTCGAACCAAACAAAAAATTAAATAACTAGATAATAACGTGCCAGATAATAACGCCCAAAAAACAACAAAATGCACAGGAGACCCGCGAAACCACACAATGTCAGGTATTGTGTGTTCTGCCAAATCAATTTTTGCATGATTCAAAATCATATCAGGTGAAGGTACAGTCCACCGAAACCACGTTTCTTCATGGTACAACAATTTTTTATCCTGAGTAAAAATAAAATTATATAAAAGTGTATTATGCAGCGAAAGCACCGAGAGTTCGGGGGTATAGCGCATATGATGTAGTGAATCTAAATCTGCCTTACGCAATACACTCAATTGGGTACCATAATAATATGAGGCTCCAAGTATTTGTATATATATAGCTCCACCAAGAAACAACGCAAATAACCAGATACGAATTTTTCCCCCGACAAAAATAGATTCAAATAAATACAAAAGTGGTATGTGAAGGAGTGGGATAATAGGCACTAGTTTACGAACTCCAAGTGTCTCGTCAGTCCAATAACTGAAAGGCGCTGTCATGATAAATAATAGAATAAATGACGAAAAAATATACCACGCAGTCTCACGGTGTTCTCTACAAAAACGAGGAATATAATACACCACCAAAAAAAGAAGTGGGCTGAATAAAAAAATACTTTTCCCAATAGAAAAAAATATACCATAAAAACCTTCCCACCAATTCCAAATCTGAAACTCATGACTCAGAGAATAAACACCCGTAACAGAACCATACACATGCCACTGTAAAAAAATATATGATATAAAAACAATTCCTGCAGGAATAAGAACTCGTGCAATATTTTTGACATGATCCAATATAATATGTGTGCGAGAAAAAATAATAAACATTACTACAGGGAGACCAAACATGGGACCATATGATTTTGCAATACACAACAATGAAAAAACAAGTGCCGGAAACAACAATGTTCCCTTACCCAGCTTCCACCTAAGTAAAGACAACAAAAGTAAAGTCAGATAAAACATCACCTGATACTCCATGCCAATATTTGTATATGGCCACATGATCGACCCCACCATGATAATTGCACTCATCACGATACTCACTGATTTTTTATCTGTAAGATACAATAAAACATAATATAACAATCCTCCCGTAAGAGCAGTGTAAAATAAAGGAACAAAAGATAAATGAGAAAAATCACTCAACCCAAAAATCTCGTACAACACAATAAATGGAGCATACAATATGAGTGAAGATATTCCTGCCCGTCGTATATCATACTCCCCATGAAATAGTTTTATCGCTGATTCGGCAGTTTCTGCTTCATATCCACCGAAATGATGTTGCCAAGTCAGCAAGTACACAAACAAGCCAAAAACAACAAGTACAATAGCTGGAATATGTTTACGAAAATTAGAAAATTTAAATTTTATCAATATTGCAATTGCGATAATACCATCTCGCCAATTTATTTTTTTTCCATCATGTTTTGATCGGGGTGTATAGGAAATAGGAAGTTCTTTAATTCGAATTCCACTTCGAGCAATGTGAGCCGTAACCTCGGGACAAAAGCCAAACCCTTGCTCTCTCAAATGAAACGAACGAAGAAGAGAGGTTTTGGCAAGCTTGTAGCACGTAGCTTCATCAGTTATTTTTTGGCGAAACAGTACATTCGTGATCCAAGTGAGTAGACGTCCGCCCCAATAAAACATAAACGAACCTTGCTGGCCTTCGCGCAAATTACGTGATCCATACACCACCGATTCATTACGCGAAACCGCATATTGATATAAGGAGACAATATCACGAGGATCGTATTCAAGATCAGCATCCTGAATAATAGTGTATTCCCCTTTTGCTTGTTTCAATCCAGCATGTATCGCAGATCCTTTACCTTGATTTTTTTCTTGATAAAAAAAGGTGAATAAAGGATCACGAACAAATAACGATTGTTGTAATAATTGCACCGTACCGTCAGTAGAACCATCGTCAATTACCAATATCTCACTCTGAAAACGCTGTTGATCAAAAACAGTCTTGAGACGATCAAGTAATTCCAAAATAGTATCCTTCTCATTATATACCGGAACAATAATAGTAATATCCACATTCATATTGTCAAAATATATAATTTTGTAACAAAAGTAAAATTTTATAATAAAATGCGATACCTACCAGGCACGCATACAAAACACACGTAGTAAGAATCGTTCCACCTTTTGTGAAAATCGAGATTGAAAATTTTTGCAATAACTGGCAGGCGCGGCCGGAATCGAACCGACGACGAAGGTTTTGGAGACCCTAGTGATACCATTTCACCACGCGCCCATTTATTTCACATGCAAACGTTTCAAAAGTGCAATATACGCTGAACCAAATTGTTTCAACTTTCTTTCTCTTTCTCGCGCTAAACTATCAGTTTCATAAGCTTCGTAATAGAAAAGTTTCAATGGTCTGCGATGTTTTGTCGCATCAACTTTTCCATTAGTATGCTCATGAAATCTCCGACGCAGATCGTGCGTATAACCTATATAGAGCCCATTATCTTTAGCACTCTTGAGCAAATAAACATAATACATAATTCCCCCTTAATCAATAGACTAGCAACAGGAATCGTCCCACCCTTCGCGAAGGGTGGGGTTGGAGACCAAAGTCTCACCATTTCACCACGCGCCCATAATCTGTATTTGCCAACGCAGTATAACGAACTATTGAAATATTTTCAAGGTCTACCTCACTCATGGGTTAAAACAAAAAGATTGGAGACCGTAATTCAGAATCTCCAATCTTTAGAGTAAAAAATCTAATCTAGCACTCGAACACAGTTACGCAACAGTTCTCTTGTTTCTATTTCTTTCAACCTCAGTCAACCATTTCTTTCTGAGACGAGTACTTGTAGGCGTAATTTCAAGATATTCATCATCACTCATAATTTCCATTCCACGTTCAAGTGTAATTTCAAATGGCGGGGTAAGAATAATCGCATCATCACTTCCACTCGCACGCATATTGGTAAGTTTCTTTCCCTTGATTGGGTTCACGGTCATGTCCTGACCTTTGGATACATTTCCGATAACCATTCCTTCATACACTTCAGTAGTTGGCCCAATATACAGTACACCACGATCCTGAAGATTGAAGAGTGAGTATCCAAGTGCTTTGCCAGTCTCACCAGAAATCATACTGCCTACTTCACGTTTTTCGATCGCACCCACATGAGGACGGAATCCGATCACACGTGATGACATAATTCCCTCTCCTCGAGTATCCATGACAAATTCACCACGATATCCGAGCAATCCTCGAGTGGGAATTTCAAAAATAATTCGAGTATGTCCGCCTTCTGGCATCATGTTTACCATCATTCCTTTTCGTTTACTCATCTTTTCAATCACCGCTCCGGTGTAGGTATCAGGCACATCAATCGTCACCTCTTCAAATGGTTCCACTTTCTCACCATTTTCTTCTTTGATAATAACTTTAGGCTGACTAACCTGAAGTTCATATCCTTCACGTCGCATGTTTTCAAGCAAAATCGCAATATGCATTTCTCCACGTCCATATACCGTAAATCGATCAGAATTCGAAAAATCAATTTGTAATCCCACATTGACTTCAAGTTCTTTTTCCAATCGTTCGCGAATCTGTCGACTCGTCACAAATGTTCCTTCTTTACCTGCAAAAGGAGAATTATTGACAAGAATATCCATACTAATAGTAGGATCATCTACCTTGATCGCAGGCAATGGTTCTTGATCACTCGACGCACAAATTGTTTCTCCAATATAAATATCAGGGATTCCTGCAATCATCACAATATCCCCCGCTTCAGCACTCGCCACTTCTTCACGTGCAAATCCTTTGAAATTTTGAATTTTGGTAATGTTGCCACTACGAGTACTCCCGTCAATATTTTTTACAAACACTTTATCACCTTGTTTTACCACACCTTCATAAATACGTCCGACCGCAAGACGACCAAGATAATTATCATACGCAAGATTGAATGGCTGCATGCGAAGTGGTTTTGTAATATCATGTGGAGCAGGTGGAACACATTCTAAAATTGTGTCGAGCAACGGCTCAAGAGTACTTGATTCATCAGTCAAATTCTTTTTTGCAATTCCAAGTTTACCAATGGCGTACACCGTAACAAAGTTGAGTTGTTCATCATTTGCTCCGAGATCCATAAACAATTCCAAAACCATGTCATGCACTTCCTGTGGTCTCGCAGCAGGCTTATCAATTTTATTCAAAACCACAATCGGCTTGAGCCCAATTTCAAGAGATTTTTTCAATACAAATTTTGTCTGAGGCATCGGACCTTCTTGCGCATCGACTACCAATAACACTGAATCAATCGATCGCAACACACGCTCTACTTCTGAACCAAAATCTGCGTGACCCGGAGTATCTACAATATTCACCTTAGTTCCTTTGTAAAATAAAGAAGTGTTTTTTGCGTAAATCGTAATACCACGCTCTCGTTCAAGTGTGTTTGAATCCATCGTCTGACCTTCTTCAGTAATCATTCCACATTCACGAAGCAACGCATCGGTCAAGGTGGTCTTACCGTGGTCAACGTGTGCGATAATTGCAATGTTTCGAATTTCCATATTTGAAGACAAAAGCCTCAAAGCTCAACACTCGAGGCGAAATATGGGCTGAGTATAGACGAAAGTCACACACTTGTCAAGAGTGTAATGATAGCCGAAAATACAAAAGTTAAAACTAAAAACTCAAAGGTTTTCACCCTTGAGTTCGAGTAGTGTGCATGGCGTGTATGCCTTGTAATTTCACTATCTCCCCATCTTGGTAAGAAGACTGATCATTGCAGGTCTGGTCTTCATGCGTCCCATCCACGAGACAATCGATGGATATGCTGTAAAATCATACTCGAGTCCAAACCCAAGATTGATAACTGATGCCACACTAAGGTCAGCGAGTGTAAATTCGGTTCCGACCATGAAATCACGTTTTTCAAGATGATCGTTGAGAATTGCAAGATACGGTTTCACCTCATCACCTGCCTTAATCGCCATATCTTGAGAACCTACATTAAACAATACAAAATACAAAATAGTATCAAAATACCGCTGAACATGTAACGTACTCCACCACACCCATCGGGAAACATTTGCACGATCCTCAAGCGTTCTTCCCAAAAGCTCTGGCTTATATTTTTCTGCCAAATATTGATTGATTGCATTTGATTCCCACAACACAAATTCACCATCGACCAATACTGGTATTTTCCCATTTGGATTCAATTTCAAAAACCACTCACTTTTATGCTCGCGATTTTTCATGTTCAATTCTTTCTGCTCGTACGGCACATTCAATTCTTCCAATAACCATACACATCTTCCCGCACTTGAATTCGCAGATCCATACAATGTAATCATAAGCTACAAGAACAATAAAACTAATCTAAAATACATGAAAAGTCAGTATAACGAATATCCAAAGACTATTCAAGTGTGGAAAACTATGACGGAAGTGTCGTCGCAGACTGAGATTCTTCTCGAGGAGTAGGAGGTATTCCGAGGGCTCGTGCAACCGCAAAACCCATAACCCCAGAAACAATAAACGGAAGTGAAACTCCAGGAAACAACAACATCGCAAACGAGACAGAAAGTTTGGGCAACACAAATGTAAATAATGAAAGCACTACAATCTGTCGCCAGGTATACCGATTTTTCTGATCATGAGAACTGAGTGCCCGATATAATCCATACACAATGGATGCGAAAATCATGATGAATAACAACAAACCAATTCCCCACACCAAAAACGTAAATGCCGTAGTCACTACCGCAAGCACCACTTGTCCACGCCCACTAAAGGAATCAAGAAAACCTACCACTTCCTGTTTTGAAATCGTCATATTAGGAAAACGAGTAAGTTGCTCATTCATAATTTCTGACGTACTTGATGTTTTTGACACGATACCTTTAGCAGTGATCAAAAAACCAACCTCAGTTGATGTGGTAAAAAAAGTATCCAATCGTGTAGTATTTGTCGTCGTATCAATCACTATAACTACATCACTATCTTCATATTCAAAATATTTTACATACGGCTGCTCCAATTGAGAAACAGACAATGTTCCATCAGAAATCTGTGCGGTAAAATCAGGAATTTCTCGACCGATCACTTCCTGAAGCATAGGAATTGTACGAGGGATATCGACATATGCGAGTCTCACCGAAACCCCAATCGATAATACAAGCACCGTGAGCACAAACAACACACTTGATTTTCCCATCTCACGAGACTGTCGAGCAAGCCACGACGGCTCAACAATACTCTTATACAATGCATGCAAATAATAATTCATACAGATACATATCTAAAATAATAGAAAACAGCACCCAGATGGGAGCCGTTTTTTTGAGACAACATTACTTGGTTTCCTTGTGGGTTACATGCTTCTTGCAGTGTTTGCAGAACTTTGAGATTTCAAGTCGTTCTTTGATAGCCTTATTCTTATTTTTGAAATAAGTTACCGTTTTGCATTCAGTACAGGAAAGCTTAACCTTATTTTGTCGCTCTTTTGACTTGGAAGCCATAGAACCGATACTAAAAAATGAAGTAAGGAAATAGTACCTGAATAGACAAAAAATGTCAAGTAAAGCAAAAAAACGCACTTTAAACGGATGTTTTGATTAGTAAATCATGCATCACGTTACAGAGTCCTAATTAAAAATTCTAAAATAGAAGGAAATATTGACAAAAAGTCTTACACAGTTTAGTATAGGCAATTCCCTGAAAAGGGTTCAGGGATCCTGGTCGAGGGTAATCGACAGAAAACAAAATTCAAGGAGATAGGTAGTGAAACAGCACACACGATGGATCATAGGAGTAATCAGTGTCATGGTACTCACTGTCTACATGCTGACACGAGAGAAAGACGAAAGTGTCCCTCCCGTGAACACAGAGACCAAAAGCTCTGCGACGATCCAGACAAAAAAGCCAATCACTGATCTTCCCACATCTGAGGCGGAATTCCCGTCAGAAGGACTTCAAGGCCGAAAGGATGCAAAACAAAAATGGATGTCTGCCGTCCGGCAGGTAGTCGAGATGACCCAAGATCCTGAAGCACGCGCGATATACCAATTTCTCAGTGAAAATTCATTCCTCGTAGAATCTTTCGGCCCAAACAGCCTCAAAGTTCTCGAGGGAATCGAAGCTGAATATCCAATCGCCCTGCTCATTCTCACCAAAAACGACCTCGAAAAAGATGTCGTACTCAAGGAACGAGTCGAAAGATTCACAGAAACCGCAACATTCAGTGAAGACCCACCGACAATCATCCTGTACCCGATCAAGATGAGTGCCATCTGGCGAGGAATCACACTACTGCACGAGGGGTCACACGCTCTTTTACTGACACGCACACCCGACCACAATCCAGCACATCGTCAAGCGTACGCACGTGAAGAAGTGAGAGTACATGAATTCGAAAACAGACTACTCACCAAACTCGGTGGCGAAGCATACAAAAAATTTCTGGAAAAAGAGGTAGTGCGAATCAAAGAAATCGAGGATAGTCAGCAGCTGAAGCACAATCAAATGATTGTTGTAAGCAGAACTGACTACAACCACGAACTCGACAACATTTTCGAAAAAGCGCTCACGCAACAAGAGCGAGACCTGCGCCAAACACACGTTCACATACACGCCCAATTCACACTCATCGAACGTCGTTACGCAGGTGATCCACATAAAATCCTAGAAACAAAAGCACAGTGGTACGACGCGTTACGTCCACATAACGCGAACGAACCCTAAAACCCACACATCCCGAAGGCGCCATGTCTTCGGGATTACTTTTTATATAAAATTAATCAACGACATTAGAACTGAGACTGTACAAAAACATGAGTTATTTAACCTCATTTTCTAACTTTTTTTTCAATTCAGCTACAAGTTCTGGTGGATAGTGCTGCAAAACCCGACTGTCGAAAATAGATAAAAAAAATTCAGACTTCCATTCAGGATGAATAGCCAATATCTTGGTAACATGGGATTTAACCCACGACTTACTTTTATGCAATTCTTTACTTATACGCTCAAAAGGCAACCACCCATCAGGTGCTTTTTCAAAAATTTTAGCAAGCTTTTCGAGCTCTAAAATAATTTTAGGCGGATAATGCAATCCCGCTCTTGTCTGCCCTGCAATCCTTTTCTTTTTTGGCTTCCATTCCGGATGATTTTCCAAAATAACAGGCATACGCGATACAATCCACACATCTGAGCGTCCAATTTTTTCTGAAATAAATTTTATAGTAACCCAGTCTTCAGGTGCAATTTCTTCTTGATTTTTAATTTCTTTTATTTTATCTACAAGTTTCCGAGAATAATGCAATACGTTGCGTTTATTAAGACCTACACCCTCCTTCGGCTTCAACTCAGGATGGTTAAGGAGAATTTTATCAACATAAAACTGCGCCGATTGTCTGGTTATACCAAGTTCTTTTGAAAGACCAAAAAGAGTCAATCCTTCTTCTGAATTTGTTTCTATTATTTCTTGTGGTGATCCTGTCAAGCATTTAAAGAGTTTCCCCTTCCAACTTTCTTCATCCCCCGTCCAATCAACCTGAACAAATGAATGCGAATGAAGTTCTTTAGCCCGAATCTCATCTTTGGTTAACGCAGCAAGATCGATAGCTTCTTGTTTTGAATTTATCTGGTAGATGATAAACGTGGTATTCCCCTCTTCATTATTTACAAATATAGCTTTCTCTGAATTTGGAAGATGAAAAATAAAATAAGTTCTCTCACGCATCATGTCTGAAGTATTCTTACCACCGATAATCTCGTATTGCTCCCCCATTTCAGAAAGAAGTTCAATGAGATATTGAGTTCGAGGAATGTATTTCTTCTTTTCAACCCCCTCTCCACTTCCTGTTTTAATTTCTCCTTCATCTGGGGGAAGAATAGTTTGAGGAAGCATTTCAAAAACTTTAGGGAGTACAACGTTTGTACCACTTGATTCAGATTGTTCAAGAAGACGTGTAACCATCTCTTCTCGAAAAGACTTAATATCTATTTTTATCGCCTTCTGACGCCTCATTTCGACAACATAGGACTCTGCTCCAAACACTTCAGCAAAGTCAGCAATACCAGGAATTGGTTTCTGATTGAGGTAATTCTGAATAAGGGAGTCAATCTGCATTCGGAGAGATTCAACTCGTTTTGGATCGTGTTCGCGGTATTCTGCCATAGGGTAAAAAATATACCTCAATGATAACAGAAAAGAGGTATGGAAGAGAAGTGGTCCGAACCTATGCTATGCACAACAAAAAACATCGTTTAAATTAACGATGTTTTAACTGAGCCGCCATCCAGGATTGAACTGGAGACCTCGTCCTTACCATGGACGCGCTCTACCAACTGAGCTATGACGGCATGAATGAAAAATGAACAACTATCAACGAGCAATTAACAAAAGATTTCTGTTAATTGAATATTGCTAATTGTTCATGTTCGAGTGGTGCGCGCCGAGGGATTCGAACCCCCGACCCTCTCGGTGTAAACGAGATGCTCTAACCAACTGAGCTAGGCGCGCTATAGAATAGCGAAAAGTAGTATACTGAATTATCACACCCCTGTCAATAGGAAATCTGTGAAGAAATAGAAATAACCCGACTCACCAAAACTCCTGTCTCGATCGACACTAATTCAGTAGAAAATAATGGTGATTCCTGCATATATCGAACAAAGGAATCCATCGCGTGGTGATGAGATAGTACATTATCAGCCACAATAACAGAACCTACACGAAGATATGGAATAAGGCCCTTCACATATGCCTCGTGTTCATATTTTGTCGCATCGAGAAAGACAATATCAAAGGTGCCTGTAAACTCTGAAAACACCTCCGGAGCATGACCACGAATCAAGCGTATCATATGACTAACTCCCGCCGTCTTCATATGATGCTCCGCAAGATCTCCACGTACTCCATTCGACTCAATGGTAACAAGAGTACCATTCACCCTATTCAACACAGGCACCAATCTAAGTGCCGTATATCCATTTGAAGTACCAATCTCAAGCACACGACACTGAGGAATTTTTTCAATAAAACGAATAAGCAACTCAATAGTTGCAGGTCCCGCATTCCAATAGGGATTCCCTGCACTTCTCAGACCCTCAAGTGAAATGCACAATTGCTGATAGATTTCATTATTCATATCTGAGAAAATAACATATTCAAGCACTTTTTTGCAAGCACCACAACACTGTGATAGAGTTACATATATAACATGTTAGTACATTTACCTATTATGTCACTCCTTCACACCAAAGCACCTGATTTTACCCTACCAGACCAAATCGGCACAGCACATAGTCTCGCCCAATATAGAGGCATGTACGTACTTATATATTTTTACCCAAAAGACAATACACCTGGATGCACTATCGAAGCATGTAATTTTCGCGACCGACTAAACGAGCTAAAAGAAAAAAATGTACATGTACTCGGAATAAGCGCAGACGATGAACAATCACACAAAAAATTTGCAGAAAAATTCAAGCTCAATTTCCCACTTCTTGCAGATACTGATAAACACGTGATCGAGGCCTACGGTGTATGGAAAGAAAAATCAATGTTTGGAAAAAAATATATGGGCATCAACCGTGAATCATTTCTCATAGATCCTAAAGGGAAAATCGTAAAACATTATACTGAGGTAAAACCAGACACCCACGTAGAAGAAGTCCTGAAAGACATAGAAGAGCTATCATAAATAAAAACCCCTCCGTTCTGGAGGGGTTTTATGTTAACGAATTCGGAGATGTACCGAGCTTTCACCTACAGGTGTTTCTACTCTCATTTCAGCTGAACGCTCACTTCCTCGTGTGTCAGGAGTACTGGAACGAGTATTACGGTCATCCTTTTCTTTATCAGACACGGTATCGTCTTTAGCATTGCCCGCACCACGCTCAGGAACATCACGAGTAGAAGTCGTACTTCGCTCCTCTGCGCGCTCACGACGTAGTTCAATATTAAGTTCGCGAGCAGTCGAGACTAAAATCTTTGCTTCCTGTGCCACATTCATTGACTCACTAAACAATGAGAAAGCTCGCATATACACACCCTGCTCAATAGCTTGTTTTCCCTGAGAAAGCAATGTGCGAGCCTGTACAATCTGTGCACGAACCCGAGCTTCAAGAGAAGTACTCGATACCGAGCCTTGCACAGTAGAACTCACCGAAAAATCTGGAAATTTTCGAGTAATATATGATTGTACTTCAGCAAATTTTTGTTCTGCTGCTCGCTCCTTACCACGTGCTGCCATTTCAGAATCTGTACCCACATCAATCGTACTCGTAGTACCAGTGACCGATAACACATGTTTTTCTTTAAGCGTGTTCAGAAGAGTCTTGAGCTCAATCCAAGAAGTACCCGTAACCGTGGTAGTAACTACCGAATCAAAAATATCACTCTGAGCATGAAGTAATGCTCGAACATGTGCCCCTACAGGAACTGCACGCACATCTCGTTTTGAACCATCCGCATCTTCTGCACGAGCAAGAAAGATTTCAATGCGTTCAGAAAGACTAGTAGCTTCATCTGAAGTTAAGACACCTCTCTGAGCAAGTTTTTGCGCCTCCACCAATCGTCGCTCTGCTTTTTTGAGATCCCACTCAGCCTGCTCTGCTGGAGAAATTTCAATAACATCTCTAATTTGTTCAGTCACATGAATCTTTACTGGATACAACACATCACCTGGGACAGCATTCTCAGCAGCAAACACAGCACTACCGCTGAGCGCTAAGGCGATACATAACGCAATAATCATAGGACGTAATTTAAAAATTAATATATTAGATATGGGAACGTACATTCGTGTACGATGTGCGTTGGAATAATTTTCAGCAAACGAAGAAATAGAATTTTTCATCACTTCCTTTTCGTGAGATGAAAGTGGAGTATATCCAATCTGCGTATACATGTGTTGAAACATTTTTTTCATATAGATCAAGTTTGTAGGAAATATGCTCTCATTTTTTTAATCACACGATTAAGTCTCACCGATACTACATTTTCACTCATCCCTAGTGCGGTAGCAATTTCAGACGGCCCCAAGTCATCAACAAATCTCATAATAACAAGGGTCTGATTCTCTACTGAGAGTGTGCGAAGGAATTCATATATACGACGTGTATCAAACACATCAGCCCCCTGTTCAATCCTATGATCTTTCAAAGAAAGACCTTGTTCAATCAACTCATCAAGAGAAATCATCTTCTTCTTTCGAGAATAATCAACGATCAAATTATGCACAATACGATACAAAAACGCCCGCATATTCTGCATATCCTTCCCATCGACAAGTTGTGCCCATAGCCTACAATACGCTTCTTGAACCAATTCTTTTGCACGCTCTCGATCGTGTACTCGGAAAAAACAATGCCGAAACAGAGTTTCAACAGTCTCATGATAACACCCGAGAAATTGTTGCTGTTTCTCACTGTCCATATATATGACGCAGCTACTACTCATATCTTACCAACTTCCACATACGAACACCATTCCTACAGTAGACACTCCATATATGACGAACATAGGCATCAAATCTTACATATACAATAAAAAACACTATGGCAGTGTTTTTTTGTGTGGGCCGAGTAGGATTCGAACCTACGAAGGCTGAGCCAGCAGATTTACAGTCTGCCCCCTTTGACCGCTCGGGAATCGACCCTTTGTAATTGTAGATACGAGCCGTCTCGGGGATTCGAACCCCGGACCGACGGTTTACAAAACCGTTGCTCTACCAGCTGAGCTAAGACGGCAGTAGAGAAATATATTTCTCAAATGCGAAATACTGGTACAGACTGAGGAGTATATGATTTCACCCCTCACCCTTGAATTTCATCAATACGCTGACGGAATAATTGAAGCTTCTGATTCTCAGGATTAATCATGCGTAATTCACGATATCCCTTGTCCGCCAAATCTTTGCGCTTCAATAGTATAGCTACTTCAATAAAATTGTCAAGATATTTCGGATTTTGTGGCTCAATTTCAAGTGCCTGCTGAATCGCTTCAAGTGCAACTTCATAATGCTTCAATTCGAACAAAAGGTCATACAGCTTCACAAAACGAATCGGATTATGTGGATTACCTAATACCGCCTGCTCGTAATATTCTACAGCTTTTTCAAGTCTTCCCTCATCTTCATACATCTGGGCAAGTTTCACCAATGCCTGATCATCGGACTGATTAAGTTGTAAAATAAATTGATACGTCTCTTTTGCTTCGATAAGCTGACCTTGTTTTTGATACACATCAGCAAGACCATGATACGCATCGATATGCTTAGGATCTTGACGCAAAATCGCAAGATATTTCTTCTCCGCAGTATCATAATCTTCCTGCGTAGCATCATGCTTGGCTTCGATCATAAGCTCACGAATTGCCAATTCACGACGAGTCTCTTCTTCGGGAGATTCAGATATTTTCTTCTTAGAGTCATTCATCATCGCTCTTCGTTCAATCTTTCCTACAAACTGTCGAAAGGTTTTCTGAATAGACCGAGCATACATCACGATTGGAGCAACCACAGTTGAATGGACCTGTGCATGTACCGCAGAACTTTTCTGCGCCGCTTTTTTACGAATTAATTCATCTTTCTTCTGTTCTTCACGCATAAACGGCAATGAGTCTACATTCAAAAGCAAAATCTGATGATAATGCTTTGAAATTATCAACCCCATTACGATGAGCGATATCACTGCCAAAATAATAGAAATAATAAGCAACATAGTACTATGTATGTTCAGTAACAATCTTTTCAAAGATTGTTACATCAGTCGACGCCTTACCAATCAAAACCCCGTCAATAATCCCATGCGAGAGATACGTATGCACATTCTGAGCATCGACACTTCCTCCGTACAAGACCGGGATCTCTCCAGAATGATACGGTGCAACATATTCTTTAATAACTCCAATCATTCGCGCAGCCTCAGTATCAGAACACGCATCTCCCGTGCCAATTGCCCATATCGGCTCATACGCAACTATCACAGACTGGGTACCGATGGAAAGCCCCTCAAACACTTTCATCAATTGTTTTTTTACACGATATTCAGCTTTTCCATTATCACGATCATGTTTCTCTTCACCCACACACACTACCGGCACCAATCCCACATCGATACATGCCTCAATTTTTTTGCGTACCGCACTATCATCTTCTCCAAAGATATATCGTCTTTCAGAATGTCCCACCAATGCATATGCAGCACCTGATTCACGAAACAATTCAGCAGATGTGGCACCCGTATACGCACCTCTCGGAACCCATGACACATTCTGTGCCCCGACCGAAAATGACGAGTTTCGTAGCACGTCACGTACCGGAAGAAACGAAAGCGTATTTGGAAACACTGCGCACGAAAATCCTGGAGCCACCGAAAGCTCCCCAACCTCTCGAGCCAGGCGAACGCTCTCCTCCTCATTGAGATACATCTTCCAATTGCCAAATATATAACGCATATACCATTGATTAGTCGAATTAATACCAGACACACACAGACACTTCGATATATCTCGAAAATTTTTAGCATTAATAACAACAATCTTCCTATCCATTACGGACATCACACTATCTCAACAAAATTTAAAACACCACATCTTCTGTTTCCACATTTCCGATAATAGCTACACGTGCCTGATTCCAATTCAACAGCTTCTTTGCCACTGCACGCACTTCATCCTGAGTCACACGATCCACGCGATCCAAAATTTCTCCAGGTGTTTCTATTTTTGGCTGGAATAATAATTCACGTGCATAATAATTTGCCTGAGTACTCGAATCCTCGAGATCAAGTGTAAAGGATCCTCTGATATGAGTCTTTGCATTTTCAAGTTCTCGAGGAGTTACACCTTTTTCAATTATTTTTTCAATTTCAGACTGAATGACCGAAAGTGCTTTATTGATATTCTTTGCTTCAAGCCCCGCGCGAACAAAAGCATATCCACCATCTCGAAACTCCTGAGCACCCGATCGAACCATATACGCAAGCCCTCTTCGTTCACGGATCTGGATAAACAATCGAGAACTCATCGACCCCCCAAGAATCGTATTCATCACGGTCTGTGCTGGCAGACGCTTGTCAGTATGTGTAAACCCAGGAAAACCTACCATCATCTGCACCTGATTTGTTGGTTTTGACTCAATAATAAGTCGTTTTGATTTTGCAGTAGATCCATACTGCACAGGCTTGTACGACGATTGCACTTTCTGTCGATCAGTATATGTGCCAAAAAACTGCTGTACGAGCTCACGCACATCATCCCCAATCGCTCCTGCAATCACAATCTTCATGCCACTCGGCTGGTAATAATTATCACGATACCGAAGCACCTCATCTCGCTTGTACGAAAGCACATGTTTTGCAGTTCCCGCAATATCCCAACCAAGCGGGCTTCCATCAAACAACAATTGCTCACACAAGGTATCAATATGCATCAATGGATTATCATGATACATGCGAATTTCTTCGACAATCACATTCTTTTCGCGCTCCATTTCTTTTGGATCAAACAACGAATTGAACAACATGTCCGAAAGGATATCAAGACTGGTGGGCAAATATTTCGCGGCAGTTTTGATGTAATATCCAGTATATTCTTTACTGGTAAACGCATTATATTCAGCACCCAGTCGATCAATCTCACTCGTGAGTTTGAGTGTTGACGGTCTTTTTTTGGTACCCTTGAACATGAGATGTTCGACATAATGTGATACCCCGTTTAATTTCTGTGACTCATATCGAGAACCCACCGGATACATAATCAGTGTGGTCACAGACTGTGCATCCTTCAAAGGGACAAGGAGTACTTCAGCACCATTGGAAAGTGTATAGTGTTCAAACATATATCAGTATTCTTTTAAGAATGTTGATTCATCTTACGATCGAGATATGCAGATAATTCTTCTATATTCACCCGTTCTTGTACCATTGTATCACGGTCTCGAACCGTCACACAACGATCATTTTTTGAATCATAGTCAAAAGTGATGCAATACGGCGTACCGATCTCATCATGACGTCGGTATCGCTTGCCCACACTACCGGTCTCATCATAATCAGACCTAAAATGTTTCAAAAGTGCACGATGAATTTCTCGCGCCTCTTCTGCAAGCCCATCTTTCTTCATAAGCGGCAACACTGCGACTTGGTATGGTGCTATCTCAGGCTTTAGATGCAGCACTACTCGTGTATCACCTTCACCGACCACCTGTTCTTCATACGCAGAAACCAGAATTGCCAATATCGTACGATCGACACCAAAGGTGGGTTCGACCACATGAGGAAGAATTTTTCGCTTATTATCCTCAGGGTCAGTATATTCAAGCGATTGCCCCGAGTGTTCTTGATGCTGTCTTAAGTCAAAGTCTCCACGATAGGCAATCCCCCACAATTCTTTTTGTCCAAACGGAAAATCAAACATAATATCCACGGTTCGCTTGGAATAATGCGCTCGCTCAGTATCCGGAACTTCAAAATCATGTAATAGCTCAGCACTAATCCCTACTTCACGTGCAAACGCATACATTTCTCGGTGCCACGTATCAAACAATGTTTCCCAATCTCTTTCCTCAAGAAAATATTCTATTTCCATTTGTTCGAACTCAAGCGTTCTAAAAATAAAATTCCCAGGCGTAATCTCATTACGAAATGCTTTTCCAATTTGCGCAATACCAAATGGTAATCGCTTACGACTCGTGGTAGCGACTGATTTGAAATCCACAAACATCGCTTGCGCAGTTTCAGGACGGAGATATACTCGATTCCCTTCTCCAGCCACCGTTCCCATCGTTGTCTCAAACATGAGATTAAACTGTCGAGGTTCTGACAACGGATTTCCATCTGGACTTAGTATTTTTTTATCAGAAATAATCTGAGACATCTCATGAAGTGTCATTCCAGAAGTGTTGACACCGGTCTTTTCTTCAATGATATGATCAGCACGATATCGCTTGTGTGTCACCACATCCTCGACCATAGGATCACTAAACGTTGCCACATGACCACTCGCCTCCCACACACGTGGATTCATAAGAATCGCACCATCAAGTCCGACCATATCATCACGAGATTCTACAAATCGCTTCCACCACAATTTCTTCAGATTCATGCGCATACGCGAACCCAAGGGACCGTAATCCCAGCTGTTTGCAAGTCCGCCGTAAATTTCACTACCCGGAAAAATAAAGCCTCTGCGTTTTGCCAAAGATACAAGCGTATCCATGGAACCAGTTTGTTTTTTCATATAAATTTTGAATAAAAAAAGACCTGTACGAGGTCTTGGGTCCCATCATTCGACAGGAGGTTCCACCCAAGTTCCCCACTATACAATGGGGCACTTTTGGAAATATCTTACCCACTCAGAAAGTGCCATCTTTCTTCATTGTGAGACACAGATACTCATATCAATAGTGTACTCGGGAAAAGCCTTTTTGTCAATGTATACAACACTCACTACACTCCTCAAAAAAATGCGTACAGACTGCCACGTTCTACTTGTATCGCAACGCATCAAGTGGATTCAATTTTCCTGCACGGCGCGCAGGAAACACTCCTGTCAAAAAACCAATCACAGTTGAAAAAACAATAATGATAATGATAAAGGAAGGCGGTCTGCTAAACAAATCAAGCGCTTGTCCACCGAAACTTTTTGCGAGAATATTGATACCTAAATTCGCTACAAATCCACCAAACACACCAAGAACTACGCCACCTAACCCACCCAAAAAACCCATAATCAATGATTCAAACAAGAATAATTTTCGCACATCACCCTTGGTAACACCAATTGACCGCATAATACCAATTTCATTGGTACGCTCAAGCAATACCACCGTCATCGTATTAAACATTCCAATCGCAGAGACAATCAACGCAATAAGTCCAAAAAGACCAAGCACCACCTGTATCACTACGAAAATTTTGGTAACCTGATCAATCGTATCTTGAAGTACTGAAACAAAAAATCCCATACCAATAATCTGTTCACGAAGAGATTCCATGTATTCAGATGATTCGACTTTTACTTTTACCCCAATATATCTTCCAACAGGGACCTCTGTCATGTGGGATAATGGAGCATATACAAAACCTTCCTTATCGTCATCAATAACTCCCACAATCGTAAAAGGTTCAGGAAGTTGGACCACTGATATCGTATCCTCTTCGGTCGAAGTTGCGCTAGAGACAAAAGCTGTGAGAGAAATACTTTTACCCAAAATTTGGTCGGGTTCAATATTGAAAATCTTTGCCAACGCTGACGACACCACAATTTCTCGCGCAACCACACCACCTTCAGCTTCGCCAAACAATCGTCCATATGAAGGTATAAGGCCGCTCAAATTAAAAAAAGAAGGTTTGACCGAATACAATATCAACGAACCTGCAACATCATTGAGCGCAGTTTCAGCTGGCATAGCAACAACCGGACTCACTTCAGCCACATGTGGTAATGTGGCAATTTTATCCACACTCACCGGATCAAGGGCAATCAATTCAGATTCTCCGGCAGTAACATCGAGACTGAGAAGCGCATCAGCCGTAGTGATACGATTCAATACTGTTTCCTGCAAACCGTACCCAAGGGAAACAAGAAACAATACGGCACCAATACCCACACTCATACCCAAAATCGTGAGTGAGGTACGAAGTGGGCGGGTACGAAAAATACGAGTAGAAAGCGCAAAAATATCACCAAACGTCATACGATGACCCTGCATATTAGCAGGGACCGTATTCGCAGGAGAACTATGTGATCGTGAAGAGCGTTTCATACTACGAATGATGAGAATGTTTTTTAGAAATCGGCTTCTCCAAAGAAGGATGCTCGATCGGTGACGGATAGCGCCCTCGCACAATCAAATCAAGATGTTTTGCCATTTTCTTTGCAATTCTGCGATTAATACCCGCACCACCCTCAGCAATTGAAATATCAAGTTTTGCCTGCACACCCTTGCGATCAGTAGAGCCATTCATACGATCACTGATTGCTTCATCTATTGCAGACAATGCATCTGTACTGTGTACCGTAACATTAAACGTTTCAAGCAAATACATACGAAGTCGACGAATAGTGGCAGTCGAGCGTGATTCAGTATGAGTAAGTGACGCACTTAGACGTCGAATCTCTTCTGTCGTAGTACGTATTTTTTCGACAAGTCGACGTGCTACTTTACGATTCAGTTCAGGACCACCCCCATGCTCAAAATCAGCCACCAAATACTGCTCAAGTTCTTTTGTAGCAGCTCGAGGATGACGCAATAAAATATCTCTCACATATCGTTCGATATGTGTAATCTCATCACTATTCAGTCCAGTGAGCGCTTCGAGAGCCACCTCCTTTGCCTTATATTCAAGTAAGGCACGTGCAAATTCAGAATCTTCTTTTTTATCTTCAGCTGAAGAAGATAATAGTGCCCCAGGAGTGGTCTGAGTAGTTCCCGTAGAAAGCGGAGTGATTTTTCGTGTCTGGGCATTAACCTTGACATCAAGCACTCTTCCATCTTTCATAAAAAAAACTCGATCAGCAATATCAAGATGAGACGGATCATGAGTAACCAAAATAACAGTTTTTTTACCCTTCACATTCAATTCCTGAATAAGACCCAGTACATCATGCGCTGACTTGGAATCAAGATTTCCTACCGGCTCATCGGCAAAAATAATATCAGGATTATTGACAAGTGCTCGACAAATCGCCACACGTTGCTGCTGACCTCCTGATAATTCCGTAGGTAGTTTATTTCGCTGTTCATATACACCAAAATATTTCATGAGACGCTCAGCTTCGACGCGACGTTCTTTTGGATCAGCACCAATCGCCATTCGTGGAAGCATGATATTTTTTACCACCGAAAGAGATGGGATAAGATGAAATGCCTGAAACACCATCCCAATCGTACTCTGTCGATAATGTTCAAGCTCTTTGTTCTTCATGTGCGCAAGATCGATCCCCGCAACCTGCACCGTACCTGTGGTAGGACGCTCGAGTCCTGCAATTGTGTACAATAAGGTAGATTTACCACATCCAGATGAGCCGAAAAAAATAATAAATTCGCCAGGCTCAATCTGAAGATTGACGTCCGCAAGCGCCTTGACCTCATTACTTTTTCCCAAAAAATACGTAACCGACAAATTTTTGATATCAATGACAGACATGAGAAAAGTTGATATTCAAAATAATACAATTAGTATATCACATCCGAAACGATATACACATAATTCAGGATCAAATAAATGTGCATAAACAATTTATCACCTCACTTTTCCGACCCATGAAAATATCTGTTCGAAATTACTGAAAATTACTTGAAATACTGATTGCTCTTTTTGTGGAGTGAGAATCGTCATTACCTGAGAAAGTCCTACATTACCACTCGAATCAATACTCTCTACTTGGAATTGATACACTTGCCCTGGTTCAAAATTCGTAAGTACCGAAATATGACGACGAGTGTAATTCTGATCCAGTGGAGTAGCTTCAGTAAATTCTTCAACTCCTTTCGCAAACCCTTTGCGGTAATACACCCGACTCGTAGACAATTCATTCGTGGTCCACGAGATAATGGTCTGAATACGTTCTTTGGCACCTGGAATAATAGAAGAATCAGTAGAGACCATAGAAATAATCGGTGCACGATCTATTCCATCATTTGCAAACCCTTGAATTGTTTTTGATACCACATTTCCCCCAAGATCAGTTCCTAATAATTCAACATCATACACGACCCCCACTTCAAGATCAGTGAGATCAAATGAATGAGTAGTCCCCATAAGCGATTGCTGTATCGTACGTGTGAATGCTCGATCAGGAACACCATTGCGATATGGTGTATAGGTAATCGCAGCATCAGTAGGCACGGTCGTAATCCATGAAAAAGTAGCTTCAGTTGGAGACACTGGTGTTACTTTGTAGGTAGAAATTTCAGCAAACTCAGGAGAAGTTCTAAAAGTAAAATCTCTCGAACGCGCTTCAGCACCAGCAACAGTCCGTGAAATAAGCTGATAATGATATACCGTACCAGGCAATAATCCTCTAATCGTGACCGAGTGATCTCTCGAGAATCGATCAGAAACTCCGACGGTCTGCTCATACTCATTAGTCAAGGCAAAGCTATTAGCCGGAGCATATGATACTAGTGAATTAGTCTCCTTATCCGTAGTCCAGAGAATCGTCACATAGGTAGTACCGATTTCCACCTGAGGAACCCCCCCAATCAAAGGCAGTGGAAGTAATTCAGATAATTCCTGAATCAGGTTTGCCTGTTCTACCAAATTGGTCTCAAGAGTAGCGACACCAACTTGCGTTGACAATGAACGCAATAAATCTCCTGCTTGTTTGAGCGATGCAGCAAGAATTTCTTCAGCCTGTTCAGGTGTAGTGATCAGTGTAGAATCAGGTATTTCTTCAGGATCATCGATTTCTGGATTAGCAATAGGATCTTCAGAATCGATCTCATCAGACAATTCTTGTGTGGTAAATGAAATCGTTAATGGATTACTACGATTGAACGATTTATCCAATGCAGTCGCACTCACATAATACGTCACCGAAGGCTGAAGATCGGTAAGCACAATTTCATGAGTAAGTGTAAACGTAAGTGGAACTTGTAGTGCACTTTTGTGATACACCGTACTTGTGCCAAATTCGACAACACCGACAGAAATTTCATCAGCACGCCACGATATACGAGCTGAATTCTGTGTAATATCAAGCACTTCAAGAGCACTCACATTCGGAGGCACCACATCAGCTTCACTACTTCCCCGCCATCCACCACGTGACTGGGATTGTCCTTGGGTCAATCCTTCAGCTCGAGCAGTCTCTTCACGAAGCAGGACTTCAGATTCTTCTGAGAGTTCTTCGAGTGTGGTGAAGGTGTATTCAGTAGAGGTAGCCGTGTTGCCCGTCGCATCACGTGAGATCACGTAATAGTAATATTGAGTAGAGGTGGTGAGACCAGAGAGTAAGATCGCATGATCACGGTTGTAGGAAGAGACGGGAGTGGAAGATGCTGTGTACTCCCCGCTTTGTATGCCGTAATACACCTGTCCGTCAGCTGGTTCGTCCGTGGTCCAGACAATCATGGCATTGGTGTCAGTAATCACACTCGTCGTAACGTTTGTAATCACGGGAGCGTCATAGTCGGCAGTATCAATAGTGGTGGCAGTGAATGGAATCGCACCAGAAATATTGTGATTCACATCAGCGACCTTGATGCGTAGATGGTAGAGCGTACCAGGCAAGAGATCGGTAAGGGTGTAGGTGTGATTCGAATTGTAATTTGTATTCTGAAGTATGGTGCCATATGAATCACTCGTACCATACTCGAGTGTCGACGTAGCCACTTCATCAGTCACCCATGAGACCGTGATCGTGGTATCAGTAGCACCTACGGTATCTGGATCAAAGGTGATCGAGGGAGCGCTCAGATCTTCGGTGGTGGTGAATCGGTAATACTCCATGACCCCGTCAACAATATTGCGGTCACTCGACACACCACTTGAGACGTAGAAATAGTAGGTGGTACCACGAGTGAGTCCAGTAACCGTGACCGCGTGATCAGTCACCGCGTCAGCAGTACCTGCGGTACTGTAGGTCGCAAACGTAGGATCAGTCGAATAGTGTACAAACGAATCATTGAGTTCATCCGTGGTCCAGGTAATGGTTGCACGAGTATTGAGTACCTGTCCTACCGCAACATCACTAATAACAGGACCATTGAGTGTGGTAAATGAGTATCCGTCTTCAGATTCACCGAGATCAATTCCTTCATTGTTATTCACATCAGCTGATCGTACACGGAAATAGTAGGTCGTACTCGGAGATAAGGTAGAGAGTACGACACGATGTACCCCCCTGTCTCTTATACACATCT
>DBDW01000006.1 GCA_002293825.1 Candidatus Magasanikbacteria bacterium UBA922 | reverse complement strand
AGATGTGTATAAGAGACAGACTTGATAGTGAGTGGTGTCTGTATCATAGGGCTTCTGATGGGAAGTATCCCTATGGTTGTGGTAACCGAAAATTCAGTAGAAGAGCAAAAAAAACTTCAAGAAGAACTTAAAAAAATAGAGACAGAGATTACAAAGCTCGAGCAGGAATTATCAGTGACAAAAGGGGAGAAAAAAACACTTTCCAATAAAGTACTTCAGTTACGCAAAGAGCAGGATACGATTAGGTTGCAAATCAATGCGACTGAATTGAGAATTGCTGATTTGAACGGAAAATTGAAACAAACGAGCGAAGATATTGTAACTACTGAAAAAAAGGCTGAGGAACTAAAACATAATCTTGCAGCACTGCTACGGATAATGTATCAGCGCAATCATGAAGCAGTAACGTTTCGTCTAGTATTGCAAGGCAGGCTCGGGGATGCTATGACTGAGGTACGAAATCTTGAGAGGTTGTCAGATTCGATTGGAGATGTGCTTGATAAAACTCGATACATAAAACAGGAATTAGAAAAACAAAAAGAAAAATATGCACTCGAAGAAGATACGGCAAGTGAATTACTCAAATTGACCACTGTACAACATTCTGCGTTAGGAGGTAAATTGACTGAGCATAATCAATTATTAAAAGATACACAAGGGAGAGAAGAGAATTATCAATCTCTGATTAAAGGAAATAAAGCTCGTGCTGCAGAGATTAAAAGTCGAATATACGAGTTACTTGATGTAGGAACTCAAATTACATTTGGTGAGGCGGTAACAATAGCGACGTGGGTAGATGAGACGATCGGAGTTCCTGCGTCATTGTTGCTTGCAATTTTGACACAGGAGTCAAATTTGGGGAAAAACGTAGGAACGTGTAATCGTCTGGGTGATCCTCCAGAAAAAAGTTGGAAGGTGATAATGAAGCCGACTCGAGATCAAGAGCCCTTTAAAAAAATTACTGAAGAATTGGGAAAGGATCCAGATATTACACCAGTTTCTTGTCCGATGCGAAATAAGGATGGAAGTCAGTTGGGGTGGGGTGGAGCAATGGGTCCTGCGCAGTTCATTCCGTCGACATGGATGGGGTACAAAGACAAGGTTTCGGCAATTACAGGAAGGACACCTGCGAATCCGTGGGATATCCGAGATGCGTTTTTAGCTTCAGCACTATTATTGAAGGCAAACGGAGCAGATGGTACGCGTGAAGGAAATTGGAAAGCTGCAATGCGATATTTTTCGGGAGGAATTGATCCGAAATATCGATTTTATGGAGATAATGTGTTGAAACTTGCAGATGAGTATGAAGATGATATTGCTGCATTGCAATAAAAAACCACAGAAGAAAATTCTGTGGTTTTTTATTAAAACTGTTTCATGATCCAGTGCACTTCATCAGGATAGGAGGGGATTACGGTGCCGTTGTAGTAGTATAATTTTTTTTGAGTAGATGAGGTTGCGTACCATCGAGAAGTGCGAGGGTTGTCTCCACATAGATTGCGACCCACTTCAGTGATTGCGTGTTCAATTGAATCAAAAGGAATCTGTGCACCGCCCCACCCAAAAGGATTGTGATTCATCATGCGTTTGCCACCACTTGATTCCCGGACCGCGATTGCGGGTAGGAGTCTCCAGTCCATTCCACAGGAATCAGCAACAGCAACAAAGGTTTTGCCATGACCAGCTAGAGGCATGTTTTGTGTAGTAAAATAAGTGTCAATGCGCAGTGCACGAGTATCGGGTAGGATGGGAAAAGTTTTGAACGTGATAAAGTATGCAAGATTAATAACCAGAAGAGCAAGTAGTAGGGTCAATAATGCGCTAAGGTATACATGATGTCGTGCAAAATTAAAAATCGGACGAAAGAGGAATGATTTCTTTTTTAGAGTGAGCCGAGATCGTGTGCGAGAGTTTTGGGCACGAGAATTTTTTTTCTGTCTAGGCATACGTATACGATCATGAGTAGCTGATAGTATATCATAGACGTAGAGAAAAACGCATTGATTTATATTTTGCCGAGATTTAATTCTTCAGTGATGCGGATCTGTTCGACAAATTCAGGCATATGAGACACGAGAATAATAGCTCCTTCATACTCATTAATTGCCTGTGCGATTACAGGAATATGTCGAAAGTTGATATGATTGGTGGGTTCATCCAGTATGAGAATACCAGGTTTTTGGAGTACAAATCGAGCGTAGCATAAGAGACCCTTTTGTCCTTCTGAGAGAGAGCCTACAGGGTTTTTCATCAGATTTGATGTGAGGAGGAATTGTGCGCCTGTAGCATATATTTCCTGATTATCGGGCACATCCATCATTTCGGCAAGTGAATCGTACACTGTAGCATTGAAATCGAGTCCAGAAAAATCTTGTTGATAATATCCTACTCGGACACCTGTGGTAATGTGAGCATGTTCACTTGATTCAAGTGCGAGAGAGCGAAGAAGGGTGCTTTTACCAATTCCGTTGGGTCCGACAATCTGCAATCGATTTCCTTTCCATAATTTAATATTGACTGGCTTCATGACCCGTTCATGATTAATAATTGCACCGACAGAATTAATGGTGACAATTACATCTGAGCAGTGTTGCGCAGGGATGGTGAATGGGCGAATAGTTTTATCATCTCGTTTTACATCGACCATATTTTCTTCATCTTCTTCTACCTGATCTTTGAGTTTGCTTGCGAGCTTACGCATTTTACCTCCCTTGTGAGCAAAAAAATTCACCTTATCTTTTTTATCTTGAATATTTTTTCGAAGTTGTGCGTTTTTTCGTTCTTCTCGTTCGATCTGTGCCTTGATTTCTTCGATTACATCAAAATAATTTCCTACATATTGTTCCACTTTTTTTGTATGGAAATCTACATTGAGGACTCCGTCGGTAAATGAGTTGAGAAATGCTGCATCGTGAGAAATTACGATAACGGTTTTGTCATACATGATAAGAAATGCAGTGAGGTGTGCGATGCCTTCGGCATCCAGATTATTGGTAGGTTCATCAAGAAGTAAAATATCTGGTTTTTGTATGAGTGCATAAGCCAGGAGTAGGCGGGCGTGTTGACCTCCTGAAAGTTCTTTGATTTTTTTATTGAGAGGAATTGAAAAATTGACTGTTTCAAGTACGTCAGCAATAAGTTTTTCCAGATTGTACTTATGTTCAGTGAATGCGGTGGCAAAATATTCGAGAATAGAGAGTTCAAAAAATTCTTTAGGCATTACTTGAAGCCCGATTCCGATGGTGGCGTTATCACGAATATGAATCTTACCTGAGTGTGGTTTGAGTGCGTCCTGATGTGCTGACGCAGATGCACCGAGGATTAGTTTGAAAATCGTACTTTTCCCCACACCATTTTGCCCCATAATGGTGATTTTTGCATTTTCACGAACTGAAAAAGAAGCATCATCTAGAATAGGTTTGTCTTCATGATAAGAAAAGGAAACCGCATCAAAACGAATAATAACATTTCCGTGGGACATAGTGATGATAAAATAAATAACTCGCGGACGTGAGTTATTTTGAGCGGACCGGACGGGACTCGAACCCGCAACTTCTGCCGTGACAGGGCAGTGCTCTAACCAGTTGAACTACCGGTCCGTGTGTGCCAGTACACAGTACTGGCAGAGGTGAAAATTTATGGCGCAGCTTCTGTTTTTTCAGCAGCTTTGCGGATTCGTTTAAGCTTCTTTTTATCTCGCTTTATTTTGTCCGCTTTCCACTTTTTTTTCATGAGCGTTCGTTGTCGTTTGCGCATTCCCATAGGGGTGAAAATAAAAATCGAATATGAATGGAATAATAATACGTATTTTTTTGATAGTTGTCAATACTGCGTGCTCGTGGGTAAAAAAAGATTCTTAGTGTGTCTGGCGCGGCAAGGGAGTGAAGGAGGGGGCACTCCCACCATCACCAAACACACTAAGAATCTTTATCAATTCCAAAAACTATTGTATCACAGGTAATTTTATCTGTCAAGAAAAATAAGACAAAAAAACATCCGTATTTCGAAGGATGTTTTTGTGATAAAAGTTATGCGACTGACTTGACGATTGATGCAAACATGTGTGGATGCTTTTCAGCAATCGTTGCGAGCACTTTTCGATCAAGTGTGATACCGTGTTTTTTCAATGCTCCCATGAATGCACTATATGACATATCATGTTTTCGAATCTCTGCATTGATCTTTACCTGCCAGAGGTTTCGAGTGGTGCGTTTTTTGTTTCGTCGATCTCGATAACTGTGGGCTCCTGCTTTAGTGTCAGCAGTTTTTGCAAGTTTAAGTAATTTTTTGCGACCGCCTTCAAATCCTTTGACGCGTTTCAGAATATTTGAACGTCGTTTCGCATGGCGTGTTCCTCGTTTTACTCGTGGCATAGAACTTTAATTATTTTGAAGCGTAAGGTAATGCGTTCAATACCGTTCGCTTGAGCGGGGTAGAAGCGCGACCGTCTCGACGCTTATTTCGTCGAGTAGTTCCATTTTCTCGTGAATTAAAATGATCTTGACCATCTGTTCGTTTGAGAACGGTAAGACCTTTTTTCTTTGATTTCTTTACTTGAAATCGCTTGATGGTTGCTTTGTGGGTTTTGAGTTTAGGCATAACATGCATTAGTAGAGCCGAGTATAGCGTATACACGAGAAAGAGTCAAGAGGTAAAATTGTGTATAGATAGGTATGGTTGTCGACTTATTTTCGGACAATGACCGCGGTAACTTTTTTACCTTGTCGAGTAATTTCTTGTTCGAATTTGATTGGAACCGATGATTCGAGTCGGGCGACCATGGTATCAATCACTTCGTTTGCGAGATCTCCACGGGCATTTTCTCTTCCTTTGAGGACTACTTCAAGACGTACTTTGTCACCTCTCAGAAGGAATTTTTGTGCTTGGTCAGCTTTGATACCGAGATCGTGATCGCTGATACGGATAGAGAGGCGCACTCCTTTGATCTCACTCACATGAGAATGAGCCTTTTGTTTTCGTGCTTCTTTTTCTTTTTGATACTTAAATTCAGTAAAATCGATAAGTTTTGCCACAGGTGGGGTACTTTTGGGATTGATTTCCACCAAATCCAATTCTCGCTCCAGTGCGAGTGCAAGTGCCTCTCGAGTGCTCATAGTATTGATGCGCGCACCTTCTTCGTCGAGGAGCAATACCTCAGGAGCATCAATTTCGTGGTTTTTGCGATAATGCGCAATGAGCGGCTTATCAGGTCTTTTTTTACGAGAAATTCGCATAGAAATTTAGTTCACAATTCATGGCCAATAGTTTAGAGGAGAATACGAATGTGTGGTGTGTATTTCCTGGAAACTTTTTTGTCAGTGGCTATGAGCTGGTTTTGTAAAAGTGGAGATGCCGGGAATTGAACCCGGGTCTAGACGGGTTACCCCTATACTCTACATGTGTATCGATGTTTGGTGAATTCGCGTGCAACTGGAAAACATCGAAAAATGCTGCATGCTATCATATCAATGATTTCGATATGAAATGGGTATGAGACACGTCATATCTACACTCGATAGGTTGGCACCGTGGTTCCGCGATCGAGTATTGCGGATACGATGGCTGTAAGCTATTACGCTACAACAGGAGCAAAGCTTGGGCTGAAAGCTTTCGCTACAGCACTTTTAGCTCGCTCAAACAAGTTTGCACTTGTAGATGTGCCTGTGTTTGACGAGGGCAGGCTCCCCGACATGCATATACAAGATAACGGAGTCCATCTATCGAACCCTGTCATCCCCATAGTGTTGTAAAGAGTGGTTAGTCATCAGATCCATACTTGATACCTCGGGCAAGTGTTCGAGTGTTTTCACGATCTTTTATTGTTCGTCTTTTATCGTGAAGTTTTTTACCTCGAGCAATGCCGATTTCAAGTTTGATCATTCGAGCCTTAGTATAGAGGGAAATCGGGATGATTGTCAAGCCATCTTCCTGTATTTTTCCGCGTAAATAAGAGATTTCTTTGTGATGGAGAAGGAGTGTTCGAGTGGTATCGGGTATGTATGAGGGGTCAGGTGCATAGCGATAGGGTGCGATATGCAGATTGAGAATAGTAGGGGTATTACCATGAATGGTGACAAAACTTCCTTCGAGTTTGGCGCCACCGTTTCTGATTGATTTTACTTCTGACCCATGTAACACAATACCAGCCTCAAGAGTTTCGAGGATGTCGTATTCAAATCGTGCCTTTTTGTTGAGTGCGAGTGTTGGCATATGGGCTCTAAGTATAGCGAATAACACATATTTTGCAAGATTAGTGTAACCTATGTATACTCTACCTATACTAATTTTATTTTTTTATATGGAAGAGACCCCCATATCGCTTACACGAAAAAAATTTCACTATAGCATGTGGATCGTATTATTGCTTCTAAGTATGAGTGCGGTAGGGGTATATATATGGATTGTTCGTGGGGAAAAAGAAGACTCCGTATCTGAGGGTATTCCATATACTCCACCATCTGAATTAAATGTATCTTCTACAATTGAAACTGTAAATGAGGAAGAAGTTCGTGCTCGTTTTGATGAATCAGTGCAGACTTTGGTTCAAGAGGTCGAGGTGTATAATGGTGATGTTGCAGAATTACTTTCACGTATTGAGGAGAAGATGCTCACGATACGTTTTCCTGGTGCAGTGCGTGAAGAGTATATGACGGCTTTTTTGGTGGTGGAGAAGCTGAAAGAACAGCAACTACCGCTCGATAGTGTGAAATCAGAAATCGTTCGAGTTCTCAACACACTGAAATAATTACAGGCGAGAGGGGTTTGTGTATATATCGTATGTCCCACACGTTCACGATAAAAATGTTTTCTTGGCTTCTGCCATTTTTTGTGCTGACAGGTATTGTGGTTTTTTCTCGACAGCCGATGGTGGTGGGTCTGGTGTGTTCTGCGTGGCTTGGATATATGGCATACGTAAGTATTCGAGGAAAAAATGGTGTGTATGAGGAAATTACTCAAATACTGACTATGTTTTCTCTGGCATGGCTGGTATTATTGGTAGAATCAGTGGTATTACGATGGTTTTTGGTATGTGCATCCATACCGATCTTTTTCTTTTTAGTGTGGATGAATTCAGAACGTACCGGTAGATTGGTACATATTCAGGAAAAACCACTTCGCCGAATGCGTATGATGATTCATGTGTTCAATATGTATACCTGGTGTATCACCGTGTTTGCAGTAGATGTGTTTTTCCCTTCAGTTCCATTTCTCGTATTACTGTGTGCGGCGAGCGCGATTGGTATACTTACTTCCTTTTTGATTTGGAGATTGTATTTCAAAACATCGTTTAGGCGTTTGATGGTACCATTGGCAGTGGTAGGCATACTGATTGCAGAGCTGGTGTGGGCGCTCCGCCTCTTGCCATTCGGGTATTTGGCACAAGGATTTTTGCTTGTATGGGCGTGGTATGTGTTTCAGTTATTTGTCAGATTTCATCTTACTCCGCGAGGAATTGTGTGGGTGGATCAGATTGGGTTTGTAGTGGGGAATACCGTTTTGTTGGTGGGAGTATTGTTTTTCATTCGGTGGATATAGGTGTGTGAATATTCTGCGTGATCTAAGTGCTCTAATATGGTTATAGAGTGCTTAGAATAATTAGAATAATTTTGTTTAATCTTTAATCTATGTCTCGTCCTCCGCATTTGCCTGATGCACATCTTGAACAATCTGAACATGATTCATTATCACGAAATATTTCTATATTTTTTATTACCATCGTATTGGCGTTAGCTGCGGGCGTGGCTGGTTCTCTGATTGTATTTGCATGGGTAATACCGGGCGGGTATATGACCGAAGGTCAGTGGGTTCCTCGTGGTCAGAATTCTACGATCACTACACCATTTGTCGACCCTGAAGCAGCGGTAATTAGAAAAGTAAAAAATAGTACGGTCGAAGTTTTTCTTGCACGTGAAATTTTAGCAAATGGATATTATGGACGGAACGCGTGGGTAGGTGATGGTGTCATGCTTTCGTCAAATGGATGGGGAGTGGTATATGCTCCGAAAATTGCAAATGGTTCGGTGCCAAGTCTGCGAATGCGAGATACGCAGGGTACATGGTACACACCGACCTCAATCGTTCCTGATACTGTGCACGGATTTATATATTTCAAACTCGAGGGTACCGAATTTTACGTTGCTTCGTTCCCTGATTGGAGAATAGTGGAATCAGGTATGGCAGTGTGGGTGTATGAGAGAGGAAGTTGGAAACATCAGGTGTTGGGTGCGCGCACATATATTGATGGATCACTTTCATTTCGTGTATCAGAAGAGCGTCAGCGATTCGAACTTTCCCCATCGGGATTGTCAGAGACAGGTATTGTGGTGAGTGATACGGGGAATGTGCTTGGGTTTGTAGATGATGAGGGGCGTCTGCACGATGCGTGGATGGTCGAGTATTCTATTCCACGTCTACTTGGCGAGGGTGCACTTACGGAGAGCGTGGTTGATTGGACAGGATCAATGGTTGAAACAATTGAAGAAGGTAAAACAGTATTTGGATTTTTACTTGAATCACTCGGTGGTTCCGAGAGTACTGGATTGAAGCGTGGAGATATTATACGCACTATCAATGGCATGCCTATCGACGAGTACACCGTGCATCGAATGATTCGGGCTACTCCAGTATCACTGCAGGTGTGGAGAAATGGACAGATTTCTGATATACTAATTTCAGAATAAAATTCTCATAACTAATTCAATCTAATTGAATATTAGATACAAGGTACTATGGATTTTTCCTATTCCCCGGGACAGCGCATAGCGCGTTCGAAAAATTTAATTATCGTGGTGGGTATTATATGTGGAGTGCTTGCGGGTGGAATAACATTACTGTTTCCATTGCAGTATCGATCAGATGCGCAGGTGTATATTTTGTCACAAGCACGGTTTGGGGTTGATCCATATACTGTTGCAAAATCAGGAGAACGTATTGCCGAAAACCTGGCTCAGGTTATGAAGACGCAGGATTTTTATGAAAAAACTAGAGCCGAGACTTCCTATCCGGTGGAGTGGACATATTTTGAGAGCAAAGATGTGAGAAAGAAGAAAAAATTATGGGAAAAAACAATTGCGCCGTCAGTAGTGTATGGTACGAGTATGCTCACGATTAGTGCGTATCATGGAAATCCTGCACAAGCAGCTGCGATTGCTGGTGCGGTGGCAGATACTGCGGTAAAACGGACTGCAGAATATGTTGGTGGAGATGTGTCCATTCGTATTGTTGATAATCCGATTACGACGCGTATCCCAGTGAGACCGAATCCATTGATTAATGCGCTCGTAGGTGCGGTTGCAGGTATGTTGCTTGCTGCATTTGCAGTTGTGAGGAGATAATTTGTTTTTTTACTTTTGATTTTGTTATATGAATCATACTCAGGATACACAATTCGATTTTCTTCATCAGTTTATTCAGCGTACGTTGGATGATGCAGGTTTTCAAAATCTTACCGAACAGACTCGAGCAGAATACATACCGCAATTCGCAGCAGAAGCTGAACGACGTATTGGTCTTGCACTCATACCGCGCTTGTCTCCTGAGTCAGCAGAAGAATTGACTACCATGCTTGCAGACGATGCTGTGACACCCGAACAATTGAGAGAATTTTGGAAGCGATCAGTTCCTGATTTTGAGCACGTGGTGGAGCGTACACTCAATGAGTTTTCAAAAGAATTACAAGACACACTCGCGAATATTTCATAATACAGGCACTTAGGTATGTCCATGCCAACACCTGCTGAGCTTGAAGAACAAATACAGAAAGAAACTGCGGAGTTGGAGCGCCTCGAAAAGGTTCGGGCTCATTTTTTGGCACAATGGAAACATCTCGAGGAAGAGCAGGCTCTCCTGATTGCATCAATTCGAACCTATAGTGAAAAGATTAAGATGCGCGAAGTTTTAGAACATATTCATTCCATAAAAGAATAATGTACGTATGTCTCCAAAATCTGAATATAAAGGTAGACACATTTTAGACTACAAAAAAGATACCGAAGTGGTGGTAAATATTGGTGGTGAGTGGAAAAAAGCACGGGTAAAGAATGATGCGGTGTTGGCTGGTAAAAAATTAAACATGGAAGTCGAATATGTGGACGAGAAGGGTAATCCACAAACCAAAACAATCGACATTGACGGTGATGCGCCGCGTGTCATACGAGAACATTATTTTGATTTTGAGGATCCAGAAAAAGGTAAGGTACGTGTGAGTAATCCAGAAGTGGCAGAAGATGGTTCGATTGAATATACGGTCGACTATGGTAATGATACGTATACAGGTGTCCCTGTGGAGATTGTAGAATTATGGAAAAAGAGTGTGAAGATTGGTGAAAAATTACGCATGCTGAAAGTAGATGTGGGTACTCAGGGTGCACGTAAACATATGCACTTTATTGAGAAGAGTGCGGCTGCCGAGAAAATGATTGCAGATATTTTTGCGTTAGTAAGAGAGGGGAAGCGAATAGATTCGTTTGATCGGATTGAGATAGAAAAAAGGCAACGCGCACTGTCACAGCTTATTGATGTGGCCAATGAAGAAATTTCAAAACTCGAAGATGAGGTACAGGGTGGTCGTGTAGATCGTGTTACAACAGATGTGGAGATTGATGTGAATAAGGAATATGATCAGACGAGCGCAAGAGTGCGAAAACTTATCGATGAGATTCCTCTAAAAAAAGGTGCAAAAACACCTGAACCAGCATATCAGGCTGTGTATACAAAAATGAATGATGTGTTGGTGCAGATTCTCACTAATCAAAAAAATCTTAAGGATGAACAGTCGGCATATCAGGCAGGGTTATTGGGAAATCAGCCACAATCACCAGGTCGAGATGAATGGAAAAAAATAGCCACACAAATTCTCGAACACGACAAAGAAGAGGTCGACGAATTGGAGCGTGAAGTACGTGTCATACAATCAAAACATACACTTGAGTCATACAAAAAAACCAAGAAAAAAGAAGTGATTGCGGAGGATGAGAAATATGTGCCGGTGATCAATATTCCTGAGCATCTGATGCGTGAATTGCTCAAAAGTCGTCATGTGGAAGTCGAGAGTGCGGTGAGAGCGTTATTTACTCACGATCTTAGTGAGGCGATGGATGAGGAGAGAGCGCTCGAAGCGTTTCGAGATATTTTTAGTGATGATGCACCAGACGCTGATGTGCTGAATAAACTAAAAAAATATGGAATACGAGAATGGGGACAATTCAAAAAACTATGGGACGAGAAGTTTGCAGATACCATGCTTCGCACGATGCACGAAATGGCAAAAGCATTGGTAAAAAAAGAAGTAGCTGCACGTATTACACTCGGAAATAAAGTTGGAAAATTATGGGGTACGCTTCTTGGTCGGGCAGCAATTAGTGGTGCGTTGATTGGGGGGTCAGCACTTGCATTGACGGCTGTTCTTGGGAGTGGTGGATTGGGTGGTTTTGCGGTGGCTGCAGGTGCTGGAGGTCTGGGTGGATTGATCAAATCAAAAATACATCAAAAATTAGGAGGAAAATTCCAGAAAAAAATTACTGAAAAAATGGAAGAATTGGAACATGAAAAACATGATGAAGTGCTGAAGAATGTGGTGGACCAGATGTTGGCAGGGGTTACCGGAAAACATGCGGGAGGAGGAAAGCACAAGGGCTCGAGCGAATTTCCTTCATTTATGGCTGCACTGGCTCAAGGACTGAGAGATATTACGACCGAAGAAAATACTCTCAAGGATGCGCAAGCTCCAGAGGTCGAAAAACTTACAGGTAATGCACGTGTACTGTACGAACAAATTTTGGCACATGTAGACACACAGGAACCAAGTGAAAAAGTACGCACTCAATTGGCACAGGTTGTTTCTCGATTGAATGGAAATGGAGATGTGAAGCAGATAATCGCAGATAAGACACTGGATTCAAAGCTTGCTACCGCATTGGGAACGTTTTTCAATGCATACTCTGGAAAAGATGGGGCAGTACGGAGTACGGTGGTGGGTGCAGTTGCAGGTGCGGCTTTTTTTGCAGGGGAAGCAGGAGCTCGGATAGGATTCGGTGCACTACTCGGTGCGCGTACAGGATACAAGATGGGAGAATTGGCGGAAAATAAAGCTCGAGAAAAAGAATCTCGTAATCGGGTATTTACAGATATTGAGATGCTTCGTACCTATACCAAGAAGCAGTTTGAGAAACAGAATGTACCACCAGAAGAACGGAAAAAAAGTCAGGATGCATTGATGCGTCTGAAACGACTACTCCACACAAGTCTCGGTGCATCGCTCGATGAATTGGCAGTGTTTGGGGTAGTGGGAAGAGAAAAAAAAGCGAAAGATGATACCACTGGTGCAGGCTGGATCGATGCAGCGGGTCGAGTGGTAATCGATGCGACTGGAAAAATACTCGATCCTGAATTGAAGTTTCTCGTTCAGGATATGCGCTCGGCTGTGAATGATGCAGAGGAATATGGATTATTACACGAACAGCCGGAAAATCGTCAGAAGCTAGCTACAGTGCTCGATCAATTGAAACAAAAGGGTGATGAAATTGCAAAAGAACAGCACGGGAATGGAAAAAGTAAATGGATCAAATGGGCGTATGCGGTCGGAGGTGCGGTAGTGGGAGCTGTAACCGCGTGGGCTCCGAGAGAGGTGTTTGAAAACATGTCTAGATCAGAAACTGTGTCAGTGGGTACGCCTGAAGTGTGGGTGAAAAACTCTGCTTCGCCAGAAACCGTGGTGGGAAGCACTACTACTGCATCAGCAGTAGAGTCTACATCGGTGTCGAGTAAAACAGAGGTTGTGCCTGTTTCTGAGAGTGTTCGTGCTAGTGAGAGAGCAGATATATTTGTCGGGGAGATCAAAAAAGGAGAAGGGGTGTTGCATGGAGCAAATCGTGCGATTGATAAAGCGATTGAGTCAGGAAAATTCAAGATCGAAGGAGATGTGGATGGCAAAATTACGGATGCCGAACTTCGTGCGTGGAAAATCAAGGAGCTCAAGAACATGGGATTTGTATTCGAGAAAGGAAAGTGGGGATATCCTTTCACCGTGCATCCGGGTGCCGAAGTTGTAATCCGTACTGATGAGAATGGTAATGCGCAGCTTGCACTGATCGATGATCCGAAGAAGATATCGCATCATGAATTTATCAAATTCAAAGACACGCGTGGTGGCACTAGTGAGGATATTGATCAGGAAGCACTCGAACGCGCACGACTTACGTCAAAACAGTTTGAGCGTGAAATGATTACTGCTGGGAGACCAGATGCGCCGGTGCATGTGGGGGTCAAAGCTGATCCAGAATTGAGCAGAAGACTCCTTGATGACAATGGCAATGTTGCAGGAATTGTGGGTGCACGAGCGAGAAATGATGGTGGAGTATCCCTCGAACTTGAAAATGGGAAAATGGTAGAAGCATTTGCTGAGCTCGATCCACGTCTCGGTACCGGTATGGAGCTCGATCCGAGCGTGCCACAATGGACCCTGAAGCAGCTTGAATATGCACCGGGAGTATCATTGCCGTATGAGACTATAGAGGGTACGGGGAAGGGTCGAGTACTAGATTCTAATATTCCGGTCACAAAATCAGATGCATTTCTCACTCGAGATGAATATACCAAGATAGTAGAAGGACAAAAGATAGTTTCGGGTAATGAGTCAAAGGGTGTAAGTGTAGAAACTCCTGTGCAAAAACAAGCAGCAGTGTCACAGCCAGAAGCGCAGGTGGTAGAGAAGCGTGAAGTGATAACAGAAGAAAAGAGTGATGTAACTCCTCGACTATTGGAACACAGAGCAGAAATCAGACGTGAATTCGATCAGGTGAATAATGTGATCAAAAGTCGTCTGGATAATCTGGCAGACACACGCTATATGTCCCGGGCAGACGTGAAGAAAGATTTCTTGTCTGATATGCAAGAAATGGAGAGATTGGTACAGAATAATAAGTATGACGAGATTCCAATTGAAAGATTCAAGTCTCTATTGAAGGATACAACTGCTGATGCCACGGCTATTGAGCGACTGTTTCTAAGAGAAAATTTCCAGTACCCGTCAGTGACGTTTGCGGGTAATGCTGGTGCACTGAATGTAGAGACCGAAGTGATAGACGGGAAACAGTTTTCCTGGGCAATGCTTGAGATAACAAAAAATGGGCAGACAACCGATTATCTATTCGGGGTGCCAGAAGGGTATACCCTGAGCGTAGATAATGGCGTAGCTAAGCTGGTGGATGCAGGGGGGGTACCGCATGGTATTAAGCTGAGCGAGGATAACCTTTCTCATGCATTTATTATGGCAGATGATACGAGACAGGCGAATAGTACGCCGTAGGCTCACAGTGGCAATATATACAGTAAAAACCCCGTCAGATGGCGGGGTTTTGGGTACTATATTGACAAAATTCTGGATATATGCTATAGTGTGTCGTTATTTCAAAGTGCTCAAATAGTGCCTACACAGAGGGAAAGTGGGGACAAGAACACGGGGGTTATATTGACAAAATCCCCTGAATATGGTATGATAGGCCGTTACAATATGATAGGGTAGGATCTGCTTCTGAGGGGTGGGAAACCTCTCCTGAGCAGAGTCTATCCAAGGCTCAATACCCGTTCATTACAAATCATCAGTTAGATAGGGAGTTCAGAGCAATAAGGGTAGGAAAAAGTCCATCCTTTATTACTCTGAATTCCCGCCTTACACACGGTGTGTAAGGTCAGCAGAGGTGTTAGAGTACCCCCCCAAGGAGCAACAAGATGACGACGAAGAACTATCGTGAGGATGCCAAGGCTCAGGTGGAGCGCGAGCTCTACAACGAGGTGAACAATCTCAAGACCGAGCGCGACCAGCTCATGGATCGTGCCACGAGCGACACCGAGCGCGACCAGGTGAAGAAGGAGTGCGACGACAAGATCGCCGCGCTGCTCCTCACCAAGGAGGAGCGGATCGACAAGCTCGCGAAAGAGCTTGATTTCGTCGACGTGGAGGTGGACAAGAAGGTGGAGGTGGACAAGAAGGTGGAGGTGGACAAGAAGGTGGAGGTGGACAAGAAGGTGGAGGTGGACAATCGGTGGTGGATGATCCTGCTGGGTGCCATCGTCGCTGGTCTGATCGGCTTCGTGATCTACAACCTCGCGAAGGACGACGAGCAGAAGCCGCTCGCGGCCGCCGGCAACATCGGCACGGTCAACACCGTGGCCGACAACACCGACGTTCCCAAGCCGATGCCCCCGGTCCCCCCGAAGGATGACTGCTGCGACAAGCTGGATAAGCTCCAGCAGCAGGTCAACACCGTCTCGGATCTCGTCTTGGTCTTGAACACGGCCCAAGGCGAGCAGAGCAAGGAGATCGCCGCGCTCAAGGCCGCGGACAAGGACAAGGGCGAGAAGATCGTGTCGCTCGAGGGTGTGGCCAAGGACCACGAGGGTCGCCTCAGGTTGCTCGAAGAGGCCAAGCGCAAGGCCGATGAGGCTCGCGCGAAGGCCGCCGAGAACGCCAAGAAGCGTCGTGGACAGAGCCCGACCGACCGACTCGCTGCCGAGATCGCCGCGCTCAAGGAGCAGATGCCGAAGAAGGCGGACAAGGAGTGGGTGGAGCAGCTCGTCGGTCAGCGTACCGGCGACGCCCCCAAGCCGACGCCGCCGCAGACGGTGTACGTCACCCCGACCGACAAGGGCGGACACGGCATCCGCAAGGTCGGAGACTAAGGTCGGCGACTGATGAGAGTTTCCTGCGAATCTGCCTAGAGCAGGGCGCGGGAACCACAATTAGACTCAGGGACATTTCGATGAAATATTCGAAATCTCCCTGAGCCGTTACTACTCTTCATATCACTGATGTGGGGAGTACGACGAAATAGTACCTTACATTTCAATACATCGAAGAGAAGCAAAGAGAACGAACGGCGTTCTCGGTGCATAGAGACATGTTCTCAGGAATTAGTGCCATACAGCAAGACAGTATATTCATGCAGTTGTGTAGAATGGAGTAATCAATTAGAACATATCTCTCAGCACCGGGAAATGCCCGGGTTCGATTCCAACGGGCCGTAAGGTCCATGCTAGAGGAGTGCCCCATGAAGTTCATCAAGTTCTCGTTCATCTTCATCTTCGTCTTCAACCTGTTCTACAGCGTCTCGACGGCACACGCGCTCGAGCGGAAGCTCAAGGTCACGACCCCGAAGGGGACCGTGTACGAGCAGCCGTGCCCGAACGAGGACGGCATGTTCGAGATCTACTACGTCGAGGACGGTCAGGAGTACAAGACCGAAGGGCGGTGCTACGCCACCCTCCGCGGCGAGGTGGGTCTCTGGATCCCCGTGTGGTCCCAGGGGCTCATGCTCAGCGCCGGTGTTACCGGTGCGCTCCAGATCCGCTTCGAGGAGTGGCTCAGTGCTCGACTCGCGGGCGGGTTCGGTGGCTGGACCAACGGCGACAACGCCAATGGTGTGACGTGGTTCGGATCGGCGACGGTCCGGGCGCATCTGCTCGATGATGTGCTCCGTCTCGGAGTGGGGCTGGGCTTGGACCAGCAGCACCTCGAACTGACGCACAAGATGCAGAACTACGTCGGCGGCGGTGTGGTCGAGGCAGAGCTCGAGCTCGCTCGACACGTCGTCATCAACGGACAACTGCTCTTCGGACAAGGTGGCGTCTACAACGGCGAGGTCGACTGGACCTACGGGCTCAACCTGAGCGTCACCTACCGCTTCTAGATCTGTCCCCCTGCGAGTCTCCCGTCTCGCTTCTTCCCCGCAGCGTAAGTCTACGGGGTACGGACAGATCTGTCGGGTTGAGGAAAAACCACGGGAAGAAATCCCGGGCAGAGGGCGTCGCAGTCTATGCAAACGTGTGCGGTCAACAACACGAATGCGTCGGCTGCGCCCCTCTCCCGGGGGTGTAACTACGGCGATTCGTTTCCACAAGAAACAGTCGCCGCCTACTCAGTGCATAGATATCGATCTAGATACTGAGTAGGAGCAATCCTATGTGATCATTACAACAATCAATTAAGTACGTGACAGAAGCCTTCATTCCGAGGTACATGTACAGAGTACGCTTACATAAGTTTGTTCTGTACATGTACTAAGGAACGGTTCCAAGGTACATAGCATATTCTCGTGCGGTAATCTGCGCGAGAGTGAGACAACGGCGAGAGTACCCCAATAGTCCCACGCAAGTGGGCAGGAGACTGACAATGAAGAGCTTCATCAACAACGTGTTCATGACCTTCTTCCTCGTGATCTCGGTCGCGGCCTGCGGTCAGCAGCGCGACTCCGAGTCCGGCGTCGGCCCGAAGGGCGACAAGGGAGAGCAGGGCGAGAAAGGTGACAAGGGCGACCCGGGACAGTCCTACGACACGTGCGCCACCTCGCGTGAGTGCAAGAGCGGCGAAAGCTGCAACTCGCAGGGGGTCTGTGTGATCCCCGGCAAGGATGGTCAGAACGGCGTCGACGGCCAGGATGGTCAAGACGGAGAGGATGGTGTGGATTTCGTGCGGTGCCATGGCGACAGTAGCTGTGGTGCGGGCGAAGCCTGCAACAGACAGGGGGTCTGTGTCCCGGGGCAGTGGCAGTGCCACGACAACGGCGACTGCGCTTCTACCGAAGCCTGCAACTCGCAGGGCATCTGCATCTTCGACACGCGCGAGTGCGACTCCAATGCCGACTGCCAGGACAACAACCTGTGCAATGGTGCGGAGAGCTGCACGGACGGCACCTGCCGTTCGGGTACGCCGAAGTCCTGCGACGACGGCAATGCCACGACGATCGACTCCTGCACGGCCTCGACCGGTGTCTGCAAGCACGACGCGGTTCCCGAGTGCGACTCGAACGCCGACTGCCGGGATGAGAATCTCTGCAATGGTGCCGAAACGTGCGAGAACGGCGTCTGCAAGGCGGGGCAAGCCCTGACTTGCGACGACGGGGATCGTCTCACGGTCGACAGCTGTGTTCCCTCGACGGGGTGTAAGCACGAAGAAGTGGAGTGCGTGTCGAACACCGACTGCCAGGACAACAACCTGTGCAATGGTGCGGAGAGCTGCACGGACGGCACCTGCCGTTCGGGTACGCCGAAGTCCTGTGACGACGGCAATCCTGCTACGGTGGATTCCTGCACCCCTTCGACGGGTGTCTGCGTCAATGAGCGTGAGCCTGATGATCAGTGCGACGGCAACGCCGACTGTCCCACGGGCCAGTACTGCGCGAGCGGTGTGTGGCTGTGCTACGACATCGTCGACAGTCGGGGACGTACTCCGCGCGGTGCACCTGGCAACAATGCGGGTCCGTCGGCTGATGGTACGCCGGACAACTTCGATGACGACGGCGACGGCTACTGCGAAGTGGCCCCGTGCGTCGGGTCGAGGGACATGGTCAAGTACAAGCCGTCGAATGCGCCGGCGTCTGATACTCGCATCGCGCTGCAAGGCGGCGATTGCGACGACAATCCGGATGACGACTCGTCGTCTCGGTTCACCCAGTACGCTGGGACCGACGACGCGTTCGTCTCCGATGGGTCCATGGGTAACAACCCGGGCGCCCAAGACTACTCAGGCGACATGTTCGACAACAACTGCAATGGGGTTGTCGACAGCAACTGAGTGACATGGTGGAAGGCGAGCTTGTCCGATCAATCGTGCGCGAGATGCGTGCGAAGGTCGGACAAGCCCCTTCCGCTTCCAATCTATGTTTCAAACTACGTTTGAGATAGAGATGGGAATAGACAAATAATCCAAAGAGTGTATACAATAACTAGGGAGTTATCGTTCATTCTGAATTTTAGAGAGTATAGGTGAAGAACTATACATTTATATTTTCTAAACATCAGAATTACATGCTGGTGCTAGGGATCTCGCAAGTGCGATACCCTTTCTGTGTCTTCAGTACCCCAGAACCCGACACACGTCGGGGCAGGAGAACGACCATGAATAAGCTCTTTTTCGTCATCTCGATCATCATCGCCATGCTCGTCACCGCCTGCGCCGATCCGTACGAGGATTCGAGGCAGGGTGGTACCAACGAGGTCGTCTACGACACCGACACCAGGAGGGACACCACCTCCCCGACCAGGTGTGACGACTACGAGGACGATCCGTGCATGGAGTCCTACGTGCAGAACGGTCAGTGCGTCTACCGCCCGGTCGACTGCTGGAATGGGCGCCCGCTCGTCGATCTCCGTGGCAGCACGGGGAAGAATCAGTCGGGTACGAACGGTGGCGTGGCCCCCGACGGCACGGATGATCACTGGGACGACGACGGCGATGGCTTCTGCGAAACCTCGCCGTGCGAGGGATCCGCGAACGCGGGGCTCGACATCGACGAGTTGCGCGGAGGCGACTGCGACGACAACCCGGACGACGATGACGTCTACGGCGAGTCTGAGCAGAACCACCCGGGTGCGTACGAGCATCCGGACAACTTCGACAACGACTGCAATGGCAGGGTGGACAACCGCTAGCCAGAGCAGTGCCGAGAGAGGAGATATACTTGTGGATCAATACTATACCAAAAGAATGGTATGATTGATTCACAAGCCTCTCTCGTGACTATCTATATTTTGAATACGTTATTGAAAATAGAGATAGTTACGGTGCATTACCTATAAATGGTAGTAAAAAGTAGCGCCTGCGTGTGATGATACGCGCGGAAAAACCCGTATATACGGGTTTTTGAATTCTGTCAGTGTTTGTCAATCGAGTAGGGTGTCGTAGATACTTTTGACAAAATCTTATTTCTGTGCTAGATTACGATGCGTTTTGCATAATCGCACAGCATATATCTCATGATAATAGAGGTGTATGGTGTGCGACGCTTGAATAGTATCGAGCGTACTGCAATGTTCATTACATAGTTTTATATCAAGACAGCTAGAGGATAGGTATGTATACGAATGGTGTACCTAGCTACCCTCTAGCTGTAGCAACAGTGCTGCGTGTTAGAGTTCAACGGCCAGACCATAGGAGGAAGGCCATCATGTCAAGAAAGAAGAATAATCGCATCATCCTCATGGGTGTTGCGGCCCTGCTCGTGGGGCTCACGAGTGCGTGCATCGCCGAAGACTACCGGAACACCAGTGAGATCAGCGTCGAGACGGCGCCGATGATCGACCTCAACTTTTGCGACGCCGTCTTCGAACAGTCGGGTACGTGCGTGCAGGTCGGCTGTGACTTCCCGCCGCCGTTCAACGACGCCGATTTCTCGTTCCGCGTCTGCAACGGCGAGGACGGGCAGGACTGCTCGCTTGGGGACAAGGTCAATAGGTGCGCGCAGTTCACGTGTGGCGACAAGACCGTGCCGGTGTGCGATGGTCAGAACGGCCAGCCGTGCACTACGTCAGGCGACGGCAACGGCCACTACACACTCACGTGTCCGGGCAGCGACCCGGTCACGTGGCGTGATGGTGAACGTGGTCCCGAAGGTCCTCCGGGACCCAAGGGTGATCCAGGTCACAACAGCGTCACCCGGCACACGCCGCTACAGGCCGATCCCGAAGGGGAATGCCCGTACGGTGGCTTCATGTTCGAATCGGGTGTCGATGATGGAGGTGGTGATGCGACCCTCTCCGACAACAACACCCTCGACAACAGCGAGGTCGACTTCCGGAGTGTGGTCTGCAACGGTGCCCCAGGTTCTCCTGGCACGAGTTATTCGTGTTCGTTCGGTGAACTCGTCGGACTGTGCCGTACCTATACGTGCGGTCCGGTGGGGGGTACGGCGAACGTCATGGGTGAGCTCTGCAACGGTGCCCCAGGTTCTCCTGGTGCACCGGGTCAGGATGGCATCTCGGTTTCGTGCTGGTTCGGTGAACCTGTGGGAGCCTGTACGTCGTTCTTGTGCGGGCCGGTGAATCATTCCCCCGAGGAGCATCGAGAGGTAATCTCGACCGTCATCTGCGACGGAACCGACGGGTACAATAGCCTCGTCCGGCACACGCCGGCGAGTGTGCAGGAGTGCCCGAACGGTGGTGTGAAGATCCAGTCGGGTCTCGATGATGGTGCGGGAACCCCGAGCCATGCTCGAGATGGAACCCTTCAGGAAGCTGAAGTGGATCACACCTCGGTCGTGTGCAATGGTGCGAGCTGCACGATCATGGATGGTATGGACGAGGAGGTGTATGCGGCGACCGTGGATTACGGTCCCGAGTGCACCGAGATCTGCTGTGCCGATCGGTGCACGTGGGTCTGCGACGGCATCCCTGGTCTTCCGGGTGATCCGGGCGAAGGGTGTGAAGCGACGCAGAAGGAGAATGGCTGCACCACCATTTCGTGTGGTGATTCTCCTGATGTCAAGATCTGCGACGGTACGCCCGGAAGTCCGGGTGGCTGCACCACGGATGCTCAGTGCGATGACAGCGATCGGTGCAACGGCACCGAGACCTGCGTGAACGGCATCTGCCGTACGGGCACACCGTTGGTGTGCAGTGACAATAACGTGTGCAATGGGACCGAGACCTGCCATCCACAGGATGGGTGTATCTCGGGCACCCCGCTCACGTGCGATGATGGCAAGAACTGTACGCACGACTTGTGTGATTCGGTCATGGGGTGTACCCACCCTCCAGTGACTGCGGATGACGATAATCCGTGCACGATCGACTGGTGCGATGAAGCAACTGGTGCTCCCATGAACGAGCCGATGGACTGTGATGACGGAAATCTGTGCACGATGGATTCGTGTTCTGGTGGGACCTGCGTGCATACGCCGGTCACTTGCCCGGACGACGGCAACTCCTGCACCGACAACGTCTGCAATCCCGCGAATGGGACGTGCATGGTCGTCAATGACGACACGAACACCTGCTCGGACGAAAAGTCCTGTACGGTGGATACGTGCGTCGGTGGCCTGTGCATGTCGAACGACGAAGCGTGCTTCGAAGGGTGTACGGTAGATGCTGACTGCGGTGCGGTATCGTACTGTGGGTGGGGCGTCTGCTATCCGTGGGTCGACCTGCGTGGTCAGACCTATCCGGGTCAAGGCGGCGCCAATGGTGGTCCCAATCCTGACATGACTCCCGATAGTTGGGACGATGACGGGGACGGGTACTGCGAAACGGCACCGTGCATGGGATCTCGGAATCCCACGCTCTTGGTCGCAAACCTCTTGGGTGGCGACTGCGACGACAATCCGGGAACGGGGGGCCTTACCTTCGGTTCGGGTGATACTGCCTTCCAGACAGACGGCAGCTACTTCAACCATCCCGGTATGATGGAGTGGGTCGGAGACAACTTCGACAACAACTGCAACGGTGTGGTCGAGACGAACTGACCTACGTGGCAGGCAGGGATAGCTTGAACCCTGCATAAATACAGAACGGGCACAGGTGCCCGAACAAGCAACCGGGAGGAGTGATACATTTCAGTATCCTCCTCCCGACTTCTACAGTGTTTTTAATGAGATATATTGAAGACAATGAGAATACAAAAAATACCAGACAAGTCTGGTATTTTTTGTATACGTTCGTACAAAATGATGAGCTATGATGATCTGATGAAATTAAAATATTCTTTTTTATCCAAATACAATGATCCAAACATAGCTCCCCACCACGTCCATGTCATCCACATGACAGGTGTGTGATGAAGCATATTGTCTCCAAAACTCATGATACCAAATGCTGCAATCCATGCGATGAGATGGAGCACCATATCGCGTTCATGAATTTCTTCGAGGGAGTAGAAAAGTCCCCATGCGTTGAAAAAAAGGTGTGCAAGAAAAATCACATACAGAGTAAGTCCGATTCCTCCAAGCTCGATTGCGAGTCTCAAATAATCATTGTGCGATTCGGTGCTGTCATCATTGATATGATCAGGTCCCTGACTATTTTCCCAGACCATAGGGAAGGTACCATATCCAAATCCGAAAAATGGATGCTGCACAAATATGGGGATGGATTCTCGGACCAATTCACTTCTCCACGAGATAGAATCTGCTTCAGCATCACGGGTCGTAATGCGTTCTACGAGCTGGATACGACGTAAATCAAGGTCGGTATAGCGGATGAGAAGTGTGTTGATCGAGAAAAAACCAACATACAGTAATACAATTCCGAATAGCGAGAGAATCAAGTGTGTTCTGAATTTGAATAATCCAAGAGTGATGAGAAATACGAGAAGACCAATCCATGCACCGCGGGTAAAGGTGTATGCAAGAAGTGTGAGAAGGGTGATGGTATATGCGGTAGAGAGAGCGCGGAAGGAGGGATTGGTGCGTTTGAGTATATAGGTGTAGTGGAAATGTATAAAAAATAGAGAAACAATAAAAAAGGCAAATACATTGGGATGTGCAAAGGTTCCAAAAATACGATTGCGTATTTCAAAGGTGGTAATTCCTTCACCAAGAAATAATTGAAAAAGAGCAAATACTATAGGTATGATACTTCCTGCAAATAGTGTAAGTGCTAATTGTGTTAGGGTGATTTTTCGCTGATCAATACAGATGAACGCAGTTGCAAAGAGCATGAGTAGTGCGCCAAATTTCATTCCTTCTACTAATGTGGTAAAAGGAAATACGCTATATGTGGTGCTTGCAATAATACATCCAAGTAGTGTGAATGCGATAAAAATGCCCGGTATCTGGTATCGCTTACCGAGATGTGTGACAAGTGTATAGGCACACCACAGGATAAGAACTATTGAAAAAATAGCATTGATATTCAGTCCCGGAATCGGGGTATATTCTCTCCACAGGTCTAGCGTCGGGCGGAAGGCAAGAAAAACCAGAAGAAGTTTTTCTCGTAACAATGAATGCCCGATGTAGAGCAATCCCATCATCATGATGATAATGTCGATCGAAGTGATTGGATTTACAATAATAATGAGCAAGAAAAAAATACCACTGAGGAGTGATGGTAACAATGAATGTTTGAATACGGTGAGCATTATTGTGCGCGATTATTGATGCATGATATACTTATACAAGTCTAGTATATCGTACTTATTGTAGGTATGACAATTTTCCAGGTGCATAAATATGGTAAGATTCGGAAAGTTTTTGCGATACTCTGAAGACTGTTGTGCTACGTAAATTTGTATGATTAATATTGTCCATATTATCCCACGATTATATTTGGCAGGTGCAGAGCGCATGGCTTTGTTGTATGCCCAGGGTCTGGACAAGACCAAATTTAAAATCACGGTTGCAAGCTCGGTCGAAGATGGTTCGTTGCGACCATTACTCGAAGATACGGGTGTCGAGATTATTGTCGGTTCAAAGAAAAAATATGGGAATAGGTGGGGTGTGTGGAAGTTTTTAAAACAAGAATTGACGCGCATTGCACCTGCAATCATACATACGCATTTACTGGGTGCTGACATTATCGGTTATTTGTGGAAGCGAATACATCCAGAAGTAATTTGGATTTCCACTGCGCATAATGTGGAATATAATTCACCATGGATAAAACGATTTCTGTGGAAATGTATATTGAGACAAGTGGATTCAGTGATTGCGGTATCTGATGCGGTGGCGGTGTATGTGTGCGACCACTTTCAGATTCCAAAAGAAAAAATTACGACCGTGTATAATGGTATTGATGTGATGCACTGGAAAAAAATTCCTTTTAGAGAATTTGATCCTCAGAATATACAATTGGGCACCATTGGGAGATTGGAGGAGCAAAAAGGACACTATTATATGCTACGAGCATTGGCACAGATTGCCGATGTACCCTGGACCTATCATGTTTTTGGTGAGGGAAGTTTGGAGCAGTCGCTCAAACGTGAAGCTACTCGGCTCGGGTTATCATCTCGAATTATCTGGCACGGGCAGACGGATGCTATAGAGAGTGCTATTGCAACACTTGATGTAATCGTACAACCTTCCTTATTTGAAGGGATGAGTCTGGTCGTACTAGAGGCGTTGGCGAGTGGTCGAGTGCTTATAGCTACTGATGCAGCTGGTGAGGGAATTATCCAAAATGGAAAAACTGGTATTATTGTTCCTTCAAAAGATAGTGATTCATTGGCAGTGGCATTACGACAGCTGTTTTCATGGTCGCCAACAGCATATACAAAAATCGCAAAACAAGCACGTGCTGATGCGATAAAAAGATTTGATATAGCTGAACACTATCGAGCGATTGAAAATGTGTATGATGTGGTGATGAATGCGAGATAATACTATGGATATAGTCAGTATGCGAGTGTATATACGTAAATGGTTTTTGATGAGTGTGATTATGTGTAGCATGATCTATCTTGTGTATCCGAATCGTCTCGAATCAGTCACGCACGTGCCAGGAGCTCCGCGTATTGCAAATTATTTTTTGAAATGGGACATTACCGATGCTGATGTGGTGGCGCTTGCAAGCTGGGATGTGGTAGTACTTGATATGGAGGTGCAACACCGTAATCCACAGGCACTGGTGAAATTACGACAGTTGAATCCTGATATTATTCTCTTGGTCTATCTTACCTCTCAGGAAATATCGGCACAGGTAGATACGATGGGTAGTTTTATGCGAAAAAAACTTCTCTCTGGAATTAGTGAAGATTGGTATCTCAAGGATAGTAACGGTAATAAATTATCATGGTGGTCTGGAACATATCTATTGAATATTACGAATGCAGCGCCCGTACGCGGTAATGAACGTTTCAACACATACCTTGCCCGATTCGTAGTGGATTCATTGTTATCTACAGGGTATTGGGATGGTGTTTTTTATGACAATAGCTGGGACGCAATACATTATTTTGCTGGTCCTGACGTAGACACAAATTTGGATCAGATTCCTGAGCGTAATGCAGATGTGCAGTGGCAAGAAGGCATGAGAACTCTCTATACTGCTACACGTGCGCGTGCGAATAGAGAGATTATATTGGTGGGTAATAATCATAATGCTGCATATCTGGCTGAATTAAATGGAAAGATGCTTGAAAATTTTTCTCCAAATCAGTGGTCTTCGACGATGAATACGTTGCATACACTGATGTCCGCGAGTCGTATAGGAAAAAATATTGCGATTGTAAATTCGAATACCCAAAATACAGGAATTCAAAATTATCAAACCATGAGATTTGGTCTTACGAGTAGTTTGCTTGAAAATGCGTATTTTTCATATAGCTATGGTGATCGTGATCATGGGCAGACATGGAAATATGATGAATACAATATCTCACTCGGTGAGCCGATTGGTAATTCGCGATCAGTGAGTGGAAAGACCGAGTATGTCGAAGATGTCTGGATGAGAAGTTTTGAGAATGGGCTTTCGGTGGTGAATAGTACCAATGAAGTCAAGACGGTCTCACTGGGAGGAGAATATGAAAAAATTCATGGAAATCAGGACCCTGTCGTGAATAATGGTTCAATTGTATCTGAAGTAACGCTTGCACCAAAAGATGGGGTGGTATTATTGAAAACATTTGAAACGCTTAAAAATATTGTATTTACGAATGGTTTTTTTGCTCGCTTTTTTAAACCTACTGGAGAGCGTGCACGAAATGGGTTTTTTGTATTTGAGGAAGGGTATAAAGGTGGTGCGCAGATCGCACGTATTGATCTCGATGCGAATGGCAAAGAGGATTTGATGGTGGTTTCGGGAAGCAAGGTGCAGGCATGGAGAGATGATGGACAATTATTTTTCAAATTATATCCATACGGAGTGAATTATACGGGTGTGTTGCGGATTGCTGTCGGAGATTTGAATAATGATGGATTGTATGAAATATATACGGCACCGTCTGCAGGATTCAAAGAACCGATCCGTGTATATACACGTCATGGGGAGAAAACAGGTGGTGATTTTTCTCCATTTGGGGTGGCATATTCAGGAGGATACCAGCTAGCATTGACCAAGCCTACTCTTACTACTCCTGCACGACTAGTGGTAGGATCTGGATCAGGTATAAAGCCAACGATTACGGTATTTTCAGCTGAATTTAAGAAAGTTACATCATTTGCTGCATTTGAATCATCATTTACAGGGGGAGTAAATGTGGCTACTGGAGATGTCGATGGTGATGGGGTTTCCGAAATTATTGCAGGGAAAGGAGTAGGTGGTACACCGACTGTTCGAATTTTTTCTTTTGATGGAAAACAAAAGTATACACAATTTAATGCGTATACGACACAATTCAAACCAGGAATTGATGTGCGTTCGCTTGATATTGACTTTGATGGCGCCGATGAGATCATTACGCTGAGCGAGAGTGCGCTGTAGGTTCAATAGTAACATGTAATGATATGAAGTACGTAGAAGAAAAATTCAACAAAAACCATTTGCTTCGGGCGCCGCATCAGTGGTTTTTCGCGTTTCTGGCATCCCCGATTCATTTTCTCGAATTGCATTATAAGCGCACCTATCATCTCCAGTTTAGGCATGCACGCAAGTTGTTTTTGTTCGATATGTCACTGATCGGTGTGGTGATAACTATGTTTGTAGCGTGGCTTGGGTGGAGTATGTATAATCCTACGGTTACAGATTTGGTATATCTTACGATCAGTCCATCAAAAGATCGAATATTGAGCGGTGAGTATGTCACCTATACTGTGAGATACTTGAATGAGAGCGAGGTGCGTCTACATGAGACAAAACTCAAGATACATATACCAGAAGGTTTTGTAATTGATAGGACCGATCCGGTGCACGGATTCAGTCGCGCAGATACGGTGTTTGATATCGGTGTTGTAGAATCTGGGGGAAGTGGAAAGGTGTCGGTCTCTGGATGGGTGTATGGAGTGCCACAAGTGGAGGATCAGGTACATGCGCAAATTAGCTACCAACAAGATGGTAAATCATATAGCGAAGAAAAGACAAGTCCACACATTACGTTTTTACGAGGATCGTTGCTTGAATCAGTACTTGAGATCGAAGCGGTGGTGGTAGAAGGTGCAGAAGTTCCGTTTGTAGTAAAGATAAAAAATACGGGTATAGACCCATTGCTTGATATTTCATTGAATCTTGCACCCTTTGGCTCGGTGGGTACGATAGTAGGGGTGAGTAGTACACGTGGTACAGTGACGCCAGAAGTCTGGACGCTTTCTGGATTACTTGCAGGAGAATCTGCTGAGATTCGTGGTACCCTTCGTGTCAATACACATGAAAACGCAGAGCAAATGATCGAGTTGTCTCCATCGCTCACGGTGAGAGATGTAATAATTCCACAAACAACCATACAGCACAAAGTACGGATTGCAGAACCTCGTGTCCAGGTACGTGTAGCATGGGAAGATGAGGATATGAAAGCGAGACCAGGAGAGACAGTACGTGCCACGATTGAAATTCATAATACAGGATCAGTATCGCTCTCAGGGAGTACGATTGAAATTCCTTTATCTCGATCATTGGTCAATCTTGCTGAAGCTGCACGGGTAAATATGGGATCTGTTTCACATAATACGTTAGTGATATCTCAGAAAGGCCATGCGTCACTCGGGTTACTTGAGCCAGGTGAAAGACGGGTAGTGGGTATACTGCTTCCGATAGCAGATGTTCCAGATGGAGGTACCAATCTTGTGCTCGAACCGACCGTGAGGGTAAAAGCACCCGTATCTCATATGGAGAATCGAGTGGTCGAAGCAAATGCTTCACTGTCTCCTCTGCAGGTAGGTACTCAGGTGGTATTTAGTGCAGAAGTGAGATATTACACCGCAGAAGGGGATCAATTGGGTCGAGGACCATTGCCACCCGAAGTGGGAAAAGAGACCAAGTATGCAGTATTATTTACTATTCGAAATACAACAAGCAATGTAAACAAAGGTGTACTGAGTGCAAAATTACCTTCGGGCGTTACATGGACAGGGAAGACGAGTGTGACACATGGTGCAGTGCCTGAATATATAGCATCAACTCGAGAGATTAGGTGGAACATTGGTACGATCCCCGCACATGCGACTGCTGGGTTGTTTGCAGAAATTTCAGTGATACCACGAGAAGACGAGCGTGGAAAACTCTTGAATATACTTGAATCAGGTATATTAAACGTATTTGACACGTATTTAGGGTATACTATGACTCGTTCGGTAGGCTCTCTCGATAACTCATTACAGACAGATTCGGTAGGGAGGGAAAGAGGTGTGTTAGTGCGGTAGATTTTGAATAGAGTTTTTTAATAAAAAATGGCTTATTTAAGCCATTTTTTATATATAATTATATAGGAAACAGGCTTGACAAAGTTTAGTGTTTGTGCTATACTATGCTGTTTATAGTAATAGATATACACTTGTTTTCTGTATCATATGAAAATAGCCATGATTGGGCAAAAAGGTATCCCTGTACAATATGGTGGCGTGGAAAAACACGTACAGGATCTTTCGGTTCGCCTCGTGGAACGAGGTCATGAGGTGAGTGTATATTCACGTACGTGGTATACAGGAAATAGTGGTACTGATAGGTATCAGGGTATCACCCGTATTCATACGCCCACCATCAAAACAAAACATTTCGATGCCATTGTGCATGTATTTACTTCCACAGTGCATGCCTTGTGCGGATCATATGATGTGTTTCATTACCACGGGGTAGGACCTGCGTTATTGGCATGGATTCCGCGAGTTTTCAGACCGAGTGCTCGAGTGATTATTACGCTTCATTCACTGGATCGGTTTCACCAGAAATGGAATCGATGTGCTCGCTTCTTTTTGAAATTAGGAGAACGAGCAGCGTGTGTATTTGCTCATGAGACGATTACAGTTTCTCGTAGTCTTGAGAGATATGCAAAACATACATTACATAGAGATACTCGATATATTCCTAATGGAGTAACAATTCCAACTCACAAAGAAGATCAAAAATTGATTACACCCTTTGGTTTGTCAAAAGGTGAGTATATTGTCATGATTTCTCGATTGGTACCGCACAAAGGTGCGCACATCTTGGTCGAAGCGTTCAAAAAATTGAAAGAAAGGAATCCTGGTAATCGTGAAATTCAGAAGCTCAAATTGGCAATTGTGGGAGGAGCTGCATACACTGATGCGTATATTAGAGAATTACATCTGTCGGCGAGCGCAATGAATGATGTGGTGTTTACTGATTTTCAGAAAGGGGATACGCTCGGAGCGCTCTATCGGTATGCTCGAGTGATGGTACACCCATCGCTCAATGAAGGGTTGCCGATTACCGTACTTCAGGCGATGAGCTATGGATTACCTGTATTACTTTCATCGATTAGTGAGCACCGGGAGATTATTGATGATAGAGAAGTATTGTTTGGCGAGAATGATGTGCAATCGTTGGTACATGCGCTCGAACATTTTATGAAATTACATAGTGAAGAGCGAGTACAGCTCGGAAAACGAAACAAAGCAATTGTACAGGAAAAATATGATTGGGAAAATATTGTAGAAAAAACAGAAGCAATATATCGTACGACTGTTGCAGAGAAACATTCAATTGCTTCTGTGGGGCACGTATCATAACTAGTGTCGTCTACTGAAAAAACACTCGATAATACTCGAGTGTTTTTTGTATAAAATAAAAAAGCCCATTTTAAGGCTTGTGTAGTATGTAGGAACAGTGGGCGTGCGGTGCACGCCCACTGTCGGTTGAGCCCTTTTCAGGGTGAATTGAATATCGTATTGCACCCGAAGTTTTCCGGGGACACGAATATTCTTTGGCCACACCCATCGAACATGATGGTGTACGAGAGTTCTGTGAGCTCTCTCCACACATCAATCTCGGTGAGTTGGTAGTACGGATCACACTCCTGATCAGGGTTGTAGATGTCGATGTACAGGCCATTGCCGCAAATTGTTTGCACTGGTAGGAAAAGTTGCGATGGAATCGCGTCTGTCTGGACGATGGTCTGGCCCATGCTGCCAGTCATGGTGTAGTCGATACGGTCACCTTGTTGCTCGGGTTTGTGTGAAAATACCGAGACATGTACATACTCGAGAGTGAGGACACATTCGCCAGAGATGCACTCATCTCTCGTCCTCACGTCTAGGTCGGTACAGTCTCGATCGGTTGAGCACCCGGGAAGGAATATGCATCCCACACCAGGGTCGCAGATGTCTAGTGTGGTGGGATTGAAGTCGTAGCATGCAATCGGATCGTTGTCGCACTCGTTGTGAGTGCATCTATCGTAGGTGCATGCGTTGTCGTCGTCGCACTCTTGGGCGGTGGTGCATGGTTTTCGTGGGTAGCATCGATTGGAATCGAAGTTACACTGGAATCCAGTGCGACAGTCGCTGTCCCTAGTGCACTCGTTGATAGGTTCGTACATACAACCTGTTTCAGGATTGCAGTCTTCCCATGTGAGAGCATTTTCATCATCGCAGATGAGGCGTGGACCGAGGTAGCATGATGTGTAATAACATTTTTCAATGCCATTACACACATTGCCGTCGTCGCACTCTTCGTCGATAGTGCAGGGCTTCGGGTCAGAGACGCATAGGCCACCAGAAGAACAGTAGTAGGTACCTTCACGCTCCGAGTTGATGCATTCTTTGTCGGTGGTACATGGTCTGAATTCCTCAAGTGGCGGATTCGGAGACGTGTCGTCGCGAGTCGTAGTATCGGTGCCGACCGTATCCGTGCCGATCGTCGTGTAGGTGTCTGTGTGATTGATCGTGTCGGTCACCGTGGTGTCGTTGAGATGAGGAGTGGTGTCGGTCTGGCCTGCCACGGTTCCCACTTTGGGAAACTCGGGGAGGCAGCCACCGGCGACCATAAGCATGAAAACTGAGAAGAGAGACAGAGCAGTGCGAAACATGTTTCCTCAATGGGGGTGGGTGGGTTGTAAGGACCGTACACTAGGTATTTCCTAGCGTATGATGAATATGGTAGATGTACGTACCGTACTCATCATACGTTATGAAATAATTCACAACGCATTATTCTTGGATACCTTCAGTATCTTCATATCTGTTACCTTTGTCAACTGGAAACGAAGTAATATGAGAGGTGGTTTCTATAGGAGGTTTTTTGGTAAGTGCCTTGGTACTCGGTGAATAGAGGGTATTTGATATTTTCCATCGATCTACAAATTGTCCAATACCATGCTTTTCAGACTTGTTTTTGACAGTTATTTTCCGTTGTGACCATTTGACCAGGCTTTCAAAATTGATTTTGTATCTACCGCCCACCACTACATAGGTGATTTCCTGGTCTCTGATTGCTCGGCGAATCGTCTGTGGATTAACTCCAAAAAGTCGAGCAGCCTCAGAGATGGATACTCGAATAATTTCTTTGCTGTGTTCACCAGCAGATTGGGAAGGGGATACAGGCATATTTGTATAGACTAGTATTAACAATTTTATGGTTTTTGTCAATAGGTAGGGTATGAGAGTGGGTGGATTATTTGTATACACTAGTGTATACAAATAAGATACTATGCTGTAATGCTTGTGCGGAAAAATGAATTTCTGCACAAAAAAAGGCTATAGTAGCTCCAAAACCTTTTAATTTTTGTTGTTTTGTGGTATAGTTTACCGTATTATTGATATGAATGAACGCTTGGTTGAACAACGACGGTATTCAGAAACTGTAACACTTTTCCTTTTTTTTCGTCTTCTATGGTGAAAGGACTGCACATTATTCAAGAAAAAAAGCTCCTCTATCGTATTAGAGTTCACAAGGATGCTGAGGCGTTTGGTGCATTGTACGACCACTACGTGGAAAAGATTTATCGTTTTGTGTATTTCAAAGTGTCCCACGAAGAGGAAGCAGAAGATATTGTGAGTGAAGTATTTCTCAAGGCATGGAATTATTTGACCGATGTCCAAAGAGATACTGATACCGATATCAAAAGCTTTAGTGGATTGATTTATACGATTGCTCGGACTTCTCTCATTGATTTTTTCAGAGCACGAGCAAAACGAAAAGAGTGTACGATCGAAGTCCTGGAAATGGTCGCGCATGATGAAGACATGGAACGTGCATATGACCAGCGCCGGGAAATCGAACAAATTTTGACACAATTAAAAAAAATGAAACGTGAATATCAGGAGGTAATCGTACTTCGATATATTGAAGAATTATCTCTAAAGGAGATCGCTACGATTCTCGGGAAAAGCTCTGCAGCGACACGAGTGCTCCTACATCGGGCCATGAAAGTTTTGGAAAAATCTATACCATCGAACAGAAAAAAATCTGTGAAATAATATATGAAAACCCTCAAGGCACAATTGAAGCAGGTACGAAACCTTGAGACTCGGATTAGTCCTAATCGCGAGTGGGTTTTGCGTAATCGAGAAAAATTAATGACACAGATTAGTCATACGTCTCAGCAAGCTGCCACTTCTACACCGTCGTCAGTTACTCGTTCAGTAGGTATGTGGGCAAAAATCTTTGTTCCACATTCTTTTGTGCACTCTCTCAAACCAGCGTTGTCGGTAATTGCAGCGCTAACGATCACGACCTTTGGGTGGATTGCGAGTGCGTATGCTCAGCCAGGAGATATGTTTTGGGGTGCAAAGAATGCGGTTGGTTCGGTGCTTGAGACAGGTAGACTTGCATTTGCAGGAGAAGATGAACAGACGACACTGAAATTGAACTATGCATCAAAACAGGCACATCTCCTAAAACAAGTAATAGAGACGGATAATGTAACTGCAGAAAAAAAAGAACAGCTTGTAGAAAAAACTGTAGAAGCATTTCAGAAAAAATTTGATTCTGCTCAGGAAAGTCTCAAAACACTTCCTCCGGAAAGTGTAGCAGGGCTCGTAAAAGAAGTTTCGCTTTCTACAAGAGACATTTCTCAGACATTACAAGAGGCGACGGTGGTGGCGGAAAAAACAAATGTGAACTTGCTCGAAAAAATTGAAAAGACTGCTTCAGACGCAGCGGCGCAGAGTCTGGAGATGGTAGGAGATGCAGTAGCAAAAAAGACCGAAGCAAATATGGAAATTTCTGCTGAGGAAAAAGTGATTGTAAAAGAGCATATTGATACAGCGGTTGAGACTATTGTGTCAACAGCACTCAAAGCACAGGACAAATTACAAACTCAATCAGGCACGACTTCTACTACCATTACGACGACTGTTTCTACGGACGTAGTAACGACTACTTCAAGCAGTAGTGACAGTACCACGACTACTCGAGAGATCTCTGCAGTCATCGATGAACAGAAAAAAACAGTTGAAACGTTGAAAGAGACAAATTTGCTTGAAGCGATCAATATTACCAAGAGTCTCGCAGCACAGGTATCGAGTGCGATTAGTCAGGTGAATAGTGGTACACATGTCTCTACCAGTACACCACTATCGATTATTACTACGACGACGAGTAGTACACCAATCATCACTTCTTCTACCTCGACCACTATTCCAGTGGTGAGTACCACCTCGTCTACGGTTCCAAAAACATCTTCCACTGTATCTCAATAAGTGTAAGGCATGGCGACTGGGAAAAGAGTGTGGTATCTTTTCTCGATCGCTTTGCCTGACGCATGTCGTACGGTGAAGTGTGTATGTAAACGGTGCATTTTATCGGTCCGCTTCTAAAAAAAAGTACGGTATGGCACTTTTCCTGATACTGCATATAGCATAGTGTCGCGAGAGGTGCCATACAGTACTGTCCGTTACAGCAAACAGCATAAACGGACGGTTTTAGGGGCAACATGCCTGGGTTTGGCCCCCGGGCACACAACCACTGACCAAAAGGTCGAGCTCGGTCGTATGACTGAGTGTCTGGTGGATTAATTAAAACTACCTACGATTGTGACTTCATCATTATGGTGAACGCGCACGATTAGTAGGAAAAAGGTTAAATTATGAATGATGTTCTTAAATACGGCAAGAAGCTTTTTACAGCTTCAGTTGTCGGTGTAACCGTCGCATGGAGCATGGGCCTCGCAGCTCTCGTTCCTTCAGTCGCGTTCGCTCAGACTACCGAATGTGATAGTCTCGAAGCAGGCGATTTGTTCAAAGTGCCAGGTTCATCAGCGGTATATTATCTTACTGCTGACATGAAAAAAGCTTACTTTCCAAATGACGATATCTTCCGAAGTTGGAATTTGAGTTTCAGTCAGGTGCAAACCATTTCTGGTTCATGCCTTAACTCATACTTATCTGCAAACCCAGCTGGTATCAACTACCGACCAGGTTCACGATTGGTAAAGGTTGAAGGTTCTCCAGATGTATTTGCAATTCTTCCTGGCAACAACCTCGTGAAAGTGACTGGAGAATCAGTAGCAGCACTCTATGGTGCAAACTGGGGATCAGCACTTCGCGATGTAAGTCCATACCACTTCCCAAACTACACCAACACTCAGACTACCTGGGGTGAGGCAAAACCTCATGATGGACAGTTTGTGAAGAAGGCAGGAGAAACAACAGTATATTGGGTAAAGGATGGAATGCTTCACCGAGTTGATGGAACTAACGTTCCTGACGTTCGAGAAGTTTCAGCTACCACCTTCGGAATGCTTTCAGTAGCAAGTGGATCTGTAACCCTCTCAACTGCATTCGAAAATCCAGCACAGGCTAGTGGATCTGTGGTAGTGCCTACTAGTGGAACAGTAACTGTTTCACTCGCAGGAAACACTCCAGCTTCAGCTTCAGTACCTAAAGATGGTGTACGTGTACCATTTACACGTGTAACTCTTACCGCAGGTGACCGAGCAGCAGTAGTTGACACTGTAACAGTGCGCCGCACTGGATTGAGTGACTCTGGTGATTTCTCACGCGTGTGGGCAGAAAAAGATGGTCTCCGTGTATCTTCACAGCAGACTATCGCATCAAACGATCTTGCAACACTTACCTTCTCACCAGCGTTGACGGTGGGAGCAGGACAGACTGTTACGCTTGAAATCGTTGCTTCATTGAGTAGTGCTACTGGTAACGCAGCTCTTGCTGTGACTGGTGCTACTACTTCTGGCAATGTACAGGCAAATGGTTCATTCCCTGTTACAGGTAATGTAATGCATTTCACTGATTACACTGTTGCTGAGTACGATTTTGCTACTTCAAGTAACCGAACTGTAAATGTAGGAGATTCTGAAGTAGAATTGACTTCATTTGAACTTACACCTGATAAAGATGTATTGTTCCGATCAATCACCCTTCGCAACAATGGGGAAGAAGATTTGCAGAAAGCAGTTTCTGGTCTCTACCTCGAAGCAAATGGTGAAAAAGTATCACAGTCTGTATCACTTGATGGTCGCTATGTGACCTTCAATTTGACCAACGGTGGATTCTTGATCGAAGATGGAGATGCTACCAACTTCTTGGTAAAAGGTGATGTGATGCTCAAGGAACGAACAGGTACGAGCTCACTCGCATTTGCATTCCACCGAGCTGAAGATATCTCTCTCGTAGAGAAATCAACTGGCTTTGGTGCAACAACTTCTCTTACTGGCTTCCCTGCAGAACTCAACAGTGTTGAATTCATCTCAGGAGCTATTACGGTAAGTAAGAAGACCACTTCTCCAGCAGACACTGAAGTTCTCAAGGGAGCTAAAGGTGTAGTAGCATTACGTGCAAACGTAAAGGCTGACGAATCTGTAATGGCAGAAGGTCTCAAATTGGCTGGAACCGGTGACTACGCTTCATTCGAGAACGTAAAAGTTACTTTGAATGGAATTTCACTTGGAACCGAAGCTCCTGGAGCTACTATGACTTTTGATTCATCATTCACTTTGAACAAAGGTGACAATGAATTGATCGTGAGTGTAGACGTGAAGAGTAATGCTACTTCAACTGAAGACTTCAAAGTCAGTGTGAATAGTGCTACCTTCCTCGCAGGAATGGCGCCTGAGTATGTACAGAGTGGTAATTCTGTAGACTCAAGTGATATCGTAGGAAGTCCAGTAGGTGCATTGCTCACTGTACAGGGAGCTGATGTAACTGTGGCTCGAAACGATGGATATACAGATACTCGCACATTGGTTCGTGGAACCCAGGGCAATGTCTTGGCTCGCTTCAATGTTCGACCTCTCTATGACAGTATTACGATTACTTCTATTGCAGTAACCCCAAGTACCACTGCAAATCAGATCAGCTCTTCAGCTGTATCAAATGTTCGCCTCTCTGTAGGTGGAACTCAGGTAGGTCCTACTCGCGCATACAGTAGTGCTACGTTCTCAAGTTTGAACTACGCTATTGCGAAGGATGTTACTCGAGCATTTGAAGTTCATGCTGACTTTGATTCAAGTAGTACAGGTACACTTGCATTCAACTTTGTAGTAACCTACCGAGACAGTCTCGGAAAGACCTACTCAGCTACTGCACAGAAATCTGCATTGAACACGGTAGTAGAAAGTGGTTCTGTAACTATCGCTGTTGACGCAAGTAGTCCAGAATCAACCATTATTCTTGCTGGTACCGAACAGACTGTAGGAGCATTCCGATTGTCTGCTGTACGAGAAGGAGTAAGCTTCACTGAATTGACCTTCAACAATGCATCAGGAGTAGATTCTCGTGTTGCTGAATACCGCTTGTACAAGGGAGGAAGTGTAGTTGCTACTGCTAACCCAATTGCAGGAGAAACTAAGTTCACCCTCGGAACCAATGTATTGTCTGTAGGAGCAAATCAGAGTGAAACAATCACGGTAAAAGCTATGCTTAACCCGATCACTGATCGTCTAAGTACCAGCTCTACCTTGCAACTTACTTTGAATGCTGCTAAGTATCGCGCGACAAGTGGAGAAACAGTTACCACTTCAAGTCTCGCACATGCTGCACAGGCAATGGTGGTTCGCAAGACCGTACCTACCTTTGCTAAGGTTGCGCTTACCGAAACCGGAGCAGGTAGTGCAAACGAAGAAGTATTCAAGTTTGCAGTTTCTGCAGGAGCAAATGAAGATGTAAAACTTACCAAGCTCGTCTTTGACGTAACTGGTACTGGAGCAGCTTCAACTTCTGACTACGTACTCTACGAAGGAGATACCAACCGAGGTACTCTTACCGCAACTTCAACTTGGACTGGTGATATCACTGTGTCTAAGGGTACTACCAAGACCTTCACGGTCAAGGCTGACACCTCTGATGTTGCTGTAGACAAACGAGTTGTCGTAGGTCTCTCACGAGGAACTGGCGGAACTCACATTGCTTGGGAAGAAGTATTTGTCGACGGTGGCAATATTGCTGCTGATGGCGACTACCTCAACACCTTGCCATTGAGTCAGACCAAGAACTACTAATCCGATTTTCTCGGTTTAGGACGTATCTTAACCATTATCCCCCCCGTCATTCGACGGGGGGTTTTGGTTGTGTCAAAAAAATGAAAAATTAACTACTCCTGCAGAATAGATTTTGTTCAGTACTCCTTGCTAATTGTTCCTTATTGGGGTATGCTGTTCGCAGTAATTACTCCCTATTTTATCCTATGAATTTTGTCAGAAAATCGATTCCATACCTCATTGGGGCAACCTTTATTGCTCCACTTATTATACGTAGTGGGTATATTTTCCCTTTTATTGTTCCGAAGATTTTATTTTTACGATCCATGATCATGGTCTTGTTGGGCTGTTATCTTGTTGTATTGATCACTGATTTTAGAAAATATCGACCACGTTTTTCTCTCTTGACGGTAAGCATTCTTTTGTTTTGGCTCAGTTTTGCAATTTCTACTTTTGTAGGAGTGGATTGGTATCGAAGCTTTTGGGATAATCACGAACGCATGCTTGGGCTCTTCACCATTACACACTATGTGTTGTTATATCTGATCGCATCTGCGACCATGACCACGGAAAAGCAGTGGATCACAATTTTTCGAATCGTGCTCGTATGCGGATTGCTGGTGATGGTGGCGGGTTTGTGGCAGCGATTCATAAATCCTGATGCAATTCTCAATCAGGGGAGCGATCGAGTTTCTGCGACACTTGGGAATCCAATTTACTTTAGTGGATATGGATTATTTCTTCTATTTTTGGGGTGTATTCAGTATCTTCGTGAACGGTCGAAGATATGGCGATGGATTGCGGTAATTACCGCAATCAGTGGATTCATAGGTATCTTTCTCGGAGGTACTCGTGGTGCAATTCTCGGACTTCTTGCGGGGGGTGCGGTCGTGCTCGGGTGTTATGCATTCTTTGTCAAACAAAAAACAAGATTTACCACCATTGCACGTTATGCCGTCGTGGCGGGTGTAGTGCTCATAGGCGCGTTGGTGGTATTTCGTCATACGTCGTTTGTATCATCTTTGCCGGCGATTGGGCGTTTGGTAAATACGTCATTCTTTTCTGAATTGACAAGTGGAACTCGTGGTATGGCATGGAAAGTGGCAATCGAGGCATGGAAAGATCGTCCTGTGTTTGGGTGGGGTCCCAATAATTATTACTATGCATTCAATGAGCACTACAATCCTCGATTTCTTGAATGGGGATGGGGGGAGACGTGGTTCGATAATGCGCATAGTGTGATATTCAATACACTTGCAGTACAAGGTGCAGTGGGTATGGTGGTCTATCTTATGATCTACGGTGTGGCGATTCTGTATATTGTGCGAGGAATACAGAAGAGTGTGATTGCGCGATCTATTGGATTTTTATCTATTGGATTTTTGACTGCACATCTTGTCGGTTTGGTAACTGTGTTTGAAAACCCAACGTCATATCTATATTTTGTGGTATTTTTGGGATTTGTATCTTATCTCGTACGAGAGGTACGTATGAGTACAAAATCTCAGGAAATTGTATCTGGTCAAAAAACAAAAACATCATCATCGGTTTCATTTGGTACGGTAGGGGTGATCGTATTTCTACTGTTCATGGTGGTGTATGTTACCAATATTAATCCTGCACGAGCGAATCGAGCGACTGCACGAGCGATGCAGCAGATATATTCGGGAAGTGCTACTCCCGATGTGTTTGCCGAACCGGTGCGATTCGGCTCACCTCATATTGATGATATTCGGAATGACTTATCTCGAAGTGTGCTCGAATCTATTCCTACGATGGTGCAAAATAAAAAAACCGAACATGTGGGAGCATTGCTCGAAGGTGCAATTCGTGAATTAAACGCAAATCGATTACTACATCCACTCGATATTCGGGTTAATTTTACGCTCTACTCATTGTATAATTACGCACATCAATTGACTGGAGATGTAAATTTCCTGAAACAGAGTGAAGCAGAAATACGAATTGGACTTGAGCATTCGCAAAAGCGTCAACAATTCGAGTATGCACTTGCACAGAATCTGGTAATGCAAGAGAGGACTGAGGAGGCAAAAGAGGTGCTGAGAACATCAGTTTCAAATAATGGAATCATCGGTGAGGGATGGTTTCGACTTGCTGCATTGGAACTGTCTAGCGAAGGTGGGGCTGAACGAGCACAAGAGATTGTCGATGAGGCGGTAGAAAAAGGTGCACTATTTAATGCTCAGCAAATTGCTGGACTTGAGGGGGCAGGTATTATATTGACTAAATAGAGTATACGTATGCAGAGAAAAAAAAGCGCATTGATTACTGGTATTACTGGGCAAGATGGATCATATCTTGCAGAGTTATTACTTGCAAAAGGATATGAAGTCCATGGGATTATTCGTCGTTCGAGCAGTTTTAATACCGGACGCATCGATCACATCTATCGAGACAGACACGAGACAGGGGTGCAACTATTTCTCCATTATGGAGATTTGACTGATGCGAGCAATCTGAATCGGATTCTTGAGAGTGTGCAGCCGAATGAGATTTATAATCTTGGAGCACAGAGTCATGTCAAAGTAAGTTTTGAATTGCCTGAATACACAGGAAATGTTGATGGACTTGGTACGCTGCGACTGCTTGATGCGATTGTGCATAGTGGGATCAAGACAAAATTTTATCAGGCTGGATCTTCTGAAATGTATGGAAAAGTATTGGAAACTCCGCAGAAAGAAACAACACCATTTTATCCGCGCAGTCCCTATGCTGCGGCAAAGGTATATGCACATTATCTCACGGTGAATTATCGAGAGAGCTATGGCTTGTTTGCGTGTAATGGAATTTTGTTTAATCATGAGTCACCACGTCGTGGAGGTACATTTGTGACCAAGAAAATTGTGGATGCATTCCATGCGATCAAAGAAGGGAAGCAAGAAAAAATATATTTGGGAAATTTAGATGCACAGCGAGATTGGGGATATGCACCTGATTATGTCGAAGCAATGTGGCTCATGCTCCAGCAAGAAAATCCTGATGATTATGTGATTGCAACCGGAGAGACACATAGTGTTCGTGAGTTTGTGGAAACTGCCGCGCCGTATTTTGGCTTTTCAATTGAGTGGAGAGGTGAGGGATCGCGTGAGCAGGGAATTGATCGAGAGACGGGTCGGGTGGTGGTAGAAGTGGACGAACAATATTTTCGTCCAGCAGAGGTGGATTTGTTGCTTGGAGATGCTACTAAAGCGCGAGAAGTCTTGGGGTGGAAACCAAATGTTACCTTTACTGAATTGGTAAAGATTATGTGTGAAGATGTGCTCGCCGGAACGGTGTAATGTATAGCATGCCTATATGGAAAAAGATGCAAAAATATACGTAGCTGGACATAGAGGTCTGGCTGGATCTGCGCTCATGCGTGCGCTCATGCGACAGGGGTATACAAATATCGTTGTGCGTACACATGCAGAGTTGGAACTTCGCGATAGTCGTGCGGTGGCAGATTTTTTTGCAACTGAAAAACCTGAATATGTGTTTCTCGCTGCAGCACGAGTTGGGGGAATTGTTGCTAATAACACCTATCCGGCAGAATTTTTGTTTGATAATTTGCAAATTCAGAATAACATTATCCATCAGTCATATCTTTCCCAGGTAAAAAAATTATTATTCCTCGGAAGTTCGTGCGTATATCCGCGGGACTGTGCGCAGCCAATCAAAGAAACGTATTTGCTCACCGGAGCACTAGAATCGACCAATGAACCATATGCAATAGCAAAGATTGCAGGAATAAAAATGTGTGAAAGTTACAATCGACAATATGGCACAAATTTTATCGCAGTAATGCCTTCAAATTTGTATGGGCCTGGTGATAATTTTCACCATGAAACATCCCATGTAATTCCAGGTATTATGAGAAAATTACATGAGGCCAAAGAACGTGCACAAGAATCAGTGTCATTGTGGGGTACTGGACACGTGCGTCGTGAATTTTTGTATGTAGACGATGCGGCAGATGCGTGTGTATTTTTGATGAATACCTTTGAGTATCGTGTGTCAGAACCGGTCTTTGTAAATGTGGGGAGTGGGACTGATATGACAGTGGAAGAACTCGCTCAAGAAATTAATCGGGTTGTCGGGTTCTCAGGGACGATCGTGTGGGATACATCTCGACCGTCGGGAACGCCGCAGAAAGTATTGGATGTGTCACGGATGAGGGCGCTCGGCTGGGAGTCGCACGTGTCTTTGCGTGAAGGATTGGAGAAAACCTATCAATGGTTTTTGAATCAAATAGTATGATTGATCAGGTATTTGCACGACTTAATACAGTGGTTCCTGAAAAATGGAAATGGATATTGGAACATGGTGGATTCAAGCGGTATTTCAAGAATACTGGCTGGATGTTTGTCGGGCAAGTGTGTAGTGCGCTGTCATTGATAGTGAATATTTGGATTGCGCGTTATCTGGGTCCGTCTGAGTTCGGAGTATTGAGTTATGTACTCGCATTTGTGGGGATGTTTAGTTTCATTGCAAATATGGGATTAAGCGGTGTGATTGTGCGTGATTTGGTGAAATATCCAGAAAAAAAAGATGCATTACTTGGCACATCTGCGATGATTATGTGTGTAGGTGGGGTGATCGCATATGTGATTGCAATCGTGTCTTCGTGGCTTTTGGTTGAGTCGTGGACCACTCGACTGTTGATCATGATTTTCTCACTAACATTTGTTTTTTCTTCACTAGGAGTGATCGGGTATTATTTTCAGGCTACGGTGCAAGCAAAAAAAAATGTGTACGCGCAGGTGGTAACAATTATCGTGAGCTCGATATGGAAAATAAGCATGATCATGCTTGGAAAAGGAATTTTTTGGATTATATGGGCATATGTATTTGATGTGGTACTCATGGGTGTTTTGTTTGTATACTTTTTTCAGAAAAGTGGATCGCAGATTTCTCGATGGTCGATTGATCGGATGGTGGCACGTGAATTATTCGCAGCATCGTGGCTGCTCGTACTTTCAAGTGCGGCATCGAGTGTGTATGCGAAAATTGGGCAAGTGATGATTGGTGGATACCTAGATGCACATGAGGTGGGAGTGTATTCGGCCGCAGTTAGGCTGGTCGAAATTTGGTATTTTGTACCGGTAATTATCTGTAGTTCGCTATTTCCTGCAATTATTAATTCAATGCAGACAGATCGTGAGAAGTATATACGAAGATTGAGAAGGTTATACATATTTTTGGCAGGGTCCGCTGTAGTAATCGCTGTGCCGACTACGTTACTTGCACCATGGCTCATCACTCTTTTATATGGACCTGCATATGCTGGTGCAGTAGGGGTGTTGCAAATTTATGCATGGTCTGGAATTGGTCTATTTTTGACACTAGGGTTCAATCAGTACTTTTTGGCTGAAAATAGACTACGTATATTGGTTGGTCTGAGCCTGGCTTCAATGTGTATAAATATCGTGCTTAATATATTTTTTATTCCAATGTATGGTTCGTCGGGTGCAGCGTGGGCAACATTGATTTCGTATTCGACTGCACCGGTGCTCGTGATGGGTATTACTCTCATAAAACGTAGAAAGAACATATGAGTATTTCCTATACAGATATCAGTGTAATCGTGCGGGGATTGGTTGTTGGTGCGGGTGAGAACGATGAGCGTAGGAAATTTACCAAGCGCAGTCTTGAGAGTGTACGCAGGTATCTTCCGGGTGCTGAGATTATTTTGTCTACATGGAAAGGAAGTGATGTGGACGGGCTTCATTATGATCGTGTGCTTTTTAGCGACGAGCCAGAGAGAATTGAGATGGCATTTGCTGATGGGAGGGTGAAACTGGTCGCTGCTAATCATCAGATTATCACCTCACAGTCAGGGCTTGAGCATGTGCAGAGAAAATATGCATTGGTGATGCGGAGTGATATGGTCCTGAATGACACAGGATTCCTTCGTTATTTTGTGAAATATGCTTCATCTCCTCCTATTGGGTTTTTGAAACACAAGATTGTGGTTTTGCCTACATATAACCCACGTCGCGTACCTGCTCCAATTTATAATGTGTGTGATTGGATGTATTTTGGATACACAGAAGATGTGCGTGCAGTATTTGAGATTCCATTGATGACAGTGGATACGCTGAGGGGTGAAAAAAAAGGAGGATATTATCAGATGGAGCAAAATTCAGAATCAGAGCAATATATTTGGTCGAGCTTCCTGAGAAAGTATACAGCAGTGCATATTCCTCAGTTTGATGCCGTGAGTCCTCGAGACATTCAATTATCTGAAGAATCATATGCGCGTCATGTGATTATGTTGCCTGCACATAAAGCAGGTGTACAGTGTCTCAAAATGCCACATGCGGGATATGGTGCTCGACCATGGCTGAGTCAAGGGTTGTATACATGGAATGAATATCGAAGATTGTGTTATCGATACAGCATGCACACGACATATGTGTTGCCGCATATCGTAGAGATGATCGGGTATGCAAGCATGCTGCGTATGCGAAATGCGATTCACCAGAGTATGCCCGGTGTCTATCGATCAATCGTGAATATGATACGAAAAGCACATGGGAGTTTTAATTTGCTCAAATAATGTGGTATGGATACGATTGAACTGGTAGGACATTCGGGATGTAGATTGGAAATTGGTAGGCACGACGATCGTCTGTGTGTAATTAAGACATCAAAAGATCAGGCATACAATGATCGACTCAGAAGACAGTGTGAAAAGCAAAAAAGTTTTCAGCACAGTTTGTTCCGTACTCCAGAAATTTTTACAGAGCATTATGAGACCGAGCTTTTTGCGTTTTCTATGGAGTATGTGAATGGGGTTACGTTGGCAGAGTATTTGAAACATGTTGAAATTTCAGTAATAGGGGATTTGGTATGTACATTTACTCGAGACATTCCTCATGTTGGTACGTATGATCCTGATGCTGGGAAGATATTTTCACAAAAAATACAAGAATTGAAAAAGGTGAATCTGTCTGGTTCTGAGATGAGTGAGCCAATTGCGCGTGCGTTCGATGTGCTCGATGCGCATGCGTGGGAGCATTGTATGAGTAGTCGTTGTCATGGAGATCTGACATTTGAAAATATTATTATTCAGGACGAAAAAATATATTTGATTGATTTTTTGGATAGTTTTTATGATAGTTGGATGATGGATGTGGCAAAATTGCTACAGGATGTGGAGTGCCGATGGTCATATCGCACTGAGTCAGAGGTTGGTGAGAATGTGGAGATACGATTACTCGTCTTCAAGCAACATCTACTTGATGCGATACGGTTTACTGAACATGGAGAAGAAAAAATACATACGATATATCACATGCTTCTCGTCAATCTGTTGCGAATCCTGCCGTATACACATGAGAAACATGTTAGAACATACGTGGAAAAAGAAATTTTAAAAATTATACGATTACTTACCTAACTCATGATTTCTATGTCTACACTCATTATTCCGTGCGCAGGTAGATCGACTCGATTTCCAGACATGAGACCCAAGTGGATGCTCACCCATCCTGATGGGAAATTAATGGTGGAAAAGGCAATTGAGGGTATGCCGCTCGAGACGTTTGATCGGATCATTATCACGATTGTTAGAGAGCATTCAATTAAATATGAAGCAAAGATCGTGCTAGAACAAGTGTTTGGTGCGTCAGTCAATCCCGCGGTAGAGATTTTTGAGCTTGAAGATTTTACGTCCTGCCAAGCGGAGACGGTCCATAAGACAATCGTTGAAAAAAAGGTAACTGGAAATTTTGTGGTCAAAGATTCTGATAATCAGGTGCAGGTGGGTGGGTTTACTCATCCTGAATTTATTGTAGGACTCAATGTAAATACCTTTGATGCAGAAGTGTATCGTCTGAAATCAAAAAGTTTTTTGATGGTCAATGATCAGGGTGTGGTGGTGGACATTATTGAAAAGAAAATTAGATCAGAACATATTTGTCTAGGTGTGTACGGGTTTGATCGGACAGAAAAATTTATACACGCATATGAATCATTGTTGCAAAATGGTGCGCGTGGTGAGATATATTTAAGTCACATTATTTCGTACTTGATTGGGACAAAACAATCAGTATATTCATATGTTGAAGCTACTGGTTTTGAAGACTGGGGAACATTGCAAGATTGGCGCGTGACACAGCGGCGACATGCAACTTATTTTGTGGATATTGACGGTGTTCTTTTGAAAAATAAAGGGAAATATGGTACTGAAAATTGGAGTAATACATTGCCGGTAATTGAAGAAAATCTAGGTGTCCTGAAACAGCTCTATGACGATGGAGCGCAGATCGTGTTTACCACCTGTCGAGCAGAAAAAGATTTGGAAGGGTTCAAAAAAATGATTGAAGAGCGGGGAATTGTAGCACATTCATTTGTGACACAATGCAATCATGCGCCGCGTATTATGATCAATGATTTTGCCCCATCAAATCCGTATCCGAGTACTACTGCAATTAATATTCCGCGAGATGGGTCACTTAAAATTTATATACAAAAATAATATATGAACGTACTTATTACTGGTGCAGCTGGTTTTATCGGCTCACAAATTGCGTATAGACTTTGGAAAGAGGGTCACGAAGTCCTGTTATTGGACAACTTCTCGTACGGGAGAGAGGATAATTTGGTTTTTCCTGATGTTGATTTTCGATCCCGTATTCTCCGTATTGATATACGAGATAGAAAGGCAATCAATGAGGTGTGTTCACAACATGCAATCGAGTGTATCTATCATATTGCAGGAATTGCACCATTGCCTGATTGTCAGAGTGCTCCTGCAGAAGCAGTGGAGGTGAATGTGACAGGCACAGTCACAATACTGGAAGCTGCACGGACGTATGGGATACCAAAAATTGTATTCGCATCGACGACAGCGCTTTATGAAAATGACGTGATGTTTCCATCTCACGAAGCTCGGTTTGAATTACCAACATTGATTTATCCGAACACCAAATATGCTGCAGAACGATTCTGTCAGTCATATGCGGATACTTATGGTATGAGTATTTCAGCACTACGATTCGCAAATGTGTACGGGCCACACATCGACTGTCTGAGAAAACAGCCACCGTTTGTGGCATATATGATTCGTGAGTTGTGGTATGATCGGATCCCGACGTTTTATTCAAATGGAACACAGAGCAGAGATTATATTTACATCGACGATTTGATAGATTTGGCGTTGAAAGTGGCCGAGAATAAGGCACCTGGATTTGAGGCTGTCAATGTGTCCGCACATCAATCGTATTCTGTAAATGAACTCTATGGAATTGTGTGTGAGGTGATGGGTAAAAATATTGTACCGGTATTTGAAAATCCTGAAAAATATTGGGCAAAATATCCAGCGCTTTATGAGGGTGCGTATCCGATTACACAAAAAATTTTGGATCACGAAGTAAACAAAAAAACATTGTGCGATAATACCTATGCGCGAGAGAAATATGGATGGGAGCCGCAGGTTGATATACGGAGTGGTCTCGCACGAGTGGTCGCGTATGTAGATACTCTGCTCTCAACACAGTAAGCTATGGTAGGGAAAAAGCACAAACATATACCATATACAGATATTAGTGTGGTGGTACAAGGTCCGATAGTGGGAAAACCTGAAGATTCTCATGATGAGCGTCTTACGTGGCACTGTCTCCAGAGTATTAGAAAATATTTACCAGGAGCACACATCATACTATCTACATGGAAAGGAAGTGATGTTCGTGATCTTGAATACGATACGCTGGTTGAAAGTGTCGATCCGGGGTATACGTATTTGAGATATTTTGGTGATGTGGCACTATATCCCGATTCATCTAATCGGCAAATCGTGTCAACTATTGCCGGACTGCAGCAGTGTCATACCACATATGCGATAAAGATGAGAAGTGATTTAGTATATCGAGGTACGGGATTTTTACAATATTTCTCGAAATATGTTCATAGAGCCCGTGATCCTAAATATCAGGTGACCCGGCAACGGATTGCTATGTTTACCACGCCAAATCCTGCTCGAAGATCAAATTTTCCATTTACGGTGTGTGATTGGTTTTTTTTTGGACGTTCTGAAGATGTCAAAGATTTATTCGATATTCCCCATGTGAATGAGCATAGTTTGAGAGGGGAAAAAGATGTGGACGGATATTTTAAACTGGTGAATAATTTTCATACCGAGCAATATCTGTGGATCGCATTTCTTTCAAAGTACAAAAAAATTCCTGTGAGACATATTACAGATGATTCAAAAGAGCATATTGAATTGGCGGAGAAGTTTTTTGCCAATAATGCAATTCTGCTTCCTGCATATAAGGCACAGATAAATTGGCTCAAATATCCGTGGGCAGCGTATGCGCAGGTACCGTGTCTGAGTAATACTGGTTTATATACTTTTACGGAATATCGTAGAATGCTCAAGAAATATGCGGATGCAAGTGTGATAGTGCTGAGGAATATACCGGAAGATGTATTGTACTGGGTCGTGTACAATCTTCGTTTTTGGTTAAAGAAAAAAAATACTCGATTGCATGATGCGATTTGTCGATTGGTAAATAGAAGAAATCATGAGCGAGTCGCGCGTAATCATGTGAAAAGAACATCATCGTAGTATATGGATAGTCGTGAATTGACAAGGGAGGTGAGGAGGTTCAAAAAAATAGTAATTTGGGGATTAAGAAAGCGTTGGCATACACATCGTTTTATTCATGCAGGTTTTTATCATACGCTCAAAAAATTGGATATTCCGGTCGTGTGGGTAGAGGATGAGAAAAAAAATGCTTCAATCATAGAAACAGGAGATCTCGTGATTTCGTCTGAGGTGTATGGACGCATGGTCCCCAAAAAAGAAACACGAGCAGATTATGCATTGCCGATCAAAAATGGTGTCTCATACGCACTGCACAATTATCAAAAGATGTTTACTGAAAGAATTCCAGCTGAGGCGCATTTGAATTTTTTTGTATACGAAAAAACAGCAGAGCAATATGAAAAAATTTCAGATGCAGTTTTTTTTGACCGTGCTCAACGATCACTATATCAGCCGTGGGGTACGCCACTGTTGCCAGAGGAGTTCAAAAAACCAATTTTTTCCAATGTGTCTCGTGTGTTTTGGGTAGGATCGATATGGAATAACGAACTCAATCAGGGTAATCTCTATGAAATAGAGAAGTTGACGCAGGCACTCAAAAGACGTGAGATGCAATTCATTCATACAAGGTTTATTCCAGATTGGCTACATGTATTACTTATTCGCCATTCTCGACTTGCTCCAGCTATTGCAGGTAGGTATCAGGTGGATATTGGATATCTACCGTGTCGCATGTTTAAGAATGTTTCGTATGGGCAATTGGGTTTTTCCAATGTTCAGAAGTTCAATGATCTTTTTAGAGACTGTGCAATATACGAACCTGATATTGACCGCATGGTGGATCGAGTAGTATCTCTTTCTGGACCAGAGTATCGGGAGATAGTTAGTCGCCAGCAGGAGGTTTGCAAAAGATATACGTATGTGCAATACTTACGCAATATAATACGCTTTTTAGGATAATGATATGTATACAGAAATCACCGCTTGTCGCATATGTAAACACGAACACTTACTCACGGTTGTCTCTCTCGGAGAGCAGGCACTCACCGGTGTATTTCCGAAAACAGTGGATGAATCAGTGACTGCGGGTCCTCTCGATGTCGTATGGTGTGGTAATTGTGGTCTCATGCAGATGAAGCAGTCGTATAGTCTCGAGGAAATGTATGGTGATAATTATGGATATCGCTCAGGACTCAATGCATTCATGGTACGTCACCTTTCTCATAAAATGCGGACACTGGAACAGAGAGTGGCGCTCACTGAGCATGATATTGTGATTGATATTGGTAGTAATGATGCTACTGGATTGAAAGCATATACCACTTCTTGCCGAAAGGTAGGTATTGACCCGACCGGTAAAAAATTTAAGGAATTTTATACTAATGATATTTCATTGATACCTGATTTTTTTACTGCTGAAATTTTTCATCGTCATTTTTCGGGAGAAAAAGCAAAAATTATTACGTCAATTGCAATGTTTTATGATTTGGAAGATCCAAATAAATTTGTACGTGATATCGCAGAAGTGCTTGCGGATGATGGGGTGTGGCATTTTGAGCAGAGCTATATGCCTGCAATGTTGCGGACAAATGCGTATGATACGATCTGTCATGAACATCTTGAGTTTTACTCGTTCAAGGTTGTGAAAAATTTGCTCGAAAACAATGGTCTTAGGGTGATCGATATACAGACCAATGCGGTCAATGGAGGGAGCTTTGCTGTCACTGCATGCAAAAAAGATGCCCCTCATGTCTCAGATACAGCAGTAATTACGTGGATGTTGTCACAGGAAGAAAATCTCGGATTAGACTCCCCACGACCATTACGAGAGTTCGAAGATCGTATTTTCAAACATCGAAAAAATCTCAAAGATTTGATCGAGGCTCTGGTGGCTGATGGTAAAAAGGTGTTTGGGTACGGAGCGAGTACCAAGGGTAATGTACTTCTGCAGTTTTGTGGATTTACGAACACGCAGATTCCGTTTATTGCTGAGGTAAATAAAGATAAATTCGGATCAATAACTCCAGGCACTCATATCAAGATTATTTCAGAAGATGAGGCGAAGGCGCTGAAACCAGATTATTTTCTCGTACTCCCATGGCATTTCAAAAGTAGTATTCTCGAACGAGAACAAAAATTTTTGGAATCAGGAGGGAGATTCATTTTTCCATTACCGGAAATAGAAATTATTGGCTAAATATGAAAAGAACTTTAAAAAAATTTTTTAGATATTTTGGGTTTGATGTGGTAAAGGGATATCGAGACTCGATTAGTTCAGATAAAATACGACTATATAAAACAAAAACGGGGAATTATTTTTTGCCCGCAGAAGCATATAGTGATGTGATAGCTATTGCTATTAGGGAAAATAAAATCTTTGATGAGCCAATTTTAGATATTGCAAAAAAATGTATCAAAGAAGGTACTACTGTTTTGGATGTAGGTTCAAATTTTGGACAGATGGCGGTTTTGATGTCAAAAATGGTTGGTAAAGATGGAGTGGTACATGCGTTTGAAGCTGATGATTTTGTATTTTCGTTGCTTGAGAAAAATTGCAAAGAGAATGCTGCGAATATAATTCCCCACTATACCGCAGTCCACGATATTTCGGGTAAAAAATTGTTTTTTCCAAAGCAAGATTTTAAAGTGTCAGGAACATATGGTTCATATGGAATTGACTATGCTAAGCAAAATGGTAGAGAGGTGGTGTCTTCAACAATTGACGAGCTCAATATTCAAGGTGTTGTTAGTTTTATTAAAATCGATATTCAGGGTGGTGATTTGTTTGCATTGCGGGGTGCAATGAATACAATAATAAAGAATCAGTGTCCGGTTATTTTTGAATATGAATATGCGTTTGAAGATAAATTGCAACTACGATTTCAAGAATATGTTGATTTTGTGCAAAGTATAAATTATAAATTTGAAAAGGTGATTTCTGGACACAATTTTTTGATAGTACCAAATACTAATTGATATGAGGGCATTGATTTTTGGCGCAAGTGGTCAGGATGGGTATTATTTGTCGAAACGTTTGGAACAGGAAGGAATTACCTGTATCATGGTGAGTAAATCAGGGAAAGTAGGGCTCCAAGGCGATGTGGCAGATTATGAGTTCGTGCGCGCTCTAATTGAGAAGGAGCAGCCAGAATATATTTTTGATTTTGCAGCGATATCATCGACACGACATGACGTCTTGTTTGAGAATCATGATACGATTAGCACTGGCACACTTAATATTCTAGAAAGTGTTCGTGTGTACTGTCCTAATGCACGAGTATTTTTATCAGGCAGTGCAATGCAATTTAGGAACGAGGGTGTGCCGATCAATGAACAGACGCCATTTGAAGCACGGAGCCCCTATGCTGTATCACGAATTCATTCAGTTTATGCTGGACGGTACTATCGGTCACAGTGGGGACTTCGTGTTTATGTGGGCTATCTCTTTAATCACGATAGTCCGCTTCGTACCGAACATCACATGAATAAAAAAATAGTCGAAGCAGTAAAAAGAATTATAGCTGGGAGTGATGAGTATATTGAGATCGGAGATATAGAGGTGAAAAAAGAATTTAATTTTGCAGGGGATATCGTGGAGGCGATATGGATACTGGTCAATCAGGATCATGTGCATGAAGTAGTGATTGGGTCGGGTATGGCGTACAGTATCAAGGATTTTGTGCGGTATTGTTTCCAGAAAACAGGAAAAGATTGGAGTCAGTATATACGAGGAAATCATGCCTATGTGCCGGAATATCAGGTCTTGGTAAGTGATCCACATCTCATGTTTTCATTGGGGTGGAAGCCAAAAATGGGATTTGAAGAGTTGGCAGACATGATGCTGGAAGAGGTTTAATCAGTACTACAAACCTATGAACCTACTACGTCGAATAATTGTAAAATTCAAGAAAGATGGCTTTGCTGCAGTGTGTAAATCTGTATTATATTGGTCTTGGAAAATTTATATCAGTGACAAAATACCTGCATATGTATCATGGCCTGTACATGTATTGCGGAAACATAGATTTGAATGTGGTGGGAGGTTGTACACCTTGTTTTTTCATCCGTACAATAAGACATGGACCAATGAACGTATGGTCGAAGTCCCAATTATATATGATGCGGTGCAGTACACAGGGCTTGAAAAGAAAATATTGGAAATCGGGAATGTGTTATCGCATTATGTCCATGTAAAACATAGTATTTTGGATTTGTATGAAAAAGGTGAGATGGTGATCAATCAGGATGCGGCTGAGATCATCGGATTTGATAATCAGTTTGACCTTATTGTGAGTATTTCCACTATGGAGCATATTGGCTGGGACTGTGGGGAGAAGGTGGAGAAAGATAAGGTCAGGCGAGCGGTTGAATCAATTAGAAAGTGCCTTACTGATTCGGGAGTATTTATTTTTACCGTACCGATAGGGTACAATCCGTATGTAGATGCGCTAATTAGAGACAACATTTTTACAGATGTTAATTTCTTGCGTCGTGTAGGTAAGAAAAAATGGAAAGAAGTTGATAAAAAAGAAGCACTCACATGCGCGTATGGTTCGGAATTTTTTGCTGCAAATGCAGTTGCGATTGTTACAATAACTAAGAGGGAGTTATGAAAATAGCAATGGTTTTTTTTGATCTTTCTATTCCTGCGGGGGGGCAGCGTCAATTTCTCTCGCTTGCTCAGCATCTAATAAAAAGAGGGTGTGAGGTGAAAGTATACACATGTAAGATAGATAGAAATATTTTTCCTGAATTATGGAAAAATCTTGAGGTAGTTGTAGTTTCTTCTGAGGGGACGGGTCATCATAGTTGGTGGGAAAAATTGTTATTTTTCAATCATGATTTTTATCAATATAGAGATAAGGCTGTCTCTTATACACATCT
>DBDW01000014.1 GCA_002293825.1 Candidatus Magasanikbacteria bacterium UBA922 | reverse complement strand
AGATGTGTATAAGAGACAGGGAGTATTGCACTACCATCCACTCTTTTTTATTCTTTTTTATGGTGGTGTACGGGGAGCTTGTTGTGGGTGATACAGCATTATTCTAAGAATAAAAAAACAAATTAATTTTATCGTTATTGTATGAATCTTCTCGATATTATTATACTTGTCACAATTGCACTTTTTGCGTTGGGCGGGTTTTGGTTTGGGTTATTTCATACTATTGGCTCGCTGGTGGGGACTGTGGTAGGGGCATTTGTTGCGAGTAGGTATTATGAAGGTGCTGCACAGTGGCTCATCGCCACGACAGGGTGGGGTGCCAATGTGTCTCGTGTGGTTATGTTTATTGCATTATTTGTAATTATTACTCGTGGAATTGGGGCAGCGTTTTGGCTTGTAGGAAAAGTAGGAAGTGTAGTGGTACCTGTGCCATTCAAGAGTGCGCTCAATCGATTGCTTGGGATGATTGCAGGCGGGGCCGAAGGATTGGTTTCTGTGGGATTGGTCTTGTATTTTATTGATCGGTTTCCAGTGGGAGAAGGAGTCATGCGTGCGATTGAGGTTTCGGTATTTGCTCCGACTGCAATTGCCACTGCTTCTATTCTTGTTCCTTTGTTCCCGCAGGCACTCAAGGCATTGGAATCTACTCTTGATACTATTGAACAATCACTATGATAATCGACACACATTCTCATCTTCATTTCAAAGCGTTTGAGCATAATCGTGCTGATGTGATTGCTCGTTGTGCTGAAAAGGTAATGATACTGAATTTGGTGGGTACGCAGCAGAGTACAAGTAAAAACGCTATCACGCTTGCAGAACAGTATGATTGGATGTATGCGACGATTGGACTTCATCCAATCCAGATTCATGAGGTGGATGTGTATGAGGAGGCCACGAATTTTACCTCACGTGGAGAAGAATTTGATCCTGAATTCTATCGAGAACTTGCGAAGCATCCACGTGTAATTGCGGTAGGGGAGACGGGACTTGATCGTTTTCATCTTCCAAAGGATAGACCAGAGACAGAATATCTTGATCGGCAGAAAAAAGTATTCCGACAACACTATGCTATTGCCGAAGAATTCGGATTACCATTGGTCTTGCATGTACGAGATGCACACGATGACATGATTGAACTTTTAAAAGAAATTAAACAGGAGAAAGGGTCTCTAATTCGAGGGGTGGTGCATTGTTATACAGGAAATTGGACACACGCAGAACACTATCTCGAGCTCGGGTTCAATCTTGGATTTACTGGAGTTGTGACATTTCCTCCCAAGAAGACCAATCCAGAGCCACAGCTTCAGCTTGAAGAAGTGTTGAACCGTATTCCGCTCGATCGAATTCTTGTAGAAACCGATGCTCCGTTTTTGGCACCACAGACATATCGGGGTGAGCAGTGCGAACCGTGGATGGTAGAAGAGGTGGTCAAAAAAATCGCACATCTTAGAGAAATTTCAATTGAGGATATGGAGCGCCTGTTATACCGTAATACACTTGATTTATTTACAAAGATAGTCCGCTAATATCGTCTCTTATAGAGAGTATGGGCCACACTCATATTCTTTTTTATGAGAAGTTAACCGAGTTATTCACATGTACCATTGACGGATTTCCAAGATAGGACTACACTTGTTTAGTTCATTTTATCGATTTTTATGGAAAAGCAGGAAAAAATTCAATCACGGACTAAAGTTTCAAACGCTAATTTGGCTGTGTACACTATATTTGGCCTTATTCGTATTACATTATACCTGCTTATTCCTGCACTTCTCATGGTCAGATATATTAATAAAAATTTACCTGATAGCGTGGGAATCGATAAATTCCTATTACTTCTCGTAACGTTTGTTTTTTCTTGGGTACTCATCGTGCTCGATTACCGCCTGATCCTCAAGAAGCAAAAAATCACAATTAATTAGACGTTCCCTTGTCCATATATATGCTTTCAGAATTTGTAAAAATTGAAGGAACACGTCCAGGGCTTTTGCCTGATGTGTTGGGACATATCTATGGATTACCGCTTTCAAATGTGTGGTTCATGACATGGTTGGTCGGCATTATTTTTATTGTCGTTATTTTGGTTTTGAATAAAAAACTTGCACTTATCCCAGGAAAATTTCAATCGGTGATTGAAATAGGTGTGGAATGGTTAGGTGATTTGATTAGACAGATTACAGGTTCAGTACGTATGTCAGCTCGATTGCTTCCTATTGTAGGACCTCTTTTTTTCTTTTTGCTTGTTTCAAATTTGATTGGAATTGTTCCTGGACTTTCTTCTTTTAGTTATGCGGGCATGCCTTTGTTTAGAACAGTGACAAGTGATTTCAATATGACATTGGTACTTGCGCTTTTGGTGAGTGTGCTTATACACGTTACCACGATTGCTCAGATTGGATTTTTCTCATTTGTGGCTAAATTTATACAAATAAAACAATTATTTGTAAGCATGAAAAAAGGTGCGATGAGTGGATTTGAAGGTTTTGTGGGATTTTTTATTGGTTTTATGGATATTATTGGTGAAATCGCAAAAGTACTTTCGATGTCGCTCAGATTATTTGGAAATGTGTACGCAGGTGAGGTGATGACAGTAGTTTTTTATGGATTAGTGGCTACATTGGTTCCCACACCATGGCATATTCTGAGTTCATTTAGTGGTATTATTCAGGCGCTTGTATTTACTATGTTGACGATTGTATTCTATTCATTAGCGGTAGCTGATGCCTAGGCTAGAGTCGTTATTAATTTAGTATTAATTTGTAATGTAATTATATGGAAGCAGAAGCAATGCAATACCTTGCAAAAGGTCTCATGGTTCTCGGAATGGCAGGAAATGCTATCGGAGAAGGAATCGTATGTGCACGCGCGATGGAAGCGATGGGTCGAAATCCAGAAGCGGCTGACACTATTTTTCCTAAAATGATTGTAGCGTGTGCGATCGTAGAATCTACTGCTATTTACTCATTGGTTGCGTTTTTCGTTACCTAAATTTTTACGTACCCCTGATAGGGTGCGTAAATGCCACGATCATACGTAGGTGTGGTATGGGCATCATGAACCCTATCTTTTATATCTCTACCTTAATATGGATTTGATTGCAGAAATACTTTCTAAACTGGGATTTGATTGGAAACTTGCATTGATGAATTTGATTAATGTGGGTATCATCTTCTTTCTCTTGAAGAAGTATCTATTTGGTGTTGTTTCAAAAAAAATTGAGGAACGCAGAGAAATCATTCAGCGAGGTGTGGAGAATGCGACAGAAGCTCAGACAAAACTTGAAATGGCGAGTGTTACTGCTCGAGAAATTATTGATGATGCCAAGAAGCAAGCAAATGGAATTGTAGCTCAGGCGGTAAAAGATTCAGCTTCTCTTGCCGAGAGTATGCGCCTCAAGGCGGTTGCCGATGTTGAAGCACTGGTAACACAGGCAAAGCAGACGATTGCTTCTGAAAAGGGTAGAATGAAAGAGGAGATTTATCGAGAGACTGCTGATTTAGTGTTGTTGGCATTGCAAAAGGTTTTAGGTGAACAAATTGATAGTAAAAAAGATAAAAAAATTGTTTCTGATGTACTTGCCCGTCTATCAGAATGATAGTCGGTGGAGTGGAAAAAGAATTGTATTGACAAAATGGCTCATGTAGCCTACACTTCAGTAGTTTAGTATCGATCAGAATAGAAAAAGATGTACGTATGGCTGAAATTCATATACCAGGATTAGCACCGGATGTGCTGTTCAAAATCGGTTCAATTCCGATTACGAACACCATGATAAATGTCTGGCTTGCGCTACTCATTTTTCTGGTAATCGGAATATTGATTCGGAAACGTATTTCTCTTCGTCCTGGAAAATTGCAAAATGGGTTTGAGTACGTGCTGGAGCTTTTGTTGCCATATTTTGACCAAGTTACGGAAGATCGAAAAAAGACTATGCGCTTTTTGCCAGTAGTTGGAACGATCTTCTTTTTTATTTTACTTTCCAATTGGCTTGGATTGATGCCGGGAACTGGTAGTGTCACATTAGATCACGCAACAGTGCTTCGTCCTGCGAATACTGATTTGAATTTGACGATTGCCATGGCATTGTTTTCGGTACTCATCTCGCATATATTTGCTTTTTTTAGTGTAGGAGTGTTTACCCATTTGGGAAAATTTGTACAAATTGCAAATGTATTCAAGAGTTTCAAAGATGGTCCAATTGCAATTTTTCGAGCGATGATTGAATTTGGTGTAGGATTACTTGAAATTGTAAGTGAGGTTGCAAAAATTCTTTCACTGTCACTTCGACTATTCGGAAATGTGTTTGCAGGGGAGGTGTTATTGTCGGTCATGACCGCGTTAGTAAGTGCAGTGATTCCTGGACCTTTTATGTTACTAGAGTTGCTTGTGGGACTCATCCAGGCTGCAGTATTTGCCATGCTCACTCTGGTGTATCTGACCGTGGCGAGTCATGAGCCACATACTGCTGAGCATGGTGCACATTAGAGAATAGGCATTGTCTGAGAAGTATACCTTTTCAGACAACTATATTCTTTAATTCTGAGGAACTATTCCACGAGGTAAAATATCCCTTTCCCCCATACCCCCTCGTCGGTACACGGTTTCTCGAGAGAAAGGAAACATCTATGGAAGGATTAAGTCATGAGACAATTGTGGTAATTGCAAAAGCTTTTGCAATTGCTGCCGGTGGAATGATCCCAGCACTTTCGATTGGTAAAATTGTTTCAAAAGCAATGGAAGCGATTGGAAGAAATCCAGAATCTGCTGGAAAATTATTTGTACCAATGCTTTTGGGGGCTGCGTTTGCAGAAGCGATCGCTATCTACGCGCTCGTAGTCGTGTTTACACTCAAATAGTCTGATTGATATTCTAAGTTTTTGCTTAGAATATCACATTGGTTTATTTGTAAGATATTGTGTCGTGTACTATTCTATGTGGGAATCTCATGAACAATCTATATCTCGACTTGCGGTAGATACTACATCATCTCAGGGTGCGGTGTCTGCTACAAAGACAGTGGTTGAATCTTCTGTTTCTGATGTAGGTTTATTTGCCTCGTTGGGTATCGATGGTTCATTGTTAGTGATTCAATTTGTGAATTTTGCCCTTGTGTTTTTGACGGTATGGTTTTTAATTCTCAAGCCATTGGTCAAAAAAATGGAGGAGCGAAAATTCTTGATTGATGAAAGTCTGGATCGTGCAAAAATAATTGAAACCAACCTCTCGATGAGCCAAGTAAAATTTGATGAGAAGATAGCAGAAGCACAGATACAATCAAATAAACTTATTGCCGACGCACAGATAGAAGCATCTCGATTCGGTGAAAGGATAAAAGATGATGCTCGGAAAGAGGTCGAGGGACTCGTAGCAGAGGCAAAAAAGAATATTGCACATGAGAAGAAAATAATGGAAAAAGAATTGCGAGAAGAAACTATCCATATCGTACTCATGGTGGCAGAAAAATTATTGGGGGAAAAACTTGATGCACGGACTAATACAAAATTTGTTGAAGAAATGTTGACCACGATTACACCTGATAAAGGGTCGACCGAAATCAAACTATAATCTCTATGCCAAAATTACTTCCACGACAATATGCTAAGATCTTGTACGAAAGTACCGCAGGTCTCAGTGAGAAAGATATGAATGCAGTTGTACATGCGTTTGTAAAAATACTGAAAACTCACCAAATGTTATCCAAAGCCGAACGTATTATCGCTGAATATGAAACATACGCAAAAGAGCAACGCGGGGTAGAACGAGTGGAAATCACGAGTGCGCGTGAACTTTCACCAGGAGATGCAGAATCGATTGCCGCACACATTGCTCACGAGACCGACCTGTCGGTCAAGATAGATCCGAAGCTGATTGGGGGAGTGGTGATCCGGACAAGAAATACTGTGTTTGATGGAAGTGTCCGTGCACAACTCGAAAAATTAAGACAACAATTATAAAATATATTAGAAAGAGAATCACAATTATATGTCATATACTGATCAAGTAATCGCGTCACTCAAAAAAAATATTGAGTCATTCAAAAAAGAAGTTCAAATCGAAGAGGTAGGTACTGTTATTGAGATTGGAGATGGTATCGCTCGCATGAGTGGTCTTGAAAAATGTCAAGCTCAGGAAATGTTGGAATTTCCCGGCGGTACACTCGGTATCGCGCTTAATCTTCAAGAAGAAACGGTAGGTGCGGTTATCCTCGGTTCGTATACTCACATCAAAGAGGGTGACATGGTAAAAAGAACGGGACGTATCATGTCAATTCCTGTTTCAGATGCATTGATTGGTCGGGTAGTAAATGCAATCGGTGAACCGATTGATGGTAAGTCACCAATTAGTACAAAAACCTTTTATCCGGTAGAACGTATTGCTCCGGGGGTTATGACTCGAGAACCTGTAAATCGTCCGATGCAGACAGGTATCAAGGCAATTGATGCGTTGATACCTATCGGGCGTGGTCAGCGCGAACTTATTATTGGCGATCGCCAAACTGGTAAAACCGCAATCGCCATTGATACGATTCTGAATCAGAAAGGTCAGAATATGATTTGTGTATATGTGGCAGTAGGGCAAAAAGAATCAAAAGTTGCACGAATTGTTTCAAAATTACAGGAAGCAGGTGCAATGGAGTATACGATTGTAGTTTCTGCAGGTGCCAGCGAACCAGCTCCAATGTCGTATTTGGCGCCATATTCTGGTGTCGCGATTGCTGAATATTTCATGGACAAAGGAAAGGATGTACTGATTATTTATGATGATTTGACCAAGCAGGCATGGGCATATCGTGAAATGTCTCTACTTCTTCGTCGACCTCCAGGACGTGAGGCGTATCCTGGTGATGTCTTTTATCTCCATTCACGTTTGCTTGAACGTGCATGTAATTTAAACAAAGAACATGGTGGTGGATCGATCACAGCTCTGCCAATTATTGAAACACAGGCAGGTGATATTTCTGCATATGTTCCGACTAATGTAATCTCGATTACTGATGGACAAATTTTTCTTGAAACTGATTTGTTTTATCGTGGTATACGACCTGCACTAAATGTGGGGCTTTCTGTGTCACGTGTCGGTGGCTCTGCGCAGACGAAACCAATGAAAAAAGTCGCTGGTAGTTTAAAGCTCGGTCTTGCTCAATTTCGAGAATTGGAAGGTTTTGCTCAATTTGCAAGTGATCTTGATCCAGAAACCAAGAAATCTATCGAACGCGGTCGTCGCATGACTGAATTATTGAAACAATCACAATATTCTCCTGAATCAGTGGAACAGCAGGTGGTGTCGATATATGCAATGTCACAAGGATTGTATGATGCGGTTGATGTATCTCGTGTAAAAGAAGTTGAGCGAAAGTTTGTAGAATTTATGCGTGCGTCAAAACCTGCGTTATTGGAAAAAATTCAAAACGGTGAATGGGGAGAAGAAATAGAGAAAGGACTCAAAGAAGCGATTAGCCAATTTGAAAGTAAATAATTGTATGGCTCTTAATGGTAAAGCAATTAAACAGCGCATCAAATCGGTAAAGAATACCAAGAAAATAACCAAGGCAATGGAGATGGTTTCTGCTGCAAAAATGCGCAAAGCGGTACAGGCTGTGGTGGCTACACGTACGTATGCAACTCTTGCAAAAAAACTTATGGAAAAATTGAGTGAGACTGGAGAGATACGAAGTGCGCTTACTGAAGTTCGTCCGCTCACACGTGTATTGGTAATTTTGTTTAGCTCGAATCGAGGACTTGCAGGAAGTTTTAATAGTAATATATTCAAAAAAACTCAATCAATTTTGTTGCAACCCGAGACGTTTGGAGAAGTAGGGTCTGAAGGAGTTACCTATGATGTGATAGGTATAGGAAAACGAAGTGCATATTTTGCAAAACGGTATGGATATACCCTGGTAGGGGCGTATGATTCTATCAGAGATAATCCCTCGGTCGAAGATATTATGCCTATTGCCACGTTTGCTCTCGAAAAATTTCGAGAAAAAACATATGATGGAGTGGTGGTAGGATATACTGATTTCAAATCTAGTATTGTGCAAATCCCGAGAGTGCGTACTTTATTACCGATTTCAAAAAAGGATATTGAGGCACTTTCAGGAGACAGTACAACTCCGAACGTACGCAGAGATGCAGTGTCTCACGAAGATGAAGAGGAGGAACAGCATGAATTTGAACCAAGTGCAGAAATTGTTCTCGAGACCGTACTTCCACGACTTTTCGAAATTCAATTGTATCAAACACTGCTTGAATCTCGTGCGAGTGAACACAGTGCTCGTATGGTAGCGATGAAGAATGCTACTGAAGCAGCAGGAGACATGATTGGATACCTGACGGTAGAATTCAATAAAGCTCGACAAGCAGGAATTACCAAAGAAATCGCTGAAATTGCTGGAGGAGCTGCGGCACTCGAAAATTAATTTTCTTTTTACATCAATCCTCAATTAATTAATGAACTATGAATACAGGAAAAGTAACACAGGTGATCGGAGTAGTCGTCGACGTACAGTTCGATCAGGAATTACCTCCAATCTATAATGCGCTTGAAATATCTTTGGAAAAAGGTAAGAAATTAGTACTTGAAGTACAGCAGCATTTGGGTGCGAATAGTGTGCGTACCATTGCCATGGGTTCTGCCGATGGTCTTGCTCGCGGTACTGAAGTCGTGGATACTGGTGCTCCAATTTCGGTTCCCGTAGGGCCAGAAACATTGGGACGTATGTATAATGTCGTAGGAGAACCGATTGATAATAAGCCAGCTACAAAAACTAAGAAAAAATATAGTATTCATCGCAAAGCTCCTGATTTCAAAAGTCAATCTCAGAAGTCTGAAGTATTTGAAACTGGTATCAAGGTTATCGATTTACTCTGTCCATTTTTGAAAGGTGGAAAGGTGGGCTTGTTTGGGGGTGCGGGGGTAGGTAAGACGGTTATTATTCAGGAACTTATTCACAATATTGCCCAGGAACATGGAGGATATTCGATGTTTGCAGGAGTGGGAGAGCGTACTCGTGAAGGAAATGATCTTTATCGAGAAATGGAAGAGTCGGGTGTCCTTGATAAAACCGCACTGGTGTTCGGACAGATGAATGAGCCACCAGGAGCTCGTGCGCGTGTAGCTTTGACTGCACTTGCTATGGCAGAATATTTCCGTGATGAAGAAAATCGAGACTTACTTCTCTTTATCGATAATATTTTCCGATTTACTCAGGCAGGTTCAGAAATGTCTGCACTTCTTGGTCGTATGCCTTCAGCTGCTGGATACCAGCCGACACTTGCGACCGAAATGGGTGCATTGCAAGAACGTATTACATCGACTGATAAAGGATCTATTACGTCGATCCAAGCAGTATATGTACCGGCTGACGATCTCACTGATCCGGCTCCTGCGACCACTTTTGCTCATCTAGATTCTACCGTATCACTCAATCGTGCGTTGTCTGAGATCGGTATTTATCCTGCAGTAGATCCGCTTGATTCTAGTTCTACCGTATTGGATCCACAAATTGTAGGTGAAGAACATTATACTGTTGCTCGTGAAGTACAAAAAGTATTACAGCGATACAAAGATTTGCAGGATATTATTGCAATTCTTGGTATGGAAGAATTATCAGATGAAGACAAGCTTATCGTTTCTCGTGCACGAAAGATTCAGCGATTCTTATCACAACCATTCTTTGTTGCCGAACAATTTACTGGTATGAGTGGAAAATATGTGAAAGTTTCTGATACCGTGAAAGGGTTTCGTGAAATTTTGGATGGAAAACATGATGACAAATCGGAAGGAGCATTCTATATGAAAGGTACGATAGAAGAAGTAGTGTAACTATGATAAACTTCAAAATCGTAAAACCAGAAGGAATCGTCTATTCAGACGAAGAAGTGGAGAAGGTAACTATTCCTACAAAGAGTGGGTATATTACCGTACTTCCGCATCATGTACCTCTTATCACGATTATTGCACCAGGAGAATTGACTGTGTTCAAAAAAAATCATGAAGTAAAAATTGCTATTTCTGGAGGTGTGGCTGAGATCGATCGGGATAGTAGTGTACATGTGCTTGCTGATAGCGCAGAACGTGCCGAAGAAATTGATCTCGAACGAGCTGAGGCAGGGCGTCGTAGAGCTGAAGAGCTTTTACAGCAACAAGAAAATGTTGCGGATGTGGATTTTGCACGTATTCAAGCTTCACTTGAAAAAGAACTCAATCGTTTGCGTATTGGAAAAAAGTATCGTCCATAAATTCTGCGATATTACTATAAAAACTCTCTGGATTTCAGAGAGTTTTTATGTATAGCATTGACTTTTTTTATGATGTGTGGTGTACTCTTGCTGCCTCAAATCCGAGGTGTTCAGTGACAGGAGATGTGTGATGGTAAAAGTTCCGTACATCTATGGCTCCATGACTGCGCTCAGTGAGAGTGAACGGGTCGGCATGAGAAAATTCTGTGAGCAGCTGAGCGAGCTGTGCCGTTCGTACGTGGGTGGCTCCTTCGCTCATCATGAGCACTACAAAGTTCCAACCACCGAACTCACTCCCGAACAGTCTGACCTACTCATCAGACGTCGTCTGGGTCAGGAGACGTCGCTCTTCGTGGCGGTCGCAGGGGACTACTCGTTCGATTTCGGTGTGATGTGTGAAATGGCGTATCGTTCGGATGTGCCCATCGTCCTCATCAATCACCACTTCAGATTCTACAGTGGTTCAATGCCCAAGCTTCTTGCTGGCAATCCGGGGATCATGCATCGTATTGCGTACGAGCAGTACGACGACGCGCTCTCCAAGTTCAAGGACTACCTGATTTCGAACTGGACGTGACAATGGAGGGGTGTTTGCCGACACACACTTGTCGGCACATCCCAAAAGCAGCTTTACTATTAAGGCTGTTTTTGTTTAATAAAAAAATTCCTTTGGTAAGGAATGGCTGGAGTGTGTGGGTATATATCGTAGAGATAGACACCCACACACTTTCTACCGTTGGGATACGAACTCTCCCCGCTCGGGGAGAACGGGTGCCTCCCAGGCGAAGAAGGCGACCACGCGGACCGCCATCAACGTGAGGAGACAGACCAGTCCAACGGTGATAAGGTACTTTTTCACTCTCCCTCCAGGTCTTCAGCGACGGAGACATTCCGTAGCGCTGTAGAGGACGTAGTTTACGAACCACACCTTCTACAGCCTGCGGTAGATATATATTAAAACAGTCGAGTATAGCATATCGCAGTCTTTTTGTCAAGGTAATGACAACAAAAAACCGCTTATTTAAGCTATTTTTTAGTTTTTTGCCCTTGTTGTTCCTAGAACAATTTGTTACACTAAGGTTATTATAAGTATTTCTTACCTAATTTATTTACCTATGGCAGTACACAAATCTACGGCACGAGATTTCTTTCTCCATCTCTTGTCGATGGTAACATTGTATATGAGCGCAAGTGCATTGATTACCTTGTTTTTTCAGTACGTCAATCATTTTTTTCCTGATACATTAAGCACCGTGTATTATTATTCAAGTGGGCCGATTCAATTTGCACTTGCAACACTTATCGTAGTTTTTCCGGTGTATGTCTGGGCAGCATGGTACTTGCAAAAAATTTATACAGTCAATCCGGATCTAAAGGAGTCTGGGGTGAGAAAATGGCTTATTTATCTCACGTTGTTTGTATCGGTATTCATGATTATTGGTTCACTTATCTCTATACTCAATAGCTTTTTATCTGGTGAATTGACGATTAGATTTTTCTTGAAAGCATTATCAGTACTATTTGTCGCTGCTGTGATATTCTCATACTATCTTCTCGATATTCGTGAGATACTCACCAAGACGCGTCGCAGTGTTTTCAGATATGGGACCATAGTATTGGTGCTAGGACTCGTCATTGGAACATTTTTTATTATTGGAAACCCTGCCAAGCAGCGCGCACTTCGTATGGATGACTTACGTTCACAGCATCTCAGTAATCTGAAGTATTCGATTGATGCATACTACGCACAACTTGGAAAACTTCCTGAAACACTTACTAATCTCAATGAACCCCCATACTATTTTGGAGGAACGGTGACTGATCCAGAAACGGGGGCGATATATGAATACCGATCTCTTGGTGCTGGACGCATGTATGAGCTTTGTGCAGTGTTCAGTGTATCTTCAGATGATAGAAACAATTCAAAAGTTTCATATGAACCACATATGTTCTCCTATGAGCATGATTCTGGACGACACTGTTTCACACTTACTGTGCCAGAAAATATTCCTCAAAAACTTCCAAATACTGAACCTCCTATTCAGTGGTAGGTATTAGATATGTCTGAGAATCATCTCAATTCATCACAGCAACGGGCAGTCGAATATGTCGATGGCCCGTTGCTTATTGTAGCGGGAGCAGGTACAGGGAAGACGACTGTGATTACCAAGAAGATTTCCTATTTATTACAACAAAAAATTGCAACTCCTGAGAATATTCTCGCACTTACTTTTACTGAGAAAGCTGCGGCAGAAATGCAAGAACGCGTGGATGCTGAATTGGAATTAGGTTATGTCGACCTTCAAATATCGACGTTTCATTCATTTTGTCAGCGTATTTTAGAGCATTATGGTACAGAGATTGGATTGCCACACAAATCGCGATTACTCACTGATACGGATGCGTGGTTACTGGTTCGAGAGCATTTGTTAGAATTTAATTTGGATTATTATCGTCCGATGGGTAATCCTAATTCGAATATTCATATACTTCTCGATCATTTTGCGAAAGCAAAAGATGAACTTATATCGACACAAGCGTACCTGGACTATGTGGAAAATTTAATTCTCGATAAGGATGACGCAGAGATACAGGAAAAAAATCGATTGATTGAACTTGCAAATGCGTATCATGTATATAATAAAATTCTTTTAGAACACAATGCACTTGATTTTGGTGATTTGATTTTTTACACTCACAAACTTTTGAAAGAACGCCCCAATGTTTTGAAAAAAATTCAACAACGTTTTACACATATACTCGTCGATGAATTTCAAGATGTAAACTACGCTCAATATGAGCTAATTCGATTATTAGCACGTACGTCACAATTGACGGTCGTCGGTGATGATGATCAATCTATCTATTCGTTTCGAGGCTCAAATGTGTCTATTATTTTGCGATTTAAAGAAGATTTTCCACACGCAAAAGGAATTGTACTTACTGAAAATTACCGTTCAAGTCAGACAATTCTCGATGCTGCATATACTTCAATTATTCATAATAATCCTGATCGTCTCGAAGTAAAACTAGGTTTAGACAAACGACTTGTCGCATCGGGAGCTAATCCAGCGGCAACTATTGAGCACATACATACTGAAACTCGCGATCAGGAGGTATATGCAGTGATACAAAAAATACTCGAACTGAAACAGAATGATCCGCAATTCGAGTGGGATGATTGTGCAATTCTTGTCAGAGCAAATAGCCATGCAGAGCCATTTCTCAATGCACTCGAATCTTTTGATATTCCCTATGAATTTTTGGCATCAGGTGGATTGTATCGCCAGCCTATTGTACTCGATGCACTTGCATTCCTTCGAATCGCTGCGCGTGAATATGAGAATGCCTCATGGTACCGTCTGATGCGAATGCCATGTTTGTCGATGGAATATACTGATGTACAAAAAGTGGTCTCTGGTGCAAATAAAAAATCAATTCCATATTATCAAGTTTTTAGTCGAGCAAAAGAATTTTTTGTGAGTGCAAAGGGGGTGGAAAAATTAGACGTATTGCTCGGTGCGGTACGAAAAGGTGTCGAAAGTGCTCGTTTTGAAAAGCCTACTACCGTTCTGTACGCATTTTTTGAAACAGTGGGCTATCTCAGTTATCTTACCAGTGAAGAGCAGAAAGGGAATGGTGAGGTGATTCGACAAATCCAATATTTGAAGCAATTTTTTGATTTAATTGATGCGTATGAGACCGTGACTCCTGGTGCTCATGTGCTTGGTTTTGTGGAACATTTTGATCATATTTTAGAATCAGGAGATGCGGGAAAAATATTCCAGCCACGAGATACTGCAGGGTCTGTGCAAGTGCTTACAGTACACGCATCAAAAGGGCTGGAATACCGCTATGTATTTGTTGTAAATTGCGTAGAAGAACGTTTTCCTACACGCGCACGAAGTGGGGGTATAGATTTACCACTTGAACTTATCAAAGAAGGTGGAGAGGGTACTACTGACTTTCATATTGCAGAAGAGCGAAGATTGTTTTATGTAGCGATTACACGTGCCAGGGAACATATATATTTTACGAGTGCAGAATATTATGGTGACGATCGTAAACGTAAAAAGAAAATTAGTAGATTTGTACAAGAATTACAGATTGAGACAGGGAATACAGCTCCATCATCTGAGACACCTGCTGATTTTTCAAAGTTCAAAAAACAGCCGCCTAAAAAATCAGAAATCGTGTATGAAATTCCAAAATCTTTTTCACATTCTCAGATCATGACATTTTTGAAATGTCCGTATCAATACAAACTTGGACATATTTTGAATATTAAGCCACGAGGAAGTGGAACTTTTAGTTTTGGAACCAGTATTCACAATACATTACAAAAATTTTATACACGCATACAGGAATTGAATCGGGTAAGTCAGGGTTCATTATTTGATCTCTCACTTCCGAGTGTACCAGAAAAAACTGAGGGGAAAATACTTGTTCCTTCGTATGATGATTTGCTTGCCATGTACGAAGAATCATGGATCTCAGATTGGTATGAGAGTACGCATCAGCGTGAACAATATTATGCAAAAGGAAAAGATATCTTAAAAATTTTTTATACCTCGCAAGAGGATAATTGGACAGTACCAGTATCGCTTGAAGGGTGGTTCAAAATAAAAGTAGGTGACTATGTAATTAATGGCCGTATTGATCGAATTGATCAATTACCTGATGGATCACTTGAAATTATTGATTATAAGACCGGTAAGTCAAAAGAAAAGCTCGATAGCGATGATAAACAACAGTTGTTACTGTACCATATTGCCGCTACCACACTTCCCGAATATCGTCATATCGGTCCTGTCGGCAAACTCACGTTTTATTATGTCAACGATAACATGAAAAGCACGTTTCAAGCGGTAGACAAAGACGTGGAAAAATTTAAAGAAAAATTAGTTTCCACTATTGAACAGATCACTCGTGGCGATTTTCCACCTACTCCGAGCCAATTTGTTTGTAATTATTGTGAATTCAAAAATATTTGTGAATATAGGCAGTAGATGTATAGTTCTTTGTAGACTTTCGATTGGGCTTATGTTACAGTGTGTCTATATACATTCATGTTAAGATGAATGTTGAAATTAGCTGTATGTCTTTCTCTCCACTTGGTGACACACTCCTCTCAAAATTATCAGGAAATAGTACGTTAAAACGTCAACTTGAGAGTTCGCAGGTGATTGAAATTTCTAAAACAATACTCGATGAACTTCTTGGGCCAGAAATTGGACCGCTCGTAAAACCTCTTTTTCTCAAGAATCGCACACTCACTGTCTCATGTTCAAGTTCTGCTGTTGCTCAGGAAATCCGTCTTCGTCAACTTGAAATTGTGGCTAAAATAAACGAAAAATTTGATAAACCAGAAATTGATCGAATTAGGTATTTGGCCTAGTCCCATGCGGTTGCAAATGAGCGTTACTCGTGATATTCTGTATCTGAGTTAATCCAAACCGTATGAACTTGAAACAATATCTCGGAACCATGATTTTTTCGACACTTCTTTGTTGGGTTGCGTGGATTTTTGTAATTATTAATGTGGATCCTTTTCAGACAGGCACGATTGGCTTTGTCTTTTTTTATGTAAGTTTATTATTTGCGCTTATTGGTACGATTTCTCTTATGGTGTTTGGTGTGTATCGTATATTTGGATCTACTGATATTCCATTATTTCGACATGTGCGCATGAGTTTTCGAACTGCATGTATTCTGAGTGTGCTTGCCCTGATCGGCCTTTACCTTCAGTCATTATCAGTATTAAGTTTATTTAACACGCTTGTTTTTGGAACTATTTGTATTGTGATCGTGTCGTTTGATCTTTCGCTTACCAATTTTACGAGAAAACATTTACAACAACACTAACATTGTATGAGACAGTCTCAACTTTTTACCAAAACCAGAAAAGAGGCCCCTGGAGATGAAGTGTCAAAAAATGCACAATTATTGATTCGTGCAGGGTTTATTCATAAAGAAATGGCGGGAGTTTATTCGTTGCTACCACTAGGATTGCGAGTCATGAAAAAAATTGAGAATATTATTCGAGATGAGATGAATATGATTGGTGGACAAGAAGTTTCACTTACTGCACTTCAGGAAAAAACTACATGGGAAAAAACTGGACGATGGAGTGATGAGGTGGTTGACAATTGGTTCAAAACGAAATTGAAAAACGAGACTGAGCTCGGCCTTGCCTTTACCCATGAAGAGCCGCTTACTGCACTCATGACAAGTTTTATCAATTCATACAAAGATCTTCCATGTTCGGTGTATCAATTTCAAACAAAGTTTCGTAATGAACTTCGTTCAAAAAGTGGCATTATGCGTGGACGTGAGTTTTTGATGAAAGATCTCTATTCATTTTGCCGAACTCATGAAGAGCATGAGGCGTTTTATAAAAAAGTAATGCATGCATACCATGCAATTTTTGAACGTATAGGAATTGGATCGCACACCTATCTTACGTTTGCTTCGGGTGGAAGTTTTTCAAAATATTCTCATGAATTTCAAACACTTACCGACGCAGGAGAAGATGAAATTTATGTGGAAAAAAATAAAAAAATCGCTATTAACAAGGAAGTGCTCACAGAAGAGGTACTCGCAGACTTAGGTGTTGAAAAAAGTGAATTGAGTGTAGAAAAATCAGTTGAAGTTGGAAATATTTTTACATTGGGTACTAAATTTTCAGAACCGCTCAATTTGTCGTTTGCAGGGGAGGATGGAAAAAATCATCCAGTCATTATGGGAAGTTATGGTATTGGACTTGGTCGATTGATGGGTACGGTAGTTGAATTGAATAACGACGAGAACGGTATTATTTGGAATACTTCAATCGCACCATTCTCTGTCCATCTCGTATCCTTATGTAAGGATGAGGTAGATATCAAAAAATGTGATGAACTCTATGAAATGTTGAAGAAAAAAGGTGTCGAAGTATTGTATGATGATCGCGATTCACGGGCAGGAGAAAAATTTGCTGACAGTGATCTTATTGGTATACCAGTTCGAGTTGTCGTAAGTCCAAAAACATTGGCACACGATTCGGTCGAATATAAAAAACGAACAGAGAGTACGCCATCAATCCTAAAAATTGAAGATTTTTTGGCAGATGTTCACTAGAGCGTGATTGTGTAATCGTTAGGAGCAGACAAAGATATTATAGTTTGTGTATTGTTAGTTGTCTTTTGTTATGAATTTCAAAAATATATTGAAACCAAAAAATAGAAGCCTTGCAATTGATTTGGGCACCTCTACTACACTTGTGTATAGTCCGGAGGATGGTATTGTGGTGAATGAGCCTTCGGTAGTAGCAGTTAATACCAAGACAGAACAAATATTGGCAGTGGGACACGAGGCAAAAGATATGCTTGGAAAAACTCCTCCGCATATCGAAGTTACACGTCCACTGACCGGTGGAGTCATCTCTGATTATGAGGTTACGGAAAAAATGCTCAAATTTTTCATTGAAAAAGTTTCAAAATCGTCGTTTTCGTTTATTTCTCGTCCACGTGTGGTAATTGTCGTTCCTCTCGATGTAACTGAAGTCGAGATTAAAGCTGTCGAAGATGCTACACTATCTGCAGGAGCAAAAGAAGTTTTTATTGTCCAAGAACCTATGGCTGCGGCAATCGGTTCTCGTATGCCAGTACGAGATCCAGTAGGGAATATGATTGTGAATATTGGAGGTGGTAATACAGAAATCGCAGTAATTTCTCTTTCGGGTGTAGTCACTTGGAAGTCGACCAAAATTGCAGGTGATGAGATGAATCGCAATATTATTCAGTATGCACGTGAAGTCTTCAAATTGTTGGTAGGTGAATCTCATGCTGAGGAAATAAAGATTAAAGCAGGTGGTGCATTGCCTCGAAAAGAACGAGTGGAGTTTCCTATGCGTGGACGTGATGCAATTACTGGGCTTCCTAAAGAAATCATGATTTCTGACGAACATATACGTCAGGCATTGAGCAGAAGCGTGAAAACGATCGTGGATTATATTAAAATGACACTCGAAGTAACTCCTCCTGAATTAACTGCGGATATCCATGAACGTGGAGTGTTATTAGTAGGTGGAGGAGCTTTGCTCGAGGGACTTGATACTGTTATTGCTCGGGCAGCAGAAATTCCTGTTCGCATTGCTGACGATCCATTGACCGCGGTTGTTCGCGGTGCAGGATTACTTCTCGAAGATGAGGAATTCTTAAAAGAAGTTTCACTGCCTTCTGCTCGTGAAATTTAAAATTCCTCTGTATGAAAAAAAGATACCAGACGATAATTGGTATTAGTATCGTATTAGTGTTCGTAATTTTATTACGAACACTTGGAGTTCTTCGTCCAGTCGAAAATATGTTTACTGGCATGTTGTATTCACTTACGTCTATTTCTTATGATGCGGAAGTGGGTGCGCCTGAGCATACTAGTAACACCCGTCTGTCTTCGACGTTTGATCCTGAACTCATGCGTGCTATTTGCACCATTGATACATCTGAAAATATTTTACTTAAAGAAGAAAATGAACAATTGAGAAAGCAATTGAATTTTTTCTCACGTTCACGATATCAGCATACAGGTGCTGACGTAATTGGTAGAACCGTAGATCCATTGAGTACCACCGTCACTATCAATCGAGGGGCACGAGATGGTGTCGCACGTACTAATCCTGTAATTGTAGGGGATGGTGTGCTGGTCGGAACTGTAATTGAGGTTTTTGACTCAGTTTCATATGTGCGCCTGATCAATGATACTCAAAGTAAAATTGGCGCAACTCTCCTTAACAAGGAACGAACAATTGGATTAGTAGAGGGTGGATATGATATTGGGGTACAAATGAATTTTATTCCACAAAATGAAATTGTAAGTCCTGGAGATATGATTGTTACTTCAGGGCTTACAGATAACATGCCTCGAGGCCTAAATATTGGAACGGTTGAGTATATCGAAAAACAGCCGCTTGAGCCGTTTCAACAGGCTGTACTTAAGCCGATCGCTGACCTGTCTTATCTTACCTCTGTTTCAGTAATTATCACTACCACCACTTCTCAGGAATAGATGCTATGTTTAAAAAGATACTTGCCACAATTGTATATGCTGGAGGAATCTTTTTTCTCATCATCACTAAACTATTCTTGATGAATCTTTTTCCTTCCATATTTACACACATTGACATTATTATGCTTTTTTTTGTGTTGTGTATTATGCGCGGAGCGAGGGGTGGTATCGTGTGGTTTGCTTTTTTTACGTATATGATTCTCGACATGCTTACTGCACATGCCTTCGGTATTGAATTAATTGCGGGAGTTTTGAGTGTGCTTGGAGTGTATTGGTTTTTTGAAGACGTGTTTACCAATCTCTCGATCTGGACTGCAGGAATTTTGACAGTATTTGGTATGGTGGTATTTCGTGTACTGTATATGGTACTTGGTGTACTATTTGCGCGTATTTTTGATATATATACTTTTTCAATTTCTACGGGATTATTACGTGATGCGGGGTTTGAAATTATGATGACCGCTATTCTTTCGGTTCCACTCTATGCTATAGTGATAAAAATGGCCAATATATGGTCAAAAGAGCGTATACGATATTCATAGCATATGGCAGATCTTGATCCATTTATAAAAAATCCGAGTAAAGGATTGGAAAAAGAATCGCTTACAGGTAAATATCGTTTTGCCTGGATTGAAGATTCTTTTACCCCGAAAAGTGTTATACAGAGTGAAGATATCATGCATTCAGGGACCTCCCATATTGGTACCAGTTTTTCTGATCGAAAAATGTTTTTATTTTTGACCATGGTGATTCTTTTTATTTTTACCATGATTGCTCGGCTCGTATATATCCAAATTTTAGAAGGCGGAACATACGTGGCTCGAGCAGAAGGAAATCGTCAAAGAATTATTCCAGTGCCTTCTGAACGAGGGCTTATCTATGATAGAAATGGAATTCAATTGACGGAAAATATTCCTAATTTTTCTCTTGCAGTCGTACCGCAAGATTTACCTCGAGATAGAGAGGAACGAAATCGTGTAGTTAACCGACTGTCAGAAATTATTGGTCATGACCCAGAAGAAATCAACGATATTGTAGAAAAATACAAAAATTATCGATACGATTCTATCGTTGCGATCGAGGATATTCCCTATGATTCCGCAATAAAAATTTTAATTTATGCGGAGGAGTTGCCTGGTATCACGATCCATCGTGGGAGTAAACGTCTGTACGTCGCTCGTGACATAGACAATCGTAACACTACTACAACCAGTGAAGTACTCTCTTCCGATGAGGTGGCTCTAATTGAAAAATTGTCCCATGCAAACTCACTGTCACATATTCTCGGATACACAGGAAAACTTTCACCAGAAGAACTCGAGGAATATTATAAAGTAGGGTATCTTCCTGCTGATTCAATTGGCAAAATGGGTGTTGAAGAATCTTATGAACGTTACATGCGCGGAGAATATGGTGAAAAACGTATCGAGGTTAATTCTCGTGGTGCTGAGCAATCTGTCATTGCAGCAAAAGATCCCACACCTGGAAACCATATCAAACTTTCAATTGATTATCGTATTCAAAACAAACTTGAGCAGTTGCTACAAGACTGGTTGAATAAAAATGGAAAGCAGCGCGCGAGTGGTATTGCACTCAATCCTCAGAACGGCGAAATTCTTGCACTTGTAAGTCTTCCAGGGTTTGATAATAATGATTTTTCGGGAGGCATTGATCGTGCGACCTATCAAACATATCTTGCTGATGAAAATCGACCACTCTTTAATCGAGCAATCGGGGGATCGTACCCTTCAGGTTCGGTTATCAAACCTGCTATGGCAGCTGCAGCACTGACCGAAGGAATTGTTACTGCAAATACTAAAATATTGAGTACAGGTGGAATACAGGTGGGTCCATGGTTTTTTCCTGACTGGAGTAGGGTTGCTCATGGGCAAACTGATGTCAGAAAATCTATTTCATGGTCTGTTAATACGTTTTATTATTATATTGGTGGAGGGTATAAAGATTTTGAGGGACTTGGTGTTACTCGAATCAATAGATATCTAGATATGTTTGGCTTCGGAAAACAACTCGGTCTTGACATTCCTGGTGAAGGTGCAGGATTTCTACCTTCACCTGAATGGAAAAAACGTGTAAAAAATGAAGAATGGTATGTAGGTGATACCTATAATTATTCTATCGGACAAGGAGATTTTCTTACCACTCCACTACAAATCGCCACAATGACTGGTGCTATTGCAAATAAGGGTACACTCTATAGACCACACGTCGTACGTGCCATTGTAAATTCTGTGACTAATGTTGAACAAGTGTTAAGTGGAGAGAAAATACATGAAAAATTTATTCCAAGCCAACATTTGGTAACTGCAGGATTGGGAATGAAAGACTGTATTGATACTGGTCCGTGTGGAGTGTTGAGAAATTTGTCTTTTTCTGTGGCAGGAAAAACAGGTACTGCACAGTGGAGCTCCACCAAAGATACTCATGCATGGTTTACTTCTTTTGCCCCCTATAGTAATCCAGAAATTGTAGTTACTATCATGCTCGAAGAGGGTGGAGAGGGTAGTAGGACTGCATCACACGTGGCAGCAGATTTCTATCGATGGTGGGGGGAGTATACGGGAAAATAATATACACAACACAATCAGATAGTTTGCTTTGGCTCGAATTTATGCTACACTAGATTTTGATCCAGCACATGCACGGATTTTTTTAATAGATAAGTTAGTTACAACATTATGTCACTGCAATACATGACTGAGGAGAAGAAAGTACAATTAAAGGCTGAATTGAAAAATTTGAAAGAAGATAAAATTCCTAGTCTTGCGAAACGTATCGATGAAGCTCGTCAGATGGGTGATCTCTCTGAAAATGCCGAATATCATGCAGCTCGAGAAGATATGGCTTGGGCTCAGACACGTGTCAAAGAACTTGAGTATTTGATAGACAATGCAGAATTAATTTCATCAAGTTCTAATAACACGACAGGTAGAGTGAGTGTGGGTTCTACTATTGTTGTCTCAGTGAAAGGTGTTCAAAAAACATACACTATTGTCGGGGCTCAAGAAGCCGACCCGCTCAATGGTAAAATTTCCAATGAATCTCCACTTGGCAGTGCATTTCTCGGGTGTGCCAAGGGTGATACGGTCAAAATTGATCTTCCAGCAGGTACACAGGAATACCGTATAGAAGATATTCGTTAAAAAGTGCAAAAATCATTTATATCGTGGTTTTTTTGCTTATTTTTGCATATTTTTTGCTGTGTCATACGTGTATCTGACGGGTTTGTATTTTTTGTACATTTCTGTTACTATGAAATCAACAAAATCAGCTTAATTAAGAGTTTTTATGGAAGCATCATCAATTAATATTAATGACGAACGAAGTGTGCGTTTGGCGAAGTTGGCCGATTTGATACATGAGGGAATTAATCCGTATCCTGCACGAGTAAAGCGTACACACACAATCACAGAAGCGCTCAGAGAATCCCATGACACAAATGTTTCGGTTGTTGGTCGTATTATCACTAAGCGTGAGATGGGGAAACTTACTTTTTTTCATCTCGAAGATGAGAGTGGTAAAGCTCAAATCGTAATGAAAAAAGATGATATTGGTGACGATGTATACAAGCGATTTGTAAAAAAAATCGACGCAGGTGATATCATTGGTGTTTCTGGAAAACGTTTCATCACTCAAAAAGGCGAAGAATCAATTCTTGCTCATTCTTATGAAATTCTTACTAAAGCACTGCTACCACTTCCTGATAAATTTCATGGACTAGAGAATGAGGAGTTGAAAATACGCAAACGTTACCTCGACCTTCTGGTAAACAAAGAGTTAAAAAATAAAATTATCACCCGTTCACGACTTGTGCGCGCACTTCGTGAATTTATGTATGAAAAAGGTTTTATTGAAGTCGAAACTCCCATACTCGAGACTGTTGCGTCAGGTGCACTTGCAAAAACATTTGATACTCATTTCAATGCATATGATATGCCAGTACATCTTCGTATTGCAATTGAAATTCCTCAAAAACGACTATTGGTTGCGGGATTTGAAAAAATATTTGAGATTGGACGTTGTTTTCGTAACGAAGGAGTGGATCATCAGCATAATCCCGAGTTTACTCAAATTGAGTATTATTGGGCGTATGCTGACTATGAAGATAACATGAAGTTGCACGAAGAAATGCTCCCTCGAATCATCAAAGCAGCAGTAGGTTCTACTGAAATCAATTTGAATGGAACACACATTAATTTTGAAGGACCATATCCTCGAACCACTTTTCGAGAAGTTGTGTTGGAACATTCTCAAATCGATCTCAATATTTATGATACCAAAGAAAAACTTGCACGTGTAATGAAAGAAAAAGGGTACGCAGTGGATCCGAAAGCAGGATTTGGACGTCTCGCTGATGATCTCTATAAAGCAACTGCTCGTCCCAACATTATCCAGCCTACGTTTCTGTTAAACTACCCTGCAGAATTAAAACCACTTGCAAAGAAAGCTGATGATCCTCGGTATACTGAAATGTTCCAATTGATTGTTAATGGCTTTGAAGTGAGTAATTCATATACTGAGCTTAATGATCCTATTGACCAGCGAGAACGTTTTGAAGAGCAGGCACGAAACAAAGAAGCGGGTGATGATGAAGCAATGGAATTTGATGCAGATTTTGTCGAAGCACTCGAACATGGTATGCCTCCATCGACTGGTACTGGAATTGGTATTGATCGATTAGCCGCACTCATTACTGGCTCGCACACACTGAAGGATGTGATTATATTTCCTACCGTGAAACCAATTGATCATCATACTACCTCACCAAATGAATAGTTTGAGACTATTCATTTATACCGCCTCACAGCTCTATGGAAAAACGAATTGTCATGGTATTTGGAACATTCGACATTGTACACCTCGGACATATTGCTTTTTTTCATGAAGCAAAGAAATACGGCGATGAATTGGTAGTAGTGGTAGCTCGTGATAAGCGAACTTCGGGAATTAAGGGTGTGCCACCTATGTTTTCAGAAAAAGAACGCATGGCTTTTCTTGAAGAATTATCGGTAATTGATCGTGTGGTACTTGGTGATAGGACCGATGTGTACAAGGTTATAAAGAATCTCAAACCAGATACTATAGTTTTAGGATACGATCAAGAAATTTTTACCGAAGGATTGGAAAGCAAAATAAAAGAATTCACTCTTGATACAGTGGTTATTCGAGGTAAGCCATACAAAGCAGATTTGTACAAAACAAAAATCATCAAACAAAAACTTACGAACATGCTATGAAGACGATTTTAATCGCTACAACTAATGAAGATAAATATCGAGAACTTGTACATTTGTTGCGCGGATTACCCGTCAATGTACTTTCACTTGCTGATCTCAAAACTAACATAGCACCCCCTGAGGAAACCGAACACACCGTCGAAGGTAATGCTATTTTGAAAGCACGATATTATGCCCATGTGAGTGGTCATACTACAATTGCCGATGACACCGGGCTCTTTATTGATGTACTTGAAAATTGGCCTGGCGTGCACAGTGCTCGAATAGGACACACTCCTCGAGATCGAGTGAATGAGGTGCTTCAACGAATGGAGAGATTTCCAGACGAACATGAACGCACAGCTTCTTTTGTGGGCGCACTCGCCGTATATGATCCACAACGCGGTGATCTCTTTGTGTCTACCGGTGAAACACGAGGGACTATTACGAAACATCCTATTGGTGAACAAGGGTTTGGATATGATCCGATTTTTCGTGTGACTGAAGTTGGTAAGACGTATGCTGAATTATCTGAAGATGAAAAAAATACACTGAGCCATCGTGCTAAGGCGTTGGCAGGTATTAAACGTTTTATCGTAAATTCGTACGGAGGAAAGCATTTTCTCGTACCAATCGGTATTATTGTGAAAAATGGAAAAATACTACTCAACAAACGCAACGATCGCGAAAAACCTGAATTACATGGTCTTTGGGAGTTTCCAGGCGGTGGCATAGAAATCGGGGAAACGGTCGAAGAAAATCTTTTACGTGAAATATCAGAAGAATGTGGTTACCGAGCAGAAATTGTATCCCAACTTCGTCATATATGGACGGTGCAGATAAAAAATCCTCGTAGTTTACACTATGGAATACAAATCTATTTGTTACCATTTGTATGTCGTATTATAGCTGGAGAAGGAGTTTCGAATGATGAAGAAGTCCTCGACACAGTATGGGTCGATCCTGCACTTGTAGGGGAGTATGAATTGATTGGAGAAAACAAAAAAATGTATGAAAAAATTTATCCTGAACTTATGGAAGTAATAACACGTAATACACTCTAATATGATTGATATTAAATATATTCGTGAACATGCCGACGAAGTAAAAAAGAATTGTAGAATAAGAAATGTGCAAAACGCTGAAACTACTATTGACGCTCTTTTAGCTTATGACGATCAAATCAGAGAGCTAACGCCTGTTTTAGAAACTCTACAATCAGAAAGAAAAAAAGCTTCAAAAACAAAACCCGATCCTGAAATTATTGAGAAGATGAAATCAGTTGGGGAAGAAATTAAAAAAATTGAAACAGATTTAGAAAATTTTAAAACAAAAAGAAAGGACTTGTTACTGCAAATTCCTAATTTTACTCACCCCGATACTCCCATTGGGGGTGAGAATGATTTTCGAGTAATTGCTGAACATTTGAAACCTACCGAATTTTCTTTTATCCCTAAGGATCATGAAGCGTTTATGCTTCAGCGGGATTGGATTGATTTTGAGCGTGGGGCAAAAGTTGCTGGATCAAAATTTTATTTTACCAAAAATCAATTAGTACGTCTGAATCATGCACTCATTGCTTATGGAATTGATGTGGCTACTCGTCACGGATTTGAGCTTATCGAAACTCCTGATCTTGCAAAAAAAGAAGTTCTTGAAAGCGCTGGATTCAATCCTCGTGGAGAAGAAACTCAGATTTATTCAGTTGAACATACTGATTTGAGTTTGATTGGTACTGCTGAAATTTCAGTCCTTGGGTATCACGCCGGTGAAACATTGGATTTATCGAATGGACCAAAAAAATATGTTGCACTGTCGCATTGTTTTCGTACCGAAGCAGGTGCATATGGTCGTACGAGTAAAGGGCTCTATCGAGTACATCAGTTTACCAAACTTGAAATGTTTATTTTCTGTAAACCAGAAGAAAGTGAAGCATTACACCAAGAACTTTTGTCGATTGAGCGAGAGATTTGTGACGGACTTGAAATTCCGTATCGAGTAATTGATATTGCTAGCGGAGATCTCGGTGGGCCGGCATATCGAAAGTTCGATATCGAAGCGTGGATGATCATGAACAACGACTATGGTGAAATCACGAGTACGAGCAACTGTACAGATTATCAAGCTCGCCGTGCGGGTATCAAGTATCGCACTTCTGAAGGAGTATCTGAATTTGTCCATACACTCAATGGCACCGCAATCGTCACGAGTAGATTTCCAATTGCAGTTATCGAGAATCATCAAAACGAGGATGGTACGTTGACGATTCCACAGGCATTGCAGAAATACATAGGTACTGACATACTGTAATTTATGCAAAAACCGGTACTCTGTATCATCCCTGGGTGGGGTGGATCGACTGAGACATGGAACACCTTTATCACCGCTTCACAGCCTTATTTTGATGTACGCTGTATTGAATTGCCTGGATTTGGTGGTGTTACCCTCCCGCATCAAGTGTGGGGAGTTCTCGAGTATGGTGAGTATGTATTTCAGCAATTACTTGAGGTCCGACGGGAACATCCACAACAAAAAATTATTTTACTTGGACATTCATTTGGAGGACAAGTAGCTGCATATGTGGTAGGTACCCATCCTGAATCGTGCGACGAACTTGTCCTTATTGCTCCTGCAATTGTGCGTCCACGACGCAGATTGAAACGCCTTGTATTTGGCGGATTGAGCACTGTAGTAAAAAAGATTTTGAAGCATACTCACAACAACACACGGGCCTCGGAAATCAAACAGAAAATCTATCAAGCATTTTTTTCTCCTGATTACGAACATACCTCGGGTATCAAACGAGAAATATTCAAAAAAGTAATTCGTGAAGATATGCGATATATCCTTCCTCGTATTGATACGCACGTCTTATTGTTTTGGGGAGCACGAGATTCTTATACACCTATTAGACACGGAAGAAAAATTGGTAAGCTGTTACGAAATGTGGAAACCATTGTTTTTCCGTATGGTACACATGGACTTCATCATACACATACCCATGATATTCTCACAAAGCTCAAAGAGCGGTATACTTAAGATAGGTATATGATACATTCTATTGCTATACATATTACATGGTTTATCGGAGCAGTGCTTGTCTATGCAGAATACTGTTATTTTTGGCAATTAAAATGGTATCGTTTTGATCGATTCAAAGATTTTATTCTTACCAAACAGGGTAGGGCAGTGATACGCAATCCATATATCCTTATACGATTATTAGCGATTGTTATATTTTTCTTTTTACCAAAAGAAGACAATCTCTCCATCTACACGTTCATTATTTTAGGATTTTTTATTGCAGATATTGTATATAGCGTATTTCGAAAAATTAGAGGTGATTATCGACGACCAAAATTGAGTGTAAAAGCAATGTTAATTATTACTCTTGCAATCGGAATAGAGTATGGGACGTATCTCGTGTTTCATGATTGGAATTTCACTTTATTGGTAAGTTCAATTCGTCTTGCATTACTCAGTTTTATTGTCATAGCGATCAATTGGCTTACCAATCAAATCAAATACGCATATTTCCGTGCGGCTGAAAAAAAATTACAACGCTATCCTCACCTCATCAAAATTGGTATTACTGGAAGCTATGGTAAAACGTCTGTAAAAGAATTATTGGCTCAAATTTTGGGAAAACATTTTAGAGTTTCATATACCCCCAAAAATGTTAATAGTGATATTGGAATTTCTCGTTTTATTCTCAATACTAATTTTAATGAAAGTGATGTTGCTATTTTCGAAATGGGAGCATACAACAAAGGAGATATCAAGCTCGTGTGCGACATTGTACACCCCTCTATTGGTATTCTTACAGCGATCAATCCACAACATCTTAGTCTTTTTGGGTCAATCGAAAATATTCAAACTGCAAAATATGAATTGCTCCGTGCAATTCCTGCATCTGGACTCGCAATTACTAACGCCGACAATGCTCGTGCAATGGAGTTTGTTTCTGAACTTACAGGTAGAGTAATGACTTTTGGCGCAGAGTCTGAACATCATCCCACTTGTCTCGTGGAATCAGTGCGCTCTCGGGGAATAGGACTGGATATTACCTATGTACACGAAAACCATCTTCTTCATGTGACTCCCGCTGTGCTTGGTGAGCATCAAGCTATGAATATTGCACCTTGCATTTTGGTCGCAACTGAACTCGGACTCAATCATGCTCAAATCACTGAAGCCATAAACAGCATTACACAACCAGACCAATCCATAAAAATACACACCTTTGGCACATCGACAATTATCGATGATAGCTACAATTCCAACCCTACTGGTTTTAAGGCGGCACTCGATATTCTCGGCTCATTCCCATCACATCGTCGTCGTATCGTGATTACTCGTGGTATGCATGAGTTGGGCGCAGAAAGTCCTGAACAACATGAACGAATTGGCAATGAAATATCTTTTTTTGCTGATGAATTGATTATTATCACTCCTGATTTTGCTGATGATATCAAGCGTGGAATATTAGAAAAATATCAGACAGAAGTGAAGGAGATTTTTGATCCAGATGTCCTTCGAGCATACGTTGACGCACTGAAACATACTGACGCAGTAATCTTACTTGAAAATAGAATTCCGCACACGGTAAGAGAATTATATTTGAAATCAAAAAATTAAAGACGTGTATGATTTTTACCGGCTTTCAGCCAAATGCATCTTCGAAAGATATACGCACCGCACTTACGTATTTGTTATTTCCGTGGAAATGGCATACCCTCATTGAGGGTGAATATGAGCAAAAAGCTCATCGAATGCTCAGAAAATTTTTTTCAGCTGATCATCTGTATTTATTTGATAGCGGACGAAGTGCGCTCGAAAGTGCGCTTCGTGCTCTCGATATACGCACCGATGATGAGGTTATCGTACAAGCGTATACATGTGTCGTGGTAACCAATGCAATTAAATGGACAGGTGCAAAGCCTGTATATGTAGATGTTACACATACTTTTACGATTAATCCTGCTGAATTGGAAAAAAAAATTACACCAAAAACTAAAGCTATCATCGTACAACACACATTTGGAATTCCGGCAGACATGGACGCGATTATGGCTCTTGCACGTCACTACCATATTCCTGTTATTGAAGATTGCGCTCATGTGATCGGTGGGGAATACCGTGGCAAAAAATTAGGTACGATTGGTGATATGGGTATGTTGAGTTTTGGTACTGATAAAGTGTTATCATGTGGTCGGGGTGGCGCATTACTCGTCAATAATGATGATATTGCTGAACAACTTGAGGCACAGTATGCACACATTCCATATCCCAAACGACGCTGGATAATACCCTACCTTTGGAATTTTCCGTTATTTCCACTCGGGAAATCATTATATCGAATTGGTATTGGTAAATACTTTTTGGCAGCGTTAAAAAAATTATCGATCACTGGTCGAGTAATCTATGATCGAGAAAAAAAAGGAGAGCGTAGCCACTTTGCAGTATCACGTCTCGCAAATAGCCTGGCACATATTCTTTGCATCCAGCTACACGAGTTAGAAGAATTGAATGAGCATAGACATCAAATTGCACGGTGGTATGAAGAAGAAATTGACCGTAAGCACATTACATTTCCCCCAAAATTAACCGCCACTGCGTATGTGCGCTATCCTATAGTAGTTGACACTCCAAAAGAACTCCATAATTTTTGTAAAAAAAATGGCATACTACTTGGTGAATGGTACGACACTGTCATCGCGCCGAATGATATTGTATTTTCGAACACAGGATATGTGGCAGGAAGTTGTCCTGTTGCAGAAAATTTGTCATCGCGTTCGATCAATCTACCGACCAGTCGACACATTTCTACAGAGGATGCAGATACTATCTCACGGATGATAACAGCTTTTTATGCTCAGAATTAGACGTATTACCGATCCACATGAGTGGGATGAGTTTGTTTCGAGTCTTCCATTCTCACCTATGACTCAAGCATATGCTTATGGATCATTTTATGGCACCATGGGTGAAGAATTTTTTATTGCAGGATGTTATGAAAATGAACAACTTGTCGGTGGAGCACTCGTAATCGTAATTAGAGCAAAACGAGGATCCTACTTTTATCTTCCGTACGGACCGCTCGCACGAACACACGAACGTTTTCCAGAAATTCTACACACCATTACCACTCATCTTGTCGACGAAGCTCGGGTACAAAAAGTTTCATGTATTAGAATAAGTCCATTTATAGATATACAGCTTGGACATGATATACACTTACCAAAGCTTGGATACCAGAAAGCTCCAATACACGCTCTCGCAGAAACTACCTGCCTCCTCGATATCACACGCACTGAAGAAGAGTTACTGGCACGTATGAATAAAAATCATCGGAATCTTATCCGTCGCTGCCAAAAGGAAGGTGTTACCATCACCTCATTTACTTCTCACGAACAACTAGCTGAATTTCATAAACTCCACTCTTTTACCGCAAAAAAACATCATTTTGTTCGTTTTTCTGATCAGTACGTAGAACGTGAATTCCAGGCTTTTGAAAAAGAAAAACAAGCAGTCGTATTCTACGCACATCTACCTGATGGTACACTCGATAGCGGGGCAGTGGTATACTATTATGGTACGACTGCAGCCTATCGACACGGCGCTTCTCTCGGAAAAAATAGTAAAATTCCTACTCCGTATCTGATACAATGGAGTGCGATACAAGAAGCAAAACGACGTGGTATGCAGTGGTATAATTTTTGGGGTATTGCACCTGATAATGCAAAACAGAATCATCCATTCAAGGGTATTACCCATTTTAAAAAAGGTTTTGGTGGAATAGTGCAAGAATTGATCGAGTGTCATGATTTAATTATTGATCCGTGGAGGTACTATCCGATGAGAATTTTTGAAACAATTCGTAAAATCAAACGAGGGTTTTAATGCATCACCATGATGAGAAAAAAGCTTGTCAATCATCACAAACTCATTAAAACATTTGATCGTACTGCCGGTAAAACAGAACGTTTTTTTGATACACTTTTTCGAAGAAAAGGATCTAAACGAACAATGAAGGATTTCACCTGGAAAGGAACACAGTATAATCCGTATCGAACTGAAGATACGAGCGGAAAACATGCGCTTACACTCAAATTTTCTCTGTTAATTTTCTCGCTCGGATTACTCGTATACTTTATTGTGTTTAGTGGTTTTTTCAATATCACATCAATTACCGTACGTGGAAACACTCGAATCGCTACCGAAGATATTGTGTCCCTCGTACAAAAAACTCTTGAATATCGAAGTCTTGGGTTTATTCCAAATTCAAGCTATTTTGTGGTAAATACTGAAGATATCACTGAGGTGCTTAAAGGACGTTTTCCCATTGAGCAGATTACGGTAGAGATGCGTTTTCCGCATGATATGCATATTACCCTTACGGAAAAACTTTCTACCGTTATCTACAGTAATGGTAGCGTGTACGGTCTCGTAGGTCTCGATGGATCAGTAATTGAATTGATTCGAGCAGTAGAGAATAGGGAATGGAAAGATGTGCGAGGGGAAATTGTGACCACCACACTTGATGGCACTACAAGCACTGTCGAGGTGGTCGTGGAAAAAATACATACTCCTGATATTGCGCATATACAGACCGAAGCAGGGGAGTATCCTGTGGTATATGACAAACGTCAGCGTACTACTGATGAAGGTCTCGGTGTTATGACCTCCGAAGAAGTTCGGCTCATTATTGAATGGTTCAATGAAATTAAATCAATTCCTGTGACACTTTCTCTTGTAACTATTGAAAATGATACAGATTTTTTTATTACTACGAGTGAGGGCTGGATTATCAAAAGTCGATTCAATCGAAAAAGTGCACTTGAACAAATACGAGAATTAAAGCTTGCGCTTGAAAAAATAGAATCCACATCACGTATCTCATACGTAGATTTGCGATATCGTAATCGGATTTATTGGAAATAGGGTTGACACAATACAAAAACTGTGATATATATCATGGTTATTATTATGCCACATACGAAGGGATATCTGTGCGAAAAATCGTATCCATATCCCCCCGCATGTGCCACAAGGGTGCTGTGTGGAGGAGAGTAACTCGTAAAAAAAAGAGGACACTCATGAACATCAAAGACTTGCCAATGGCTGCGCCGTTCCACTGGAACGATCTCGACGGCGGCGAGACCACCGAGAAGGCGCGCAGGCGCCGCAAGCAGTTCGAACTCCCGGAGTTCGAACACAACACCCCCGATGTCCAGCGCAAGCTGGACGAGATGGAGGCCGAGGGGCGGCCGATCATCTGAGATCAACACTCTCTGGGACCGCGACAGTACCTTCTCAGGTCTGTCGCGATTCATCTAGTAGACGTATACCTCGAGCGTATGCGCATAGTAGATGAATTTCCGCTCAACCCTGTACCGTTCTGGTACAGGGTTTTAGTTATCCACATCGTTGTGTTTTGACACCGAACGAACGTTCGTTTATACTACAATCAAGAAGGAGAACGGCCGTTCAGTATCATTCTTAAATTCCTTTTTTATATGTCACATGATCTCTATAAAAAAAGAATGGAAGCACTGCTTTCCTACTATCACAAAAACAAACGTTTACCGACCTACGAAGAACTTACTCGGGTATTTGGGGTAAAATCAAAATCAGCAGCATTCCAATACATCGAAAAGTTTATCGAAGACGATATTGTACGAAAAAGTGATGAAGGATTTCTCATTGCAACACCAAGGCTCTACGGAGCGCGTGTGCTCGGAGAAGTCCGTGCAGGATTACCACATGATGCAGAAGAAGAAGGACTTCTCGACTGCATCTCACTCAACGATCTGCTCATTCACGAACCTACACATACATTTCTCCTGAAAGTTTCTGGAGACTCGATGCGAGATGCGGGAATTATGTCGGGAGATATGGTAATCGTCAATCGAAAAAAACAAGCAAAAATTGGGGCAGTCGTGGTCGCAGAAATCGATCATGAGTGGACCCTCAAATATCTCATGCAAAAAGGTAAAAAAATGTTCCTTCGTGCAGCAAACAAAAAATATCCTGATCTATTTCCAAAGCATGAATTGAGAGTTGGGGGAGTGGTGACGGGGGTGGTGCGCCAGTATATATAGCACCGCCTCTATGAAGACTTATCTAATCTCATACGAGCTTATTGAGCCAGAATCAAGTCCAGAGTATAGTCGCCTGATTTCCATGATCAAGACTGCATATTTCTGGACCAAACCTATGAAATCATTCTGGCTCATAAAAACAGACCTTACGTCGCTTGAAATCATGCATCAGCTCAAAAATCTCATCACACCAACAGACAAACTTTATGTGACCGAGGTGACCAAAAATTGGACAGCATTCAACATTGCTACTGATTATCCTAAGGACACACTACTACTCACACAAAAAAATTGTATATGAAAATGTATCATAAAACCATGAGCACCTGCAGAAGTGATTTTTATCAAGCAAAAATAGGGAAGCGACACCCTTCATCATTTCTCCGAGGACTACTCAAGGCACTTGAACTAAACACACACAAATAGACCAGGCTCAACACATATAAAAAAACCACCGTCTATACAACGATGGTTTTTTGTTAATTTTTTTAATTAATTTCTAAATAGGTATAAATATTAAGTTTTTATTTTGTTTTTCAAGTTACGCAACCTAACATAATGTGAAATCCAAATAATACCATTAATTACAAAAGAAAGTAAGAATAGCAACTTAGCCATAAGGTATGTAATAGATTTCCCAATACCATATGATTTCGGATCAAGTAATGGATCATTAAACAAATAAAAAGAAGCAACAAAGATGGTGCAGTAAAACAATACAATCATTAAACTGTACAAAAACTGTCGCCAATTTATGTTCGAAATAAAAAACTTAATACTCAAGAAAAAGGTAACTACTAAGGGAGTAAAAAACAGCACAAGATCTAACCAGTCAGAAATCTCGGAATCTGGACTTTTAATAAATTGGGCATACAAAATACCTATCCAGGTTAAAAGAAATACAATACACAAATATGTTATAAACTTTTTCATATCTTAATTAAGTTTAGTGAGATAAACGTATAATTTGTTTTAAAATATCCAGGCTTAAAATTTTAGATCAAATGACGGGGAATATAGATACAATTAAGCTCATCTGTGGAATAGATATAATGTCGCACAATATATCTTATACGACACTTATACTATGGGGTAGTGTGGAATAAGCTCTTTGTCTCTTATCAACCTGTTTGCTTTTATATCCCAGGTTATTCTTGTTTTAAAATTTCAAACTTTTCTTTCTTTTCTTTGCGTAGCCATTGATACCCGCCTAAATCCAAGTCTGGTATTTCTCTGGCATACGTTGATTGTTTTTCATTTTAGTATGCCCCCTATTCCCTACATTGTGCGACGCCACAGAATAGTGCTTTATTTAGGGGTGGTATAAGATATCATGAAATTAAAGAACTTTTTACCACGAGAAATTTATAGGTGCATAGTACACATGAATTTTCTAGTCATCACTTTGCATTTCCAATATAGGATACAAATTTTTGGTATGTTTCTTTGAGAATCTGTGCGTCAGAAAGCGCGTTGTGTGGTCGGATATCATATCCCGCACGTTTTACTCCAATACGATCAAAAAAATCTTGTCGACCCATGCTTTGCGGATCGAGTCCATGTGCAAACAAAATAGACGCAAAATCAATAGGAATCCAGAATGCAGGATGTTGTTTGGCATCACCAAAGAGAGAATACCAATACATTGAATCAAATTGATTCACATATGCCATCAAATAGGGATGATCTGGACCCATAAATGCCATGATTTGAGCACGTGCTTCTTCTTTTGATACTGGAGTGCCATGGAGATAGGGTAGTACATGTTCTATAACCCATGGATCCATAGTATCTTCAGGTGGTCGCTCAAGTTCAAGATAGAGTGTCTCATCACTCTCATTTTTTACCATACCAATCGACAAGAGTTCACCACGTTTCGGATCAAGAAGAGTAAATTCAGTGTCGTAAAATATAATTTCCCTATCGTTTCGCATATGTATATAGTATATCAATATGTAACAGCTTACCAATCTTTTACCAAATAGTTCAAGGGATTCGCAGGAATACCATTTTTTCTAACTTCAAAATGAAGATGGGGACCTGTTGTAAATGGCCCTGCCCCCACTGTGCCTGGAGTTGCTCCAGAATACCCGATCACTTCCCCACGCGAAACAAAATCATCTTCTTGGACAGTAATTTTGCTCAAATGTCCGTACACTGTTGTAATCCCACCCTCGTGCGCGATCATAACATAGGCATAACACGTCGCTGTAGTACAGGTACGAGCACGTGCTACGTATCCTGCTTTTGCAGCACCGACTGGTGTGCCATGTGCTGCTCGAATATCGATTGCAGGATGTTCGTAGATATATCGATATGGATAACTCTCATCATGAAAATACGCAGTAATATATCTGCTTTGAGTAGGCCATGAGAGCAGTGCTTCAGTATCTGTAACACCTTGCAAAGCATTATTCTGTGCTAATTTTTTTCGCACCTGTTGTTCTACTGCTACAATTTCATTTTCTACCTGTTTAAACTGCGCTTTTAAATTGGTTTCCAATGCTTTGAACGTGAGTTCTGACGAACGTGTTTGTCCTAGCAGTGAACTTTTATATTTTGACTGCTCATCAAGATCTCTTTTACGATTTTCCAATAATTCTTTTGTTTTTTCAAATGTTTTTTTACGAGCTTCAGTTTCTATTTTTTTCTGTTCTAACTCTTCTTTTGAAAGACGAATTGATTTTGCACTTTGTCCGAGATCAGCTTCGATACTTTTTATATACTGAATTCGAGAATAAAAATCTGAAAAATTATCATATGCTGCAATAATCTCAATATATTTCTTATTATGTTCGTAGTGGAGTGTACGAACTAGCTCACTCAGCATCATCTGTTGGCGCGCAATATCTTCTTGTTTATCAGTAATACCAATCGTCAGCTCCTGAATCTCAAGCGTAAGTGTGTCGAGTTTTGTCTGATTCATTTGAATGTCTAATTCGGTTTGTGTGAGCTGATTATCGATAATCGCTAACTGATTGGACAATGACACCGCCTCGGTACGTTTTTCTGCAATTTTTTTATTTACCTCATCAATACTTTTTTGTAGTTCAGTAATTTTATCTCTACCCTCACTAATTTTCTTGTTCAATTCATCAATTTCTTGCTGTGTCGCAGCGGCCACATATTGTGGTACAAAAAAACTCCTCAATCCGACAGACGAAGTTGCAATAATAATTGCAATAATAATAAAAGACACGTTTTTTTTCATGTCTTTTAGTATACCATACTTAGGAAAGCCGAGCTATAGCATCGGTAATTCTCTGGAGTGTTTTTTCCTTACCGATTACCACAGCTATTTCAAAGGGTCCAGGAGAATTTTTTTGACCAGACAGAGCAGTGCGCATAGGCCACAGCACATCTCCTACACCACATCCTTGAGCTGAAATCCATTCAAGCGTTTCTGTTTCGAGCACTTCCCTTTTCCAATCATTTTTTTCACTTAAATAGGCATGAAGTAATTCCAGTTTTTTCCGTGCATCTTCTGCGGTACTTTTTTTCCACACTAATAATCCTGGTTCATACTCCAGTGTTTCCGCAAAGACAAAACCAAGTGCTTCAGGAAAATCATGAAGTGTCGTTGCTCTTCCCTTTTCCAATTCAATCACGGTAGACAGTGAGGACCATTCCACTTCGGTCTCAGGCAATTTTTTTAAAAATCCGCACTTCACCATATACGGCGCAACACGCTTCGCAAGCATATGAGTATCCATCGCCATCATGTGGTGCTTATTATACCAATTGAGTTTTTCAACATTAAACACCGCCGCCGCCTTACTCACTTTATCAAAATCGAATTCAGCCTCAAGTTCTTTTAGACTAAACATTTCTCGCTCATCCCCCGGATTCCAACCAAGAAATGCGACAAAATTCACCAGTGCCTCAGGTATATATCCTTTTTCTTTGAAATCTTCAACACTCACATCACCGTGGCGTTTACTCAACTTTTGTTTTTTTTCATTGATCAGTAACGAAAGGTGTGCGAATTGAGGAACGTCCCATCCAAACATGTGATACAGCGCAACATGTTTTGGAGTTGAAGGAAGCCATTCTTCCCCACGAATAACATGGGTCGTCTGCATTGTATGATCATCCACTACCACTGCAAAGTGGTAGGTAGGAAAACCATCTGCCTTAATCAAGACCTGATCATCTACTAATTCATTTTTAAACTCCACCCGCCCTCGAACCATATCTTCGATAATAGTGCTTCCTTCTTTGGGCATTTTCATTCGAATTACAAACGTTTCACCACGAGAGATACGTTGTTTTGTTTCTTCCTCTGATATGTTGCGACATTTTCCATCATATCCAGTAGGAAGTTTATTTTTTTCTTGATATTCACGAAGTTCTACAAGGCGTTCTTTTGTACAAAAACAATGATATGCATGTCCTTTATCAAGAAGCTCTTTGATATGTGTATGATATATCGAGAGCCGTTCTGACTGTATATAGGGCCCATGATCACCTTTCTGTATAATCTGTCTGTCACTATTCATGGATACACCTTCGTCAATAGTGATCCCTGCCCACTGCAACGAAGAGATAATGTTTTCTACTCCTCCTTCTACCAATCGCTCACGATCAGTATCTTCGATACGAAGCATAAACGTGCCTCCATGTTTTTTTGCAAACAAATACGCAAACAGTGCAGATCTGAGACCGCCCACATGAAGCATTCCTGTAGGACTAGGAGCAAAACGAGTTTTTACATGCATATTATAATCGTGACATGAGTATTGCAGCTGAAATCGCAAGATTGAGTGATTCTGCTTTTCCTTTGCCTGGGATAGTGTAGCGCACATCGACTACCGCTTCAAGTTCTGGTGACAGTCCATGTGATTCTGATCCAAATAGAAAAATCATTCGTTCTGTATTGGTAATTTTTGCAGGAAGTGGCGCACCTTCGATATCGAGTGAGGTAACTGAATACCCAAACTTATTTTTGAGTTCCTCACATTCAGTGCGTATATGGTGAGAACGATATATTTTTGATCTAAAAATAGAGCCCATTGTACTGCGTACTACCTTGGGATTATAGTGATCGACACTATTTTCGCTTACCATAATATTGGTAATACCAAACCAATCAGCAGTGCGGATAATCGTCCCAAGGTTTCCTGGATCTTTGATATTTTCAAGCACAATAATCGGACCATCTGCAATATCTTCTAGATGACACTCTGGAATATCTACCACCGCAAGAATACCTGGAAACGTGTCCGTTGTTTTGATATTTCCAATATCTTTTCGACCACAAAATTCTACCGGAATTCCCTGTGCTTCAGCTTTGTGTATACACGATGCGATCTCAATCTCTCCCCGTCGATTACCCTCTACCACTACCATGACAACTTCTGCATGATCGAGTGCCTCCCCCACCCCTTTGAACCCTTCAACAATATATTCGCCAAATTCACGACGATATTTTTTTTCTTGCAATTGATTGAGATGTTTAACGATTTTTGATGAGAGCATAATATGGAAAAATTACTACTGCAGTGATGATTCGTGCTATTCTCTTTGGCTGCACTACCAATCGATATAACCATTCAAGTCCGATTTTTCTAACTATTTTTGGGGCTCGAGACACTGACCCAGACAGATAATCAAATGCTCCACCCACCCCCATCACAATCCGAGCGCTTGGCATATATTCAGCATACTGATCAATCCACATTTCTTGTTTTTCATGCCCAAACGCAACAAAGATAATATCTGGCTGACTCGATTGTATGTCCTTAAGCACATGATAATTCACTTTTTTTTGCTTGTCATCCACAAAGATAATATCACTCGATGATATGTGAAAATGAGGCCCTGTATGCATTCCTGCAATCACCAAATTTGGGTAATTTTTTTGTACATAATGAAATAACCCTGTAAGCGTCTTGGCAGTGCCTGAGCCAACAAAAAATACACTTTTTCGCTCATCTTCTGCAATTTTCAATATATCCACCATCAGATCAACTCCTGAAATTTTATGTAATTTTCCTTTGGTCACCAATGATATTCCAAACCCATCACAAATCGACAGATCTGCAGTATTTAGCACCTCTTTAAAATACGGATTATGCATTGCCGCTACCAACATCTCTGGATTTGGTGTAAAAATTCGATGGAGTTTTGACTCCTGTAAAAAAAGCTTAATTTTGATTAAAGCCTCTTCTCTACCACCCTCGCTTATTGATACACCTAAGACATCCATACAGATAGATATTATCTAATCGTGCAATATTTTGCTATACTAACACATATTGACAGTTTTTTCCAGTGTGGTATAGTAATTATCACTCTAGTGTTCAGAGTGCTAAAATTGTAGTCTTTGGAAAATTCTCTCTGTCGCATCTAGAGAGGTATAGTAACTTCAAAATTCAAATTCCAATGTTCAAACAACATTCGCACAATCTATTTGAACATTGTCTATTTAAACTTTGATACATACTATGATGCCTCAAAATTTTACACACAAATCACAAGAGGCGATTCAAAACGCTCAAGTGATTGCTAATCAGCACGGACAACAGCAAATCGATCCTCCTCATCTTTTCCTTGCACTTCTGGAACAAGAAGAAGGTGTAGTCGTGTCTATTTTCAAAAAACTCAATGCACCTGTCACTGAGATGGTTTCTCAGGTACAAGGACTTATCGATCGATTGCCTAAAAGTCCTGTTGCAACCCAAAGTCTCGGACAGGTTACCCTTTCACAAGCCACACTCTATATTCTCCAAAATGCAAATAATGAGGCTCAAAAAATGAAAGATGAATTTATCTCTGTAGAGCACCTGTTTCTCGCATATCTCACGAGCAAAAATCCGATTAGTGATTTTCTCAATACATATGGTGTGACCTATCACGAGGTACTCAAAGTGCTCCAATCTATTCGCGGTAATCAACGGGTAGATTCGCAAGAACCTGAAAGTAAATATCAGGCACTTGAAAAATACGGCCTCAATCTTACCGAGCGAGCACGCAAAGAAAAATTGGATCCTGTAATCGGACGAGATGATGAGATACGACGTGTCATGCAAGTACTCACTCGTCGAACCAAAAATAATCCAGTGCTCATCGGTGAGCCTGGTGTGGGAAAAACTGCCGTAGTCGAAGGACTCGCACAACGCATCGTGAATCGAGATGTACCTGAAAATTTACTCAATAAAGAAGTAGTATCGCTCGACATTGGAGCACTTCTTGCAGGTACCAAATTCCGAGGAGAATTCGAAGAGCGTCTCAAAGCAGTGATCAAAGAAGTTACGAATAGTAATGGACAAATTATTCTCTTCATCGACGAACTTCACACCATCGTGGGCGCAGGATCTTCTGAAGGAGCGGTAGATGCTTCAAACATGCTCAAGCCTGGATTGGCTCGAGGAGAACTCCATATCATTGGCGCAACAACACTCAAAGAATATCAAAAACATATTGAAAAAGATGCCGCTTTTGAACGTCGTTTCCAAAACGTGATGGTAAAAGAACCTACACTCGACGATGCGACTGCAATACTTCGTGGAATCAAAGAAAAATATGAAGTACATCACGGTGTACGCATTACAGATCCTGCCATTGTAGCAGCGGTAAATCTATCTGACCGCTACATCAGCGACCGATTCTTACCAGACAAAGCGATAGACCTCATCGACGAAGCTGCGAGTGCGCTCAAAATGCAAATCGATTCCATGCCAGACGAACTCGATAAAATGAAACGTAAGATCATGAAAATTGAAATCGAGCTTCGTGCGCTCAAAAAAGAAGAAGATACTGATTCCAAAGAGCGAGAAACATTGCTCAAAGAAGAATTGGCAAATCTCAAAGAAAAAAGTAAAGAAATTGAAATGCAGTGGAGTAATGAAAAAGAAATCATTACAAAGATTCGTGAGCATAAAAAAGAAATTGATAAATACAAACAAGAAGCTGAAATCATGGAACGAAAAGGCGACCTCCAAAAAGTGGCTGAGATTCGCTATGGAAAAATTCCACTTATCGAAGAAGCAATCAAAAAATACGAGGCAAAACTTGCAGATCTCCAAAAGAAAAGCTCAATTCTCAAGGAAGAAGTCACTGAGGAAGACATCGCACGTGTCGTATCAAAATGGACTGGTATTCCGGTAAGCAAAATGCTGGAAGATGAGGTATACAAGCTCGCACGTATGGAAGATGAACTTGAAAAACGTGTCGTTGGGCAATCTGAAGCGATTGGCGCTATTTCAAATGCTATTCGGAGAAACCGTGCCGGAATTTCTGAAGAAAAACGCCCGATCGGATCATTTATCTTCATGGGACCTACCGGTGTCGGTAAGACAGAACTCGCAAAAGCACTCGCAGGATTTCTCTTCAATGATGACGATGCACTCATCCGTGTCGATATGACTGAATACATGGAGAAACATGCAATATCAAAAATGATTGGTTCCCCACCGGGTTACATCGGATTTGACGAAGGTGGGCAATTGACCGAACTCGTACGACGAAAACCGTATTCTGTAATTCTGTTTGACGAAATAGAAAAAGCACATCCAGACACCTTTAATATCATGCTCCAAATTCTCGAAGATGGACACCTCACTGATGCCAAAGGTCGAAAAGTGAATTTCAAAAATACGGTCATTATCATGACAAGTAATGTTGCGAGTGATCTCATCGTCCAAATGGGTAAACGTGGTGAATTCGGATTCGGCGAAAAGAAAAAGAATAGTTCAGTATCTCAAGAAATGGTAAATGATCGCATCATGTCTGCACTCAAAGAACAATTCCGCCCAGAATTCCTCAATCGAATTGACGACATCATCATCTTCCACCCACTCAAGGAAGAGCAGATCAGATCTATCGTCGACCTCCAGCTCGAGATCGTCATGAAGCGACTTGAAAAACAAAAGATTAAACTCAAATTGAGTGATAAAGCGAAAGACTGGCTTGCAAAAAAAGGCTATGATGAAAATCTCGGCGCCCGCCCACTGAAGCGTGTTATCCAGACCGAACTCCTCGATAAACTTGCGATGAAGATTATTGAAAAGAGTGTGAATGAGGGTGATACCGTAAGTGTAGATGCTGTCTCTTATACACATCT
>DBDW01000015.1 GCA_002293825.1 Candidatus Magasanikbacteria bacterium UBA922 | reverse complement strand
TAAGAGACAGGGTTTATTATGAGCGGCAAGAATAATTCGCTTCATTCCCAGGTCATGTGCTTCTTTGATTCGTTTTTCTTGATACCGCACCGAACGTATTTCTCCGCCCAATCCTACTTCACCAAAAACAACCGTATCGTTTCCAAGCATTTTGTCTTTGAATGAGCTAGCAATTGCAAGGCAAATCGCGAGATCTGCTGCGGGTTCCTGGATACGTAGACCACCCACAATATTGAGATGTATGTCGTATTGCGCGAGAGAAAGACCTGCACGTTTTTCCAGCACGGCCACGAGTACATGTAGTCGGTTTAGATCAAATCCACTTGCTTTTCGTACCGGATATCCAAATGCAGTTTTGTGTACGAGTGCTTGTACTTCTACCAAGAGCGGTCGACTTCCTTCCATAATACACGTAACCACAGTACCTGACATGTTTTCCCCGCGTTCGCGTAAGAGTGCATGTGATGGATTTTCTACAGAAATTAATCCTTCTCCATGCATCTCGAATACGCCGACCTCATCAGTGGCACCAAATCTGTTTTTTGTGGCACGTAGAATACGATAGGTGTGGAATCGCTCTCCTTCGAGATATAATACAGTATCTACGAGATGTTCAAGTGTCTTGGGTCCGGCAACACCGCCTTCTTTGGTAACATGACCGATTAGGATAGTGGGGACACCGCTTGATTTTGTAGCTTCGAGAATCATGGTCGCACAGGTGCGAATTTGTGAGACTGATCCTGGCTCTCCTTCAGTAAGAGTGCTTGCAATTGTCTGAATTGAATCAATGATCACTGCAGAAGGTTTAGTGGCGGTAATCGTTTTGATAATTGACTCAAGATTAGTCTCATTTGCAAGAGATAAAGTGTCTGAGGTAATACCAATTCGATCTGCGCGCATTTTGATCTGTCCGACTGATTCTTCGCCTGAGATATAGAGGGAAGAGGGGAGTGCGGCTGCAGCCTGAAGTGCAAGTGTGGATTTTCCAATACCAGGTTCTCCGCCGAGGAGAATAAAGCTTCCTGGCACGAGTCCTCCTCCGAGCACTCGATCAAGCTCGGGTATATGAGTCTCAATACGAATTGCAGTCTCTTTTTGAATTTGTGTGAGACGATGTGTCTGTGCAATATTTGCATGAATAGTTGCGACTGTTTTTTCATCAAGAGTTTGTTCGACAGTTTCTTTGATACTGCCCCATGTACCGCACTCTAGACATCGTCCGACCCATTTTTGGTATTGTGCATCGCATTTCGAGCATGAGAATATAGTTTTAGGTTTTTGGGGCATAGGTTAAAGTCCTGGATATATAGGTACAGTGGTGAGAGTGTTGGCTTTTCTTTTGACAGTATCTGGAATTGTAATTACCCAATTTGCCCACCTTGAATTTGGACCAGATACACAACGAGCTTGTGGATTAGACCATTTTGAAAATCGAAGGGTGATTTGAGTTTCAAAGTGCCACTTTTCTTGACAGTATCGAACCCATCCAGATTCGTACATAATTTGTTCAAGTATGGTGGCGTATACATTTGGATTATTTATATTTGAATAATATGCTTGACCCTCTTCAAAAGAATTCATCTGGCCAGAAAAATTAGTAACATTATCTTTACTGCCAATTGGACGTAGTGCTACGTCAACAGAACCTCCTGAAGAGTGAGGTGCAACACAAGAGGGTTTAGCAATTTTCCCCTGATTAGTTTTCCATTCTTTTACACCTTCTTTGAATCTTGCGACAATTCCTGTGTTCCATAACTGAGTTTCCTCGTCCAAATCTCTGTAGGTGCTGCCTGGACACAATAAAAAACCATATTTTTGAGCATTTTGCATTGCTCGATCAAAAAAAGGTAGAACATCTTTGTGGATTAATTTATTTTTCCATCCACATATATCTATATTTGTTTTTACAAGGTTATTTGTAAGACAGGTTCCTGTTTTAATAAAAAGATGTGGAATAATTTCATTTTTCTGTGTTTCATTGAGTTCGTTCCATATATTCCAGCCATTAACTTTTTTATCATTAATAGTATCTTTTTTAAACTCTTTTTCGGTGAGTTCATTTACTGAACTTGGAATTTTTGTGACAGGACCGTCAGCTCCAGTTATGGTCCCATTAATGTTTGTGATGGTGTTAATAACATTTCCTTGTGAGTCAACAGGAGTGTTTTTTATAATCTCATCATGTTCTTCTGGTGTTTCAAGTGTGATACCAGGTACTGTCAGTATCTTTAAATTTCTCAAATTCACCAATTCAGGATTGATCGTATATAAAATTGTATATGACCCGGCAGAAATAGCGATTGCAATTATTGCGGATATGATTCGATTTTTTGCTCCACTGACCACTTCACTGTTTCCTGCAGAAGTGATTATTTGCACACCAGAAACTATCAATACAAGTACTGCAATTAGAGATATGAGACCCACACTATATTTATAAATTCCGGAAATGTATTCGCCGAGAAATGGGATATTGAGCCAGCTTGTACCTGACTCATCGGTGGTAATATGACTTTCTTTGCTGATATTAGAAAACACTACACCAGGGATTCCAATTCTGGGTGCGGGTTGCACAAGATCGACAGGTTTAATAGTAACATTAACGCCAAAAATTGAAGTAGTGACACCGGTATCATTTGAATCGTTGGGTGGAGAATATTTTCGCATTTCTTGAAGAGTTGCTGGGGTCCATCCAGCAGAGCTTTTACAGACATAAATTCCAGATAGTTCACCAGATCCTTCTGCACGTGTCCATGTGCCATTACCATATTGTTGTGTACATATGTCTTGAATAATTATTCCTGTTGCTACTGCGGCATTGATTCCAGCAGTACAGACCCTGACTTTTTCTCCAGATACGTACCATGGATCATTTGATTCTGTACTAGGAAGAGTTGTCTCATCACATGAGCCTGAAAAACACGCATCAGCGTCATCACAAGGTTCTCCCATAAGTTTTTTTCGTTCCAGAGGATATTTTACAGAGTCATTTGAAACAACAGGATATTGACCGGCAAAATTAGTATTAACGCAAAAATCGAGAAATGCTCGTGTCTTATCCGGGTCTTGATCTTCTTCTAGGCATCTCCAGTTACTTTGCTCCACATCGATATTATTGGTGCGCCCATATTCAGATGCACATTGTCTACTAGGATAAGTATCACTACAATCACAAAAACTGTCTTCACAATCGCCACTACCACATTGATTGTTGCTCGTACATGCAGAACCTATGCGAAGTTTACAGGTATTATTGACACATAGGTTACTTTTGCAGTCAGTATTTGAACGACATGCCTGATTTAGGGCTCCGGGGGTTGCAGAACATAAATTATTCACACAGTAGAGACCAGGGTTGCATGATCGTGTTAAACATGTTTCTCCTAATCCTGCCTGAGCAAAGACGCTTTCGTGCGAAAATATAAATACTCCCAATACTGTGATAAGGAGGCTAATAATAAAATTCCAATATTTTGTCATAGATTAAAAAGTTGTTTCCATTCTTCAATACTCCCAGGTGTTTTGATTTGTATATTATTAATGAAAAAAGTGGGGACAGATCGGACATTGAGGGTCTGGGCAATTTGTTTTGTGTCCTGCACCCATTGATTGGGTCTGGTCGATGATAGACACTCAGCAAGATCTGTCTCGTCGAGCGCTACTTCTTCGGAAATAATATCAAGTGTTTCAATTACGAGATTGGTATAATTTTCAAATGCGTATGAAGCAAATTCATTAAACTTGTTTTGTTCGGCCGCGCAATATCCGTAACGTATAGAATCAAGTGAGGAATAAGGGAATTCTTGTACAGGAAGACCTTTCCATATAATTTTCACTTTGTCTGGATATTGTGCTTGAAGTGAAGTGAAGAGTCGGTGTTGTGTGAGACAATTGCCGCATGAAAAATCTTCAAACGCTACAATTGTGTGGGGTGCGCGTTTGTTACCAAGAACAGGATCATCGGGGTTTAATTTGATAATAAAAGGTCGATCATCTTCAGTGGGTGGTGGGGTGATTGGATCGGGATAGAGTGGTTGGTAGCGAATAATCTGGATGAATAGTGCAAGACTGCCGAGTAATAAGGCAGGGATAAAGACAAGAAAAATTTTTTTATGTGTCAATTCTTTTTGTTCTGCCATATATAACTATAGTCTATTTGAGCGGGATACTAAAAATACCATTTTGATTTTTGTCGGTAAAGAATAGCGTAGACCCATCGCTTGAGACAAACATAGTATCGACTACGTGAGCGGTACTGTCTTCGAGTTCGAGTTCAGTTCTGATACCTGTGGTCGTATCAATTTTGTATATACGATCAGGGGTAAAATTTGCAATTTCAGGGGCAAATCCAGCACCACTTTCTAGAGTTTCAGGTACACCACAATACACGGTTCGTTCGTCGGCCATGGTGCACTTTGATGCCCATGTATTGATTCCGAGTGGTTTTCGATTGTTACCAGCAGTGTCAGGAGTTGCGTCCACGATCCAAAGTTCAGGTTTATAATCATTTCGAGAATTGTATACACTGTGGAGGAGTTTGCTTCCTTGGGGCGACCATTGAGTCTGAAGTCCTCGTCCGGCTACTTCAATTGATTTGAAATTTTCTTGGTATTCTCCAATGAGTAGGAGTTGCTGGTTTTGTCCGAGGGGTTCACCAGTTGTCGAAAGAGCGACAACTTGTCGATTGGGTGACCAGTCTACAATTACTTTATCTGCATTGTTTCCGAGTGGCTCGACGAGGGTGATATTATTTCCCATAGGATCACTAGTCACAAGCCATCGATTATCGGGTGAAAGACCAATACTTTTGGCACTAATTTTGCTTCCTTCGTTTGAAAAAGAAAATGATTCCCAATGTTTTGGGAGGGTGACTTGGGTGTTGGTATCAAAATTGTAATAAATATTTGATCCATCTGGATATTCTATGATTGATTCATTGGTACGGGGTGACCATGCTACATCTGAAACGTTGTAAAAAACAGTATTACTGAGTGCGCGTACTTGTCCTGTACTATCTACTGCGTAAAATTTACCATCATTTTGGTTGTAAAAACGAGCGCTATTATTCGAGCCTGGTGCAGCGCTGGCTATGGGTGAGGTGACAAGTGCGTTGATAAGCGGATTTGATCCAGGGGTAGTGGCGAGCGGGTTTTGGAAACCTTGTGACCCAGTACCTGATCCGGATACTCCCTGACTAGTAGTGCCTGAAGGTAATTGTCCTGTGGTAGTGGATGTGATCGGTGGAGTTTCTCGGTCGCTTCCGAGTGGAAAGGTTCCACCTGTTCCAGTGATACCATTGTCGATAGGTGGGGTAGTATTGGTGCTCGTTCTAAAAAAGACACGATAAATCGCATATCCGAGAAGGATACAGATAATGATAAATCCAATAATGAGTGCAAGACGTTTTTTATCCATATAAAACTAGGATGCTTGTGAAGAAGTTTTAAATTTGGGCTGTGTGCTAGGTGGTGATCCGGTGCGTCGTCGTGTCATAAGAGATTGTATCACAGAAACAGCTTTTTGTTGATTTTTTTTAGTAGCCTCAATATCTTCATTGAGTGCGTCGATTCGTTTTTCAGTGAGCTTGATGGTGGCTAATAATGCCATTTTTGGTATGAAGAGTAGTCCATAGATGAGATATAGGATGATGCTGATAATACCAAGAATAATGGTCCACGCTAGAGACATACATCCATGTGCGAGCCATCGTACTGCTGATTGTACCACATCGACAAGTGCTTTGAGTGCTTTGGTAGCGTAGAGAAGTGCTTTGAGCATCAATAATTCAGCACGAAGTTTTTTTAATTTATTATCAAGTTTTTGTTTTATTTTTTCCGCGCGAGCTAATTGTCCGTGCTCTCTTTTTTCTCTAAGTGCACGTTGTTGTTCCATTTTTGCAACGTATTCCTTCTGTTTTTCCATTTGTTGTGCCTGGGTCTCTGCGGTAGTTTGTTGCTCACTAGGGCTGTCTTCTTCGATCATTGTTCGAGATGATGTTTCTTCGGTGGTAGATGGTGATGAGGGTGTGGTGTCGTTTTCGTCTGAAAGGGGGTATGGGTCGTAGGTTTCATCGAGAATATCTTCCAGTTCATCGTCAGCTACGGTATCCTGCGTATCAGGTGTATCATATGTTTCAGCTCCTTCTTCCGGAGGATTATTCCGATTATCTGTGCGCTGTTCTGGTGGGGGAGAATTTTTTTCAGACTGAAGCGCGTTGTTATCTGGAGGTGGTGGTTGTAGTTGATTTTTGGTAGATGGATTGCGAAATTTTTTGCGATTATTTTTCCATTGAGTGATATTTTCAGCACGCGCTGGATCGAGTGGGACATCAAATTTAAGGTCAATTCCCAAATTCCCATTTCCAAGATCTTTTACTCCAATTGAAGAGTCCAGATCGTCTTCTTTGATTTCAGATTCAAGTTTTTCGAGCTCAACTCGATCTGATTCATTGGGATCTTTGTTTTGGTTCTGCTGCCCACGTCTTGCGCGATTTTTGTTGGCATAAAATTGAGCAGCTATCTGCTGTTCTTCATTGTCGTGTGCAGCATTACCGTCCACTTCAAATTTTTGAGAACGAAGTGGTGAGTCTTTCTGCTGTGGTAGTGCCATAGTATCTATCTTAAGAGATAGCGGTCACGTGCATGTGTCAGTGTGTATGTTTTTTTCTTGGTTTTGCCAAGTACAGCAATAACTAATTCTTCAATAATTCGCTCAAGTTTTCGCTCGATTGAACGAGCTCCAAGGTCTTTGTCTCGTGTATCTTTCATGAGTGCTTCGAGCGCTTGTTCATCAGGAGTAATAGTGATGCGCTGTTCTTTTTCTAATATCTGACTAAGTGTGGTGATATGTTTTTTGATAATAGACCGAATACTGTGTTCGGTAAGTTGATTGAACACACACACTGTTTGTATACGACTCAGAATTGCAGGGGATAATCGCTCTTTTAGTCGCATGGTGATTGCTTTTGTGAGTATGGTTCGCTCGTTTGTTGAGTTGGCAGCTTCACCAAAGCCAATACCGGTAGATTTATATAATTCAGCACCAATATTTGAGGTGAGAATTACAATCGAGTGAGAAAGTTTTACTTTTTTTCCATTGGTATCAGAAACTTCTCCTTCATCAAGTATTTGGAGGAGTAATTTCATGATGTCTGGATGTGCTTTGTCAATTTCATCAAAAAGTACGACTGAATATGGGCGAAGTTTGAGTTTTTCAAGAAAAGGATTTCGGTCTTTGTATCCGATGTATCCAGCAGGTGAGCCGAGCAGTTTTGCTGTAGAATTTCCTTCAGAGAATTCTCCCATGTCAAGTCTGATAAATGATTTTTCATCATGATAGAGTTCTTCTGCGAGTCGTTTTGCGAGTTCGGTTTTTCCGACACCAGAGGGGCCCGTAAAGAGAAATGAGGCGTAGGGTTTCTTGGTATTTCGAATACCAAGTTCAGACATTTTTAGCGTCTGAACAATTTCCTCTATCACTTCTTCTTGTCCAATGATATGGTGCTGTAATCGTTCTGATAATGTTGCAAGTCGTTCCCATTCATTTTGTTCGAGTAAGGGTCGATCGATGTGCATTTTTTTTGATAATACATCTCGAATGTGTTCGGGAGTCACGGTGGGGTATGTCGAGATATTTTTTTTGCGTGGCTTATGTGCGGTGTGTTTAGCTGCTGCTATTTTTTTTTCGAGAATAGTGATTGCGTCTTTCAATTTTGCTGCATGCTTCAATCGCTCTTCAGTAATCGCTTTCTTTTTTTCTTCTTGATACTCCTCAAGCTTTTTTTCGAGTGCGTATATTTTTGCAAGTGAGGGAAGTGTTTTTTGTTTTGTCTTTACCGAACTCGCCGCTTCATCGATGAGGTCGATAGACTTGTCTGGTTGAAAATTATCATGAATATAACGAGTGCTTAGAGTGACGGCTTCCATGAGTGCTTCATCAGAAATTCGAACTTCGTGATATGATTCGTATTGTTTTTTTATTCCACTTAGAATGGTTATAACATCTACAAATGCAGGCTCGTCAACATCAATTTTTTGAAAACGACGTTCCAATGCAGGGTCTCCTGAAATATATTTTTTGTATTCGTCATATGTGGTGGCTCCGATACAGCGAAGCAGTCCTCGTGCAAGTGCAGGTTTCAGGATATTTGCAGCATCCATCGTACCTTGATTTGAGCCTGCTCCGATAATGTTGTGCAATTCGTCGATAAACAAAATATAATTCGGATTTTTCGCACATTCATCAATAATCTGCTTGAGGCGTGCTTCAAATTCTCCACGGTAAATAGTTCCTGCGACAAGCAAGGTGAGATCAAGTGAAAGAATTTTTTTTGATTTTAGAATGTCTGGAACATCACCTTCAGTAATTCTCTTTGCAAGACCTTCGACAATTGCTGTTTTTCCTACACCTGGTTCGCCGACCAGTATTGGATTATTTTTATTTCTACGGCACAGGATATTGATCATGCGTTCTATTTCACGATCTCGTCCGATCACTGGATCGAGTTTTTCGGTTTGTTGACGATGGGTTAGATTGGTAGTGAAGAGCGCAAGAGCTGAAGTGTTTTTGCGGTCTCGAGCAAAAGATGGAGGGAGAGATTCTGGTTTTTCACTAGTAGATTCATCTGGTTCGTGTTCATGGTCATTGTCAGTATTCTCTGTATCGTGTAGGTGTGCGGTTTCTTGTTGGATTTCTTCAAAAATTTCCATGACTTCACCCATTTGGGTAAATTTTTCTGCGTTGTGGAATGAAATATCGAGTTGTTTTGTGAGTTCTTCAGTGTTCACTGAGAGTGATTCGCAAAGGTCGACAATTACCGTATCTTTGATTATCAGAATTCCATGGAGCAGGTGTTCGGTACCAATGTATGAATGACCAGCCTCGTGTGCTCGAAGCAATGCTTTTTCGAGCACGGTTCGTGAAAGGTCGCTGAGATTGGGAACAAGACTGGAGAGCTCGGTATGTGCCGATGGAGGGAGTTCGGTAAAATAATCTGGTAAAGTGCTCGAAATAAGTTCTGGGGTGATAGAAAATTTTTTGAGCAATTCGCCACCAATACTCCCATGTTCTTCAGAAAGAGAGTAGAGGAGATGGGGTGTGGCAACTTCTGTTCTCCCGAGACGAGCAGCAAGAGAAATCGATCGGGCAATCACGTTTTTGAGGTGGGTCGAGAAATTATCGAGTAATTTTTGGGCATCCATAGGAATCTGGTGGTATACAAGTAAGTACTAATACATAACTAAAATACAAACAACAGCCTGCATTTATTGCTTTTGTTATTATATCTAGTATATACTGTTTTTATCCTAAAATAAAGGCCTGAAATACGTGGGAGGCCTGTGAAACCAAAAATACGCTTAATTAAATAGATAATTGGTAAGTTAAAAATGTATGTATCCAAAACATATTTTTAAAGCCTACGATATTCGAGGATTGGTAGAAGGTGAGTTATCAGAGGACATAGCATGGCACATTGGCCATGCATTTGCACATATACTTAAACAAAAAGGAGTAATGCTCGAGGGCAGGTTTGTGGTGGTTGGGTATGATATGCGACCTACGAGTATTCCATTTTCAAAGAAAGTTATTGAGGGAATACAGGCGCAAGGTCTATCGGTAGTGGACATTGGACTCACCTCTACTCCTGTATTTAATTTTGCATGTGCACATTATCCTGAACATGCAGGGGGTATTATGGTGACTGCAAGTCATAACCCAGCTGAATATAATGGGTTTAAATTAACGTATGAAGATGGATTACCCCTTGGCCAAGGTACAGGAATGGAAGAATTGCGAGAATTGGTGGTGGAACAATTTAGAGAAGAGGTAGATCGAAAAGGAAGTGTCTCTTATATGAATGTCATTGATGACTATCTTGCAAAAGTATGTAGTTTGGTTGATGTTTCAAATTTGAAACCCATGAAAATTGTGATTGATGCGGGGAATGGTATGGCGCAAGTTTCGCTTCCGAAATTGCTTGAGAAATTTCCAGTCGAAGTGGAGTATCTGTATCTCGAACCAGATGGAACGTTTCCGAATCATGAAGCAAATCCTCTGAAAGAAGACACGTTGAAAGACTTGCAGAAGAAAGTGCGGAGTGTGGGTGCTACATTTGGTTTTGCGCTTGATGGGGATGCAGATCGTATCGGCTTGGTGGATGAGAATGGAGAGGTGGTACCAGCGTCGTACGTAGGGGGGCTTGTGGGACTTGAACTGCTCAAAGTTCATCCGCAGGCACACATGCTCTATGATCTCCGTACGAGTCGAAGTGTCAAGGAGGCGTGGGAACGGGAGGGTGCTACGACTGAGATGTGTAAGGTAGGGCATGCGAACATCAAAAAAATGATGAAAGATACAGGATCTATATTTGCGTCAGAATTATCTCTCCATTTGTATTATCAGGATATGTACGATGTGGAATCTTCTGATTTATCACTTGTATTAATACTGAAGATTCTGTCAGAATCGGGTAAATCATTGAGTGAGCTCTGGAAGTCGTTGCATACATATGCACATTCAGGTGAAATCAATTTTCATGTGGAAAATAGTAATGACTTGATCGAAAAAATACGTCAACGTTTTTCGGACGCATCGATTAGTGAACTTGATGGAGTATTGTTTGAATATCCAGACTATTGGATCAGTGTGCGAAAAAGCAATACTGAACCAGTGCTTCGTCTGAATGTTGAGGCGCATTCAGAGAAGAAGATGAGAGAGATTGTGGAAGAAGTGAGAGGATTGATTATGCTCTAATTTTGATATCAAGGTAATTCTTGAGACCGTTTAGTTGTAAATAAAAAGTCCCTTCTAGCTTAGAAGGGACTTTTTATTTATGTCACATTTTCTCTCAATCTTTTAATCCGTTCTTCAATCGGCGGATGAGTGGAGAACATGTTCGCAAACATTTTTCCTTTGAATGGGTTTGAGATAAAGAGATGGGCAGTAGCTGAATTAGCATTTTTTAGAGGGACATCTGAGTGTTGAATTTTTTCTAGAGCTCGGGCAAGTCCCTCGGGATATCGAGTCATGAGTGCGCCAGATGCATCAGCAAGATATTCTCGTTTTCTAGAAATTGCAAGCTTGATTAACTCTGCAATGATAGGGGAGAGTATGAGTAATACCACACCTACGATCATGAGAATTCCTCCGGCTTTACTATCAGAATCTCTTTTGCCTCCAAGTAAATTCATACGAAAGAACATGTCTGCTAGTAATGATACAGCTCCCACAAGTACAATCACGATTGTCATGACACGAATGTCATAATTTTTGATATGCGCCATTTCATGAGCAAGCACTCCCTCGAGCTCTTCGTTTTCTAGTGCATTGATTAATCCAGTCGTGACGGCGACAGAAGCATGTTGTGGGTCTCGTCCAGTTGCAAACGCATTTAGTGCGGGGGAGTCGATAATATGTACGCGAGGCATCGGCATTCCCTGAGAAATCGCCAGATTTTCAACCATGCGATATACATAGGGATTTTCAGTTGCAGTAATTTCTTTGGCGCCACTTGATGCGAGTGCAATTGCATCACCTTTGTAATATGAAACGAGAGTCATTACAATCGAAAGAATCAGTGCGAGTATGACTGCGTCATATCCAAAACCGAGATAATATGCACCAAGCCATCCAAGTCCGATAATGAATGAGCAGAATAGTGCAATAAGTATCCTCGTTTTTCGTTTGTTTGAATCAATTTGAGAGTACATAGTTTCACATATCACGTAGCACGTACCACATAACAAAATGCAGCAGTACTACTTTAATTATTGATATCGTCATTGAGACCTGAAATACTTTTCCAAAGCATTTTTCCTATCTCTTCTTTTTGTTGAAATAATTTCAGATATTCGTCTTTAGAAATGTATTCTAGATGTGTTGCGAGAAGAAATACTCCTATAGATTCGTGTAACGAACCATAGGACACTTCATATAAATACTTCATCGTTTTCTTTCTGCCACGTGCGTACCCTTCAATATAGTTGAGAAATACAGAAATCATTGCGCGCTTGCATTGAGCAGTCATGATGAAGATCTCATCTCTTGGAAATTTTTTAAGAATTTGATATCCAAAAAGTATATACTCAATAATCAGTCGTTTGAGTTTATTATGAAAGCCCTCCTTTGCATTCATAATTGATACGTGTTATATGGTATGTGTTACGTGAAGCTCACTTTCACATTCTCGCGTTCTTTTGCATCAGTGATTTCAAAGAAGTCAAACTTGGTAAATTTGAGTTTTCCTGCAATCATGTTGTTTGGGAATGATTCGACTTTGGTGTTGAATTCTTGTGCCATGCTATTGTAAAAGCGTCGTGATGCCTGGATTTTATTCTCGGTATCTGAAAGTTCATCCATCAATTGACCTACATTCGTATTTGCTTTGAGATCAGGATATGCTTCTACTGCAACTTGCAATTTTCCAAGCGTGCTACCAAGCATACTTTCTGCTGAAGCTAGTGCTGCAGTATTGCCCTGGTTTTGTGCTTCGATCGCGTTAGAACGGTATTTGGTAACTTGTTCCAATAATTCACGTTCATGCTTCATATATCCTTTGACACTTTCAATCAGATTTGGGATCAGGTCATGTCGACGTTTCAATTGCACATCGATATCACTCCACGCTTCACGGGTTCGATTGCGTGAGCGGATAAGGCTATTATAGAGAAAAATAACCCAGAGTACGAGAACACCGACGACGAGTAATGTGATGAGTAATGGGGACATAGTACGATACTAATGTTAAAATTTAAATTTTAATTAGATGCTATTGAAAAAAACCCTTATCTGTGGAATACTTAACCACAGCTTAATTGTAAGCAAAAATTACTATTTGGTCAATATAATAGAGATGTATGGTTACGATCCTCTTGTTTATCCTTATTCTTGGTATTTTGGTAGTGGCGCATGAGTGGGGGCATTATTATACGGCAAAAAAGTTTGGTATCAAGGTTCATGAATTTGGTTTTGGGTATCCTCCACGTGCATTCGGATGGTATCGAGATCCTGATACAAAAAAAATCGTATGGGTATGGGGTAGTGGAAAAAGTAGCCTGAAAAAAACGGTTGCCGGTGATGAACAACAAAAAGAATTTCCTGGTATGTTGTGGAGCTTTAATTGGCTTCCATTAGGTGGTTTTGTGCGGATTAAAGGTGAAAATGGAGAATCTGCAGTAGAGTCTGATAGTTTCGGATATCATAAGGCATGGAAACGAGTAGTAGTACTTGCGGCAGGGGTGATTATGAATGTGGTACTTGCTGCGGTGGTACTTTCTTTTGGGTTCATGATTGGGCTACCGACTGATCTGTCTCGTGGAGTAGATACGCATGCTATCATTGTGGAAGCTCCAAGCGTTTTGGTGCAGTCTGTGGCAGATGACTCTCCTGCTGCAAAGGCAGGAATTGAGTTTGGTGATCGAATTATACAAGCAGATGAGACATCGATTGCCAATGCTGCACAATTGATTGAATATGTAGGTGAACGCAGGGATACGCCTATACAACTACGTATTGTACGTAATGGGGTGGAGCAGGTACTTACAGCTGTGCCAGTGATTTCCGAGGGTGATACCGTGGCACGATTGGGAATTGGCATTGCTGAAGCAGGGGTTATTCGTTATCCGTGGTATATCGCACTTTATAAAGGGGTGCTCGCTGCAGGTATTGGAGTTGTTACTATTTTTGTTTCATTTTATTATCTCATTGTTAATTTGGTTACTGGGCAAGGGCTCATGTTTGATATTGCAGGGCCTGTAGGTATTGCTCAAGTAGTGGGACAGAGTGCAAAATTAGGGTTTCAATATGTGTTGAATGTGGTTGCAATGCTTTCGTTGAGTCTTGCAGTAATCAATATTTTGCCAATTCCAGCGCTTGATGGAGGTCGAATTTTGTTTATAATAATTGAAAAAATTAAAGGAAAGAAAGTGTCAATGAAATATGAGCAAGTCGCTCATACGATTGGTTTTATGTTGCTAATGATATTGATAGTGGTCGTAACGTGGAGAGATATTGCAAAATTATTTTGAACATTCGAAACACTGGATCGGTAGTCTGTCGAGAATAACATAGTTCTCGCAATGATCCTTTGGATATGAATCAATACTATGATTGAAAAATTAGAACAGATTAAAAAAGAAGCACGTGAGGCGTCTAATAATAGTTCTTCACTCGAAGAGTTGGAGCTCGTTCGGGAACGTTTTTTTTCTCGAAAGTCTGGTGAATTTACGGTACTTGCAAAAGGCATGAAAGATTTGTCTGATAATGAGAGAAAAAAAATCGGACAAAAGATGAACGAGGTAAAATCTGAAATTGAAGCATTTTTTGATCACAAAAAAAATGAATTTGAAATGAAAGTGTGGGAAGCAATCGCGGTAACCGAAGCGATCGATGTGACACAGCCAAAATTACCAACACCTGGTCATGGTCATCAACACCCGATGACGATAGTACATACGGAACTTGAAGAATTGTTTACCTCAATGGGATTTACAGTGCTCGATGGTCCTGAGCTTGAGAGTGAATATTATAATTTTGATGCTCTCAATATTCCAGGTACGCACCCTGCACGTGATTCACAAGATACATTTTTTATCAAAAATCATCCTGAGTGGGTCATGCGTACACACACAAGTCCGGTGCAAGTTCGTGCAATGCAGAAATATGGTGCACCACTTCGTGCAGTGGTATCAGGACGTTGTTTTCGCAATGAATCAACAGATGCAAGTCATGAGCACACATTTTATCAAATGGAAGGAATTGTAATTGATAGACATATTTCGATCGCGCATCTGATCGGGGTCATGAAAGAATTGTTACGTGGAGTTTTGCGAAAAGATGTGGAAGTTAGATTGCGTCCAGGGTACTTCCCATTTGTGGAGCCTGGATTTGAATTGGATATGAAATGTCTCGTGTGCGGTGGTGCGGGGTGTGGTGCGTGCAAACATTCAGGATGGATCGAAACGTTGCCTTGTGGGTTGGTGCATCCAAAGGTTATCGAGGCGGGTGGACTTGATCCTGTAGAATGGACTGGTTTTGCATTTGGGCTTGGATCGATGCGACTGTGCATGCAAAAATACGGAATTGAAGATATACGTCATTTACATGGTGGTAATTTAAGCTTTCTTGAGCAGTTTTAAAATTATATGAATATTTCGTATAAATGGCTGAAACAATATGTTGATTTACCGGATTCACTCACGCCGGAAGAATTAGCTCATGCACTCACCATGTCGACGGTTGAGGTTGAAGGAATTCATCATCAGGCGAATGCATTTGAGCATATGGTAGTGGGGGTGATCGTGAGAATAAAAAAACACGAAAATGCAGACGCGCTCAAAGTGTGTGATGTGGATATTGGAAGCGAAGTTGTACAAATCGTCTGTGGTGGCTCTAATGTTCGTGAAGGAATGAAGGTGGTGGTGGCAAAAATTGGAGCACGAGTACAGTGGCACGGAGAAGGTGAATTGGTCGAATTGAAACCAGTCAAGATTCGAGGAGTAGAATCAGTGGGTATGATTTGTGGGGCTGATGAAATCGGTCTGTTGGATATGTTTCCGAAATCAGAGGAAAAAGAAATTCTTGATGTATCAAAATTAAAAGTAAAAGCAGGAACTCCACTTGCTACAGCGCTCGGGTTCGATGATGTGGTGATTGAAGTCGATAATAAATCAATTAATCATCGTCCGGATTTGTGGGGACATTATGGTATTGCACGAGAGGTCGCGGCGCGATATCGAAAAAAGTTTCCTTCGTATACAGTTCCAGAAATAAAAGAAGGTTCGGATAGCAAACTTAGAGTTTCAATCGAAAATGCCGGTGATTCTATGAAGTATACGGCAGTAATGATGGATGGTATTGTGATTGGACCTTCTCCTGAGAACATACAGCAACGTCTTCGGGCAGTCGGTATCCGTCCGGTCAATAATATTGTAGATATTACTAATTATGTAATGTGTGACCTGGGACAGCCGATGCATGCCTTCGATACGTCAAAAGTCAAAAGTCAAAAGTCAAAAGTGGACATACAGGTGCGACGAGCAAAAGCAGGAGAAAAGTTGACGACGCTCGATCAGAAAGAACGTATATTGGACGAAAGTATGATTGTGATTGCCGACGCCGAGAAGGTGATCGCACTTGCGGGTGTTATGGGAGGACAAGACACGGAAATTACCAATGCGACCACATCAATTATTTTTGAAGCAGCACATTTTAATCCAATATCAATTAGAAAAACAAGTACCACATTAGGACTTAGAAGTGATTCAAGTGCTCGATTTGAAAAAAGTTTAGATCCGCACAATTGTATGTATGCGCTCAAACGCGCGGTCGAACTTGTCTATGAGATATGTCCTACTGCACGCGTGGTGAGTAGCGTTGCGGAAAAAGGAAAAGTGTCTGTGTTTAAAGGTCCGATCACAATTAGTAAGTCATTTATTGATACAAAAATGGGGATGGTGGTTTCGACCAAAGAGTGTGTGAGGATTCTTGAAAGTCTTGGTTTTGGGGTAAAAGTGGTAGGAAAGAAAGATGATGAGGTATTGAAAATTGAGGTGCCTACGTGGCGAGGTACGAAAGATATTACGATTGCTGAAGATATTGTAGAGGAAATTGCACGTATGTATGGATATGACAATATTGAGACAAAGCTTCCTGTCTTTGCAATTACACCCCCACAGAGAAATGAACTCAGATTTATTGAGCGATCTGTTCGTACGACATTGTCTCGTGAGCGTGGATTTACCGAAACGCTTAATTATTCATTTGTTTCTCCTCAGTCTTTACAATTACTCGAACTTGATCCGATTTCACATCTAGAACTTGATAATCCGATTGCAAGTGATCGACCATATCTGCGTCGTAGTTTATTGCCAAACATGCTTGAGCTGGTCGAACGCAATAGTCATACGCATGATGAGGTGGGTGTGTATGAGATTGGTAAAGTATTTATACCTGAAGATCCTGGGCCACGTGAATCTGAGAGTGGAGATAATTTATTACCACGTCAGGATACAATGCTCGGCATTGCATATGCTAAAAAGGGAGATGAGACACCATTTTTTGTGGTTGCAGATGCATTGAGAAGTGTTGGGGCTCGATTGGGAATTGAACTCTATATTGATCCCGCGGTTACAGGGTTGAGTTATGTACACGCAGGAAGATATGCAAAAGTGATGGCGCACGCGGATCATGTGGGAGAAGTGTTTGAATTACATCCGAAAACTGCACAAGAATATGGTATGGCTGGACGAGTGGCCTATGCAGAGATTAATCTCAGAGCACTTTCAGAATTGTTTCGTACTGTAAATACGACCTACCGACCGCTTTCTATGTATCCTCCGGTCGAGCGTGACATTGCGTTTATGGTAGATTCTTCAATACTTCATCGAGATGTTCATGAGATATTGACAGCTATTGACCCATTGATTGTTTCGGCAGTACTTTTTGATGTTTTTGAAGGAAAAAATATTCCAAAAGGAAAAAAGAGTATGGCATATCGTCTCACGTATCAGTCGAATGAACGTACGCTTGAAACAAAAGAAATCGATGAAGTGCAAAAGAAAATTGAGAAATTTTTACACGAACGATTTCATGCTGAAATCAGAGAGTAGTGATAAGTGTGTGAGGGGGTTGACCGCTTGCTTAGAAATTGCTATGGTCTGTGGAGGTAAGTTTTAATTATTGATATATGAAACGTATAGCGTTAGTTATTTCTGGAATTGTGTGTGGTCTCGGATTGGTCGCGGTGCCATCTGTGCATGCGACCACGAGTGGGGTGAATTACAGTACGGTCACGTCATGTGAAAATGTTGTTGGAGGTATTAGAATTAGCAGAAATAATGGTCCGAAATATATTCTCACTAGTGAATGTCGTGACGCAGGACATGGAATGAGAAATTATACGATGTCGTGTGTATCCCGCACACAGTATATGGTATCTTGGACTGAAACTAATAGTTGTGCTAATAAAGATACAGTTCGACCGACAGCTTCGATTTCTGCATCGCCCAGTAGTATAAAAACAGGGCAACAGGTGAATATATATGCGTCAGCTTCTGACAATATCGGGGTTGCACGGATCGATGTGTATCAGGATGGAGAAAGAATTAAGCGTTGTGATAGTGTGACTACGTGTAACACTACTGTTACACTTCGAATACCAAGTACGGTACATACAAAAAATTATTCTTTTTATACGAAAGTAACAGATACGAGTGGTAATACACGGACATCGAACACAGTGAATGTTCGCGTGACTCGGTAATATATCAGTGACATACTTATACACACCCTATATCGGGTGTGTTTAGTTTGGGGTGCTCAATTATGATATACTACACAATGTTAGAAATAACATCGCCTGTCTATGTTTGAAACAAGTCAAGATTTATTATATGTAGTGCTTGCAATTGCAATCATTTGGTTCACGGTATTTTTGTGTTGGCTTATGTATCAAGCAGGGCGCACACTTCGTAATGTCAATCGGATCGTGGAGACTGCGCTTGAAAAGATGGAGATGATTTCAGAAGCGGTGGAATTTATTAGAAAAAGAGTTGATAATATGTCGAGCCATCTCGGTGCAGTGTCTGGGATCGCGTCAGGATTATTTGAGAAATTAGTGATTAGAAAATTATCTGACAAGCTGGATGAGAAGATTTCTGGAAAGAAAGTGAAGTCTAGAAAAAACGACTAATTTCCTCTATCCTCTGTTAAGGAGGGGTTAAATACAATACATATGAGGAGGGCAATAATCATGTGGGGTGGTATCTTTTTTGTAATCGTACTTTTAGGTACGATTTATTTTTATATTATAAGAAAAAAAGATGTTCTAGATATAGAAAAATTATCTGTATCAACTCATGAGAATGTGGATAGTGCGGAAAAAGAGAGTGTGTTGCCTGAAGGTGTTGTGGTGCGTGAATTTTCTAATAAGAAATTTTTAAGAGATGAAAATGCGAAATATGAAATTGAGATTCCAGTAGAAAGTAAGCTTGAAGAGTTTGATGGTGGAGTATTATTATCTTATATAGATAATAATACAATAGAATCCAATATTATGGGCGCTACAATAAAAGTCTTTCAGAGAGATAATTTATCTTTGGAAGAATGGGTTTCTCGATATCATAGAGAGGAACCTTTTATTTTTTACGATGAGAGAAAAAGAATGGATACTAATTTTTTGGATATCATCAAAATACCTATAGATGGTCCGGGTTTACGGTATGAATATTTTGTACCTATTAAAAATGTTATATTGAAAATTCAATCGGTGGGCGATGAATTTTTTGATACTGCAGTGCAACAAATAACGATTCTTAAGTAAATAAATTGTAATATGAAAAGGAGGGAATGGGTTATTTTTTGTGTAACATTTTTTTGTGCAAGTTTTTTAATGGTGGGGAATGTGGGTGGTTCTGGAGATATGAAAAGATTTTTGAGCTTACCTTTAGTAGAGAATATACGTGTTCTTCAAGGTTGGGTGTACACCGTTCCAATAAATGGAAGTACAAAACATCAAGGAATGGATTATGATTGTAATAAAGGTGATAAGATTTTTGCTGCTCATGATGGTATCGCAATGGCTTCAGAGCAAAAAGGGGTTGGGTATGGAAAATTTGTTTTTATAAAACATTCTGATGGTTTCGCTACTCTCTATGGTCATTTGGATAGTTTTTCTGAAAAAATTATATTTTTTCCTTCAGAACAAAGAGCCAATACAAAATATAACGAATGGTCAATAATTAAGAAAGGGGATCATATTGGTGAGTGTGGAATGAGCGGTACGAACAATGATCATCTTCATTTTGAAGTAACAAAAGGTAAGTATTCTGTAGAAAGATTAGATTCATACGATCTCTATACGACTAAGCAATTTTATCCTCCAAACGCTTCTTTTGTTAAGATGGGTGATAATCATTTATGGATTACAGAACCACCTACATTTGATGGAAAAGTTTCAATGCACATATCTGTACAAGAAAATAAAAAAGAAGATGCATCTATCGTGAATCAAGGTGCTGATAAAATTATTTTTTTAGACAAAACAATTTTAATATCTTCCGAACCTGAAAAAGAAATAACAGTAACTATTTCTATAAAAAACATAGGGCAAACAACGTTGAAGCGTAATGAACTTTCGATTAATGTTGTTGGTGGTAAAGAAAAAAATAGCATATTTAGACATGTTTCTTGGCTTACTGATTTGCGACCAGCAATACTCAATGAGACTGAGATAAAACCAAACGAAACGGGTACGTTTACTTTTGTGGTTAAGCCACTGCCAACAGGAGTGCATTTTGTAGAATTTATGGCGGTGAGAGTGGGAAATTGGGCTGAGATAGGTCAAAATAGATCTCGTGTTGAATTACGAATTGATGAGAAAAAAATAGAAGAAATAGTTTTAGAAGATGATTCTAAAGAAGAGGAAGGAATATTTGATGGAATCGTCCGTGGTGTAAAAGAGTTTGCTGATACGGTGGTTGATACGGTGGTGGATGTGTTTAAAAAAGTGCCCGAATTTTTTGGTGGAAGTTCAAAACGTACTGCTGTGCTCAAAGAAAAGGTGTACGAGGTGGAAAATGATAATGCATCTTCCACTGAGTATGAGGTTCACGAAGGAACTACTACTACTACTACTACTACTACTACTACTACGGTTGAAATTTTACAATTAGATCCTCCAGAAATTGAAGTAATGCAACAGGGGGTTACTACGTCATATATCACATGGAATACGTCTTCTACAGAAGAACGCGAGCTTAAGTATGCACTAGAGGAGCGTCGTGATGCGGGTGAGTGGGTGGTTTTGTTATCCAACACCACTTCCACTTCGTATGAATGGAAAGGGGAACTGTCTCATGAATATGTTGTGAGAGTAAATGTGCGGGATCAGTTTGATAATATCTCTCCTTGGAGTGATGAGGTGGTAATTGTGACTGAATGGGAAAATAGTATTATTTTTAATGAAATTGCATGGGCAGGTGCCAGTAGTGTGTGTGCGAATAAGCAGTGGATTGAGCTGTATAATAGGACTGATAATCCTATATCTCTACAAAATTGGCGTATTGAAATTCATGTTGAAAATTCTCCTGTTACGTCATTTTCTCTCACAAACGTACTTCAGGCACAGAGTTATTATCTTATTTCACACACGGGAACATTTCCGTCCGCATTTACATATGATAAAAATTTATCTTCATCAATTAGATTGCCTGTGGCAGGTGCTCGACTGGTTTTAATAGATGATATGGGAAATATTCAAGATGAAATTGATCAAAGAAGCGGCTGGTCTGGAGGATCAGGTGGTGTGTATCCTCATACGCTCGAACGTGTTTCTAGTGAGAATCCAAGCTTTATTTCTTCAAATTGGCAATCAAGTAATTCAGTGCGTTATGGTATGCGTACAGGTAATTGCGGATATCTTACTGGGAGTCCGCGGACGCAAAACAGTGGATATGCATACTATTCAGATGAAACACGAGGATTTTATTCGATAAGCGAGTCAGGAGAAATTATTCTTCCAAGAGAAGAAAATCCCTACCTTTGGTCTTCATTTACGATTGCTCATGGAGAAAAGATGTATATTCCAAGTAGTACAATAATGATCGGTGTCAATTCAGGTTCAAGGATCGTGGTAGAAGGAGAATTGTATATTCAGGGAGAGGAAGAGGCAGAAGTCATTTTTACATCGAGAAATGATCATGAGTCTGTGGTTCAGCATGAGGCATTTACCGATTTATTATTGACTGATATTCCGAAAGCAGGAGATTGGCAAAATATCGAAGTACGTAATACAGGGAAACTTTTTGCTATGAATACAATTTTTTTGTATGGAGGAAATCGTCATAGCAGTCCACTGAGTACTTTGCCTGGGTGTACATGTTATCGATCTCAAGTAATTTCAAATTTTGGGGGTAATGTTGATATTGAAAACACGCGAATTGAATTTGGTTATGAAGAAGGTGCGGAGTCTGCTGTTCCTGATTCAGTGATTTATTCAGACAAAGGAAACGTGTACCTGAAAGATGTAAAAATGCAACATGGTAGTCGTGCTGTACATTCTACGGTAGGTACGAGAGTATTTGGAGAGAATGTTACCGTAAATAATTTTAATCAGATAAATGCAATGTTTTATTTTGATCAGACGATGCCCGAATTGTGGAAAGAAATACATGGCGAAGTGGGAGGATATGGATATAATCCATCTTTTGTGGTGACGAGTTCATACATACTTACCTCAGATGATAGATTTATTTTTGGTCAGGTATTGGTTGAGCCTGATGCGCTATTTATGGTTGAGGGTGGTAGTTTATATGCACATGTGATAAAGATAGGTGGAAAATTTTTTATGAATGGGTTAAAAGATGTGAGTGAAATAGCTGGAGGACCTTCAGCAAGTTCAAGTTTTTCTTATATACTTTTTGAACCAAACTCTGTGGGTGTAATAACAAATACGATTATGAGGGGTGGTGGATATTTTTCGAATGTTAATACCTATCCAGTAAATTCAAATCGACCGTATATGGTGTGGGTAGAGGGTGGGAATGTTGATATTTCAAATTCAGTTTTGAAAGATGTGCGCCGTCCTGGTGGTGTGGTACGAATGTACAATGGAACATTGGTACTAAAAGATTCTATGGTAGGTTGGGTTGAGCCGTATGAGAAAATATATCATAATGAAAGCTGGTATGAGCATGGAATCACAATGATTGGAAATTCAAATGTAAGAGTTGAAAATACTGTATTTAAAAATCTTGATTATATCGTACATAATTCACATAATTTAGGGACGTTTTCTTACGATAGAATGAACCTCGATCATGTTTCAGAAATGTATGGGATGATGAGTTGGGCTGGATGGACATTGCCACATAATTTGATTACGTGGGAATAAATAGTTTACCTATCAAAAAACCGTTCGCAAGTCCTCCACATATATTCCCAAGTCTTAGGAACACATGTGGTGTGCGAACGGTTTTTGTTGCGCAAACCACGGGTAGGTGGGTTGCGTCTAGTGGGTGGATAAGGAGCAGGTGTCTTCTGTCTAGATTTTGCTCATGACGATGTTTTTCTCGGTGACCATGGTCTTGCCGACGATCGTGCCTCCGCATGAACGTACGATATGAATGAGCATTTCTCGCTCTCGGTATCCCATCTCTTTGTAAAACACGATCAGTACGCGCTCACCTCTGATCATTGTCTCGTAGCCTGGCTGGAGCATGATTTTCTGATCGTACTCAGTGGTCCACGAACTTCTGGCCGACAGGTGGAGTGCAGTAGCGTGTGAGAGTAGGGCTCCTTTTTCTCGGTGTCCGATGATGAAGGTGGGTCTGATCTCGAGTTCTGTGGCCGTTTCAGCGATGGTTCCGCCGACAGTGTTGAGGTGTGCAGGCTTGGTGTAGAAGTCTGCGAGTTTGCACGGAATTTCCTTCTCAATACTCTTCATGGCGCTCTCCGATGGTGAGGAAGACAGGTATATGATATACCGTATTTTTTTGTAATAGTCAAGGAGAAAATGTGTCTGTGTGATATATAAAACCAACCTTTACAGGTTGGTTTTATTGTGACCCCGGTGGGGATCGAACCCACGACCATTGGCTTAAAAGGCCACTGCTCTACCAGCTGAGCTACAGGGTCATAAAGACGGAAATATGATATACTATGTAGATAAAAAAGTCAAGAAAATGCATATGTCGAAAAGTACTGAATTTCACGGTCTCTCAATTTCACACTCTCTTGATAGTCTTTTGACTACGAAATCAGGGCTTTCTACATCTGAGGCACAGCATCGTCTTCGTGAGTACGGTACCAATGAAATTGTAGGAAAAAAAGGTGAATCGACGGGATGGAATATTTTTATCGATCAATTCAGAAGTCCGTTAATCATTATTTTGATTATTGCAGGAATCGTAAGTTTTGTCTTGGCTGAAATGGTAGATGTGATCGTGATTGCGATTACGGTGGGAGTAAATGTGCTGGTTGGGTTTGTGCAAGAGTATCAAGCAAACGCAGCGTTGAAAAAATTGAAAGACATGGTGACCTATACCGCAACGGTAGTGCGTGATGGTGTTGCGATTCGAGTGCCAAGCGAAGAGATTGTTCCTGGAGATATTATGAATATTCGCGCAGGAGACAAGGTGCAGGCCGACGGTCGGATTATCGAAGTTTCTGAATGTGAAATAAATGAAGCCGTATTGACGGGTGAAGTGGAGCCTCAGCGAAAAATAACTGAAAAGATTGCTCAGAAAAATGTGGCGATTGCAGATCGTGCCAATATGGCATATCGCGGAACCGTAGTAACTCGTGGTCGAGCGGTCGTAGTAGTGACACATACTGGAAGACAGACCGAAATAGGGAAAATTGCAGAAATGGTCGAAGATATTGGGGAAGAGTCTACACCATTACAAAAACAAATTTCAAGATTGGGGCGTATTCTCGGTGTCGTGGTGCTTCTGATGTGTACGATAATTATGGGCTTGGGGGTGTTTTTTTCTTCAGAAGAGGCGGGGAGAAGTGGTATTGAGCTATTCAAGACAGCAGTTGCAGTGGCTGTTGCTGCAATTCCCGAAGGATTAGCGATATCGATGACGGTGATTCTTGCAATTGGTATGAAGCATGTGTTGCGACGTCATGCATTGGTGAGAAAACTACTTGCCGCAGAAACATTAGGTTCGGTGTCGGTGATTTGTACCGACAAGACAGGTACTCTGACCGAGGGTAATATGTCGGTGGTGCAAGTAGTAACACCGATGTCAGTACTACGTGCAGAAGATCTAAAGGTGGTTGAAAAAAGTGAAGATTCTGATTTGAGTGATGCGCGATACGCGGTTGAATTAGGTATTGTCTGTAATGATGGATTGATTGAGAATGTTGAAAAACAAGAACATGAATGGAATATTTCTGGTAATCTAACTGATGTGGCACTTATCAAATATGGGTGCGTGCTCGGAATGTATAAATCAAAATTGGATCAGATCTATGAGCGAAAAGCAGATATTCCATTTGATAGTAAAAAGAAATACATGGGGGTGTTGGTGAGTGAGAGGACTTCTCATCTTGTCGTGGTGAAAGGCGCGCCAGAAAAACTGTATCCACGGTTAGGAAGTTATCGAGCGTATGGAAAAAAAATTCCATGGGGTGGTAGTGGAGAAAAACATATTAAAACAAAAGAACGAAGTCTCACCGCAGAAGGCTTGCGTGTAATTGCAATTGCATATAAAGAGGTGCATGGGAGTAAAAAAGTAGTATCAGAGCATGATCTTACGGATTTGGTATTGGCTGGACTCGTGGTGTTTGCGGATCCACTGAGAAGTGATGTGCCTGATACGGTCAAGGCTGCAGAACGGGCGGGAATTCGAGTGATGATGATGACCGGTGACCATCGTTCCACTGCGTTTACGATCGCGCGTGCTGCAGGAATTGGAGATGGGAGAAGTGAGGTGTGTGAAGGGGTCGAGATTGATACGCTCAGCGATCAGGAATTGATAGAAAAAATGAGGTCAGTATCAGTGTTTGCACGTGTTGAGCCAAAACATAAGATGAGATTGGTGAAAATACTTCAGTCTCAGGGTGAAGTGGTGGCAATGACTGGAGACGGGGTAAATGATGCTCCTGCGCTCAAGGCTGCGGACATTGGGGTTGCGGTAGGATCAGGTACCGATGTTGCAAAAGAAATCGCTGATTTGATTCTTTTGAATAATTCATTTACTACCATCGTAGCCTCAGTCGAAGAAGGTCGCGGTATTTATCAAAATATTAAAAAAGTCGTTCTCTATTTATTGTCGAGTAGTTTTTCAGAAGTCTTGCTGATTACCGCCAGTATTATCGGGGGACTTCCATTGCCGGTGCTCCCAGTTCAGATTTTGTGGGTAAATCTGATCCAGGATTCATTTCCAGTGATCGCACTTGCGTTCGATCGTACGGATCCTGAAAATATGCATGAGCCTCCAAGAAAACGGAATGCTTCTATTATTGATTCTGAAATTCGCACCATTATAGTTGCTAAAACTATTTTTGCAAATATATTACTGATTAGTATGTTCCTCTATTTTTACCGAGTACATACAAGTATTGAGATGATTAGAACGATGATGTTTCTTGCATTTGCAGTGGATGCGCTTTTCTATATCTATCCAATTCGAAATCTCAAAAAATCATTGTTTAGGATTCCGTGGTTTGATAATACGTATTTAACGAGTGCGGTGCTATCAGGATGGGTTCTCTTGATTGCTGCGGTATATTGGGCTCCCTTACAGAAGATTTTACATACCGTCCCATTGGGTCTGCAGGAGTGGGGAATTCTTCTCACCTTTGGGCTCGTAAATATGATATTTGTAGAAGTGGTAAAGGTGTATCTTGTGCGAAAAAGATCGTAAATGTCTGGTGGGAAGGGTTTTTCTCATGTGAGCGTGTATAGTTGCTCCTTTTATACTTTCACGCTACACTATACCCATATATCACGTATTATTATATATGAGCAAAAAAATCAAACAAACAAAAATAGTGGCAACCATTGGTCCGGCGTCTGAAAATGTTGAAACATTGGAAAAAATGGTACGTGCAGGAATGAATGTCTGCCGATTGAATTTTTCTCATGGTACATACGAAAATCATGCGATGCTTATCGACCATATTCGCGAAGTAGAAAAACGTACGGGGGAACCGATTGCAATAGTACAAGATTTACAGGGTCCAAAACTTAGATTGGGTGTGCTTCCAAAAGAAGGAGTGGTATTGAAGGAGGGTGAAGAAGTGGTTTTTTCTCATACCCCAGAAACAGCTGCAGAGATTCCTATCGGATTCGATCGTTTGAGTGAGTATGTAAAATCGGGAGAGCGAATACTGTTAGACGATGGAAAACTTGAAGTAGTAGTGATTCGAGTTGAGCGTGCTCGTATTATTGCACGGGTAGTGGTGGGGGGAGTTCTTACGTCTCACAAGGGATTGAATATTCCTGACACCGATCTAAAGACTCTCGACGTCTTGACTGAAAAAGACAAAAATGATTTGAAATTTGGAGTAGAGCAAGGGATCGAGTGGGTGGCGTTATCATTTGTGATGGATCCTCAGGACATACTTGATGTAAAGTTTCATATCAAAGAAATTGAACAATCACTTGGCATATCAGGTGAAAGTCCGATTAGGATTATTGCAAAAATAGAGAGATACGAAGCGGTGAAAAAGATTGAAAAAATTATCGAAGTTTCTGATGGAATTATGATCGCTCGAGGTGATTTGGGAGTCGAGATGCCAGCTGAGAGTGTTCCGTTGACTCAAAAGAAAATCATTGATCTTGCGCGTGCGCATGCTAAGCCAGTAATTGTAGCAACACAAATGCTTGATTCCATGCAACACAGTCCTCGACCTACTCGTGCCGAGGTGTCTGATGTGTCAAACGCTGTTATCGATCATACTGATGCGGTGATGTTATCAAACGAGACCGCAACAGGTGAATTTCCAGTTGAAACTATTCACACCATGGCAAAAATTATTATTTCTGCAGAAGCTTCTGAGTATAATAATATAGAAAACGAAATTGGCACAACATCAAAAAAGAAAACGATTGAGCGTACTATGAGTGGACTTTCAAAGTTAGTGGCCGAAGAAGTGGGTGCAACTGTAATTCTTTCTGCTTCTTTTTCTGGAGAAACAGGTAGACTGATTGCAGAAAATCGACCTGAATTACCAATTGCGGTAGCGACTAATTCACATAGAGTGTTACGACAATTAAATTTATCGTGGGGCGTGCGTCCGTTTATGCTTGAAGAATGCAAAACCATTGAAGAGCTTATTGAGCGGTCGATTGTAAAATTGAAAGATGCGAAATTGGTAGAAAGTGGAGATAAGATTATTGTGGTAGCAGGAGAACCGGTAGGACAAGCAGGACATGTAAATTTGCTTGAAGTTCGTGAAGTAATATAAGAATATAATTTTGTAAAACTGTTGATAACAGCCGACAAATATCTCGTCGGCTGTTTTGTAATATGTTATACTACTACGCAGTATGATTCGAAACACAAAAAAGAAAAGAGAAGAAGTGGTACGTGCACGTGAAAAAGCACATATATTGTGGTTCGAAGAAATTGGAATTGATGATATTCCTCTCGTCGGTGGAAAAAATGCATCTCTTGGTGAGATGTATACAGGGCTCAAGGCAAAACATATTTCAGTTCCCAATGGTTTTGCGATTACTGCGCGGGCATATTGGGATTTTTTTCATGCACACGGTCTTGATAAAGCAATTAAAAAAGATATTAAAGGATTGAATGTCTTGAATATTAGAGAGCTCACTCGCGTGGGGAAAAAAGTTCGAACACGTATTCTCAATGCAGAATTTCCTGAAGATCTAAAGAGAGAAATTATTGATTCATACGAATCACTCAAAAAACAAGAAGGTGTAAAAAGACTTTCTGTTGCAGTGCGTTCGAGTGCGACTGCAGAAGATTTGCCTGATGCGAGTTTTGCAGGACAACAAGAAACTTATCTCAATGTTGAAGGGCATGATGAATTGCTTCGTGCAGTCAAAAAATGTATCGCATCATTATTTACCAATCGAGCGATTTCATATCGAGAGACCAAAGGATTCGATCATTTGGCAGTGGCATTGTCTGTTACGGTGCAGACCATGGTTCGCTCAGACAAAGGAATTTCGGGTGTATTGTTTACGATTGATACCGAATCTGGATTTCCTGGCGTCGTACTCATCAATGCTTCGTATGGATTAGGTGAATATGTGGTGAAAGGTCGGGTCACACCAGATCAATTTTATATATTCAAAGAAGGTGTACGCAAAGGTAAGAAAGCTATTATTAGTAGAATTTGTGGTTCAAAAGAGGTGAAATTGGTATATGGTAAAAGAGGTACGGTGCAGAATGTAGTTACTACGGAAGATCGTCGTAGATTGTGTATTTCAGATGAGGATGTACTCACACTTGCACAATGGGGAATGGAGATAGAGAAGTTTTATCACAAAGCTCAGGATATCGAGTGGGCAAAGGATGGAGTTACAGGAAAACTATACATTGTGCAGGCTCGCCCTGAGACAGTGCAGTCGCAGGTGGATCATACCAGTATTGAATCATATGAATTGAAAGAAAAAGGGAAAATGATTGCTCATGGAATTTCAATTGGTCAGAAAATTGGTGCAGGCACTGCTCGAGTGATCAATGATCCAAAAGACATGAAATTATTCAAGAAAGGCGAGGTCTTGATTACGCGCATTACAGATCCCGATTGGGAACCGATTATGCGTTTGGCTTCAGCAATTGTTACAGAACAGGGCGGCAAGACTAGTCATGCGGCGATTGTATCACGCGAGTTGGGGGTTCCTTGTGTGGTGGGTACGAATGGGGCGCGTGCGCTTATAAAAACAGGGGCACAGGTAACTGTTTCTTGCGCAGAGGGTGATGAGGGTCGTATTTATCGAGGAATTTTGCCATTTGAAGTGAAGAAGACCGAGGTAAAACAGACGACGAAAACCAAGACCAAGGTGATGATGAACGTGGGAGATCCGGATCATGCGTTTGCATTGTCATATCTTCCAAATGATGGAGTGGGATTGGCTCGTGAAGAGTTTATTTTTTCAAATTTTATTCGTATTCATCCGTCTGCATTATTGAATTTCAAAAAACTAAAAGATAAGACTGCTAAGAAAAAAATCGCAGAGCTTACTGTGGGATATGATGATAAGCGACAGTACGGAGTTGATAAACTTGCGGACGGAATTGCACGTATTGCAGCTGCATTCTATCCCAAAGATGTGATTGTTCGATTATCTGATTTCAAGACAAATGAATATGCAACCCTGATTGGTGGTCGTGAATTTGAACCAAAAGAAGAAAATCCAATGATAGGATGGCGAGGTGCGTCTCGCTATTATTCCCCTGAATACAAGGATGCGTTTGGGATTGAGTGTGAGGCGTTGAAAAAAGTTCGAAGTGAATGGGGTCTCGATAATGTGATTGTGATGGTTCCATTTTGTCGCACACCTGAAGAAGGGAAAAATGTACTTAAGACAATGTCAGAGTTTGGATTGCGACAGGGTGAAGATGGGCTCAAAGTGTATGTTATGTGTGAGATACCATCGAATGTGATTCTTGCAGAAGAATTTGCGCGTATATTTGATGGTTTTAGTATTGGTTCAAATGATTTGACCCAACTTACACTAGGGGTCGATCGAGATTCTGCGGTCGTGAGTCATGTGTATGATGAAAAAAATGCCGCAGTCATCTCGCTTATCTCTCAAGTGATCAAGGTTGCTCGACGACATAAGCGAAAGATTGGGATTTGTGGCCAAGCGCCAAGTGATTATCCAGAATTTGCAGAATTTTTAGTTCGTGAAGGAATTGATAGTATTTCTCTTAATCCTGATACAGTGATTGCCACTCGTGAACGTATTGCGAAGGTGGAAAAATCATTTGGTGGTACAAAGGGAAAAACTAATCATAAATTTCTTGCGTTGGTCGGAATGCTCGGTGTACTTGCAGGAAGTGTGATATTGCTCGGCGGTGGGTGTAAGGCAATACAAGGGGGTGTTTCAAATACGCCGTCTGGAGAGATTAGTCCGTCTGAAATGAGGATACGAATCGAAAATAACGTACGGTCTCGGGAAGGACTTGATACTGATAAAACCACGTTTACTGTTTCCTCACTTGGTTCATTTAAAATCACCTATCCAAAACAGTGGTCTGCTACAGAGATTGCAAATAACACAGGATTCATGTTTAGAGGTTCGCATGATAAAGAATTTGTCACGATTGTAAAACAACCTCGCAGAAATGTTTCAAGTGAAAACAATGAACAGAGCCAAAATAGTGCACTACCAAGTAGCGGTACTACCCGATCCGTTGTTATCGATGGAGAGATCTATCCAGTAGGATATGGTCGTGCTGAAGGTGGGGTAGACATACAGACTGTCTACATACCTGTAAATGATACTGAGGAATTATTTATCTATGGATCGGTTTCTCCGGAAGAGTTTATTGAAGTGGTTGAGAGTATTAGTTTTACTCCTGAAGAGACGATACCTGCTGTCCGTACCCAGTTGAATCCGGGAGAGGATTGCATTAATGTGTTGTCTAAATTAGGGAGTGCTGAGGCAATTAGTTGTTACTAAATAGAGCTGTCTCTTATACACATCT